>CAOKOS010000056.1 GCA_948470255.1 uncultured Lachnotalea sp.
AGCCTTTCAGGCCCGCTCACGCGCGGCGATTGCGCTTTGCGCAATCTTTGTTCTTGCAGAAAACAGATGCCGGAAGCCTTTCGGCACTAGCGTTTATCTAGCGGAAGGCGACCCCTTGTCTGCTGGAAACCAGAAAGGGGAGAGTAGAAATCATGGAAGAAAGAAAAGAGGAATCATGGAAGGAGGAACGCAAACGATGGCGGATGGAAGAGGGAGTGAATATAAAGGTGGTACAGGATGTGCTGGGGCATAAGGACGTGAAAACGACGTTGAACATCTACACGGACGTAACCAAGGAGCTAAAGCAGGAGGGATTTGCACATTTGCAGGAGAAAATGAACCGGAAGAAGCAGCAGAAGGAAGAAGAGGGAAATGCGTCCTTTGGCGAAGACGGTTTGGTTTCTGCTGAAACTGCCAGTTGACCATGCAGCAGAACTGAATTAAAATGGAGACAAGGGTGAAAACAGAAGCGATCGGAGAGGCAAGTCTGAAGGCGCTGCGAAAGGGGCTACGTCAAAGGGAAGCCGCAGTTGTAAACGCATATGAAATATCAGAAAGTTGGGAGGAATTTAGAGTTCTGTCATTTAAAAAGGAGACTTCCGACTGGCTGGATTTTGTGCAGAGATGAAAAAATAATGGATTAAACAAATCGGTATTTAAGGAGATATGAGAAATATGAGTAAGCTGAACAAAAATTATTTGGGGTTTACCTTTCTGATTATGTTGATTGGTTGGGGGACATGTTTATTATGCAGTTTCAACGGAATTTACCTGAATGATAATAAATGGCTATATGTGCCATATCTGTTAGGCGGGTTGTCACCTACAATCGCGTCCTATTTATCATTAAGGCGCAACAACAAAGTTGCAGGTATTAAAGAATGGTTAAAAAATATCTTTGATTTTAGACATAATATTTTTTCCTACCTTATGGTAGTGATTATGGCAATCATGTTTATTTTACCTCAATGTCTTATTTCCGGGTACGAAAATGGAGCGCCTGTCTTTGCAATTATTGTTATGATTCCTATGATGCTTGTTGGGGGCGGATTAGAAGAAGCAGGCTGGCGTTATATTCTTCAGCCAGAACTGGAGAAAAAGTATTCATTTACCATATCGACTATGATAGTTAGTATTATTTGGTGGCTGTGGCATTTGCCTTTATTTTACATACAAGGAGTGGGGCAATATGGGCACAATTATTTTGCATTTGGAATAAACGTATTAGGATTAAGTTTTGCCTTGGCAGGTATAAGAAAAAATACAAACAGTGTATGGCTTTGTGTATTATTTCATTGTATTGTGAATTCTTTATTGGGGATTTATGTCATCAATGATAATATATGGGGAAATATAACTGCAACCATAATTTTGATTTTATGTGCCTGCGCCTTAATAAAAATCAATGGCAAGACAAAAATAGTTAACAAATAGCTTTCCATTTGTAATAACTGAGAATTTATGAATGGAACGCGCCCCTTGAAAGGATAAAAATTCTTCAAGATGACTTCTTTTATGAGGTCAGAAAGCATTTACATTATCTACATCAAATGGTGCAGGATTTCGTGCAGAGATGGAAAAATTACATAATTTACGGAATAAAGGGGCGGTTCCCGCAGGGGGACTGCCCCTTTTTAAAAATAAAAGAGGCAAGGGCTGAGATGGAGCGGCTGGCCGCGTAGTCCGGTATATAAGCATTTCTATAGAAGATAATCATTTTTACCCATTAATATCTCACTGGTGTCCAGAAATCATATCATATAAATGTTCAAACAAGGGTTACACATCGACGTTACAGGGAATTTGTATAAAAAGAAGCTGTATGTTAATCACTTAACGCTACAGCTTCTATATACCGTCTTAATTTCGTAGAGTAATCTCCTTGACGAAAGACAAAATCCACAATTTTTCTCTATAATCATACATAGTGTTGCTCAATTTGTCAAGATATAAAAGGGAAAACCATTGATCCTTCAAGAGATTATTGAAAATTGATGGGCTGCAAATGGGAATTCAAGGATTTTTATAATATGTTTCGCTTTTTTATCAGTCAAATTGTCCGTCACTAATAAATCAATGGAAAGGAATATTTGAAAATGGCACGAAAAGGCGAGAACATTTACAAGCGGAAAGACGGAAGATATGAAGGCAGGTATATTCTTTCATATGATGAAAATGGAAAAGCAAAATACGCGTATGTTTACGACAAAACTTACCATGGAGTGAAAGAAAAGCTGATCAGGGCAAAATATCAAATACTCACACCGGATTTGAGGAGTAAAAATTATGCCAATAATACCAAGTATGAATACTGGTTATATGAATGGCTGTCTAAGAAAAAGATTGCTGTAAAGGATTCTACATATATTCGTTACCGTAACACGATAGATAATCATATCGCTCCGCTGTTGGGAAAATATTTTATAAGTAAAATCAGCACATCGCTTATGGAAGAATTTGTGAAACAGAAATTGGACTGTGGAAAGCTTGATAAAAGCGGGGGCATATCCCCTAAAATGATGAACGATATTATCGTGATTATTAAAGAGACATTTAATTACGCGCAAAGCAATGGCGTACCTACAATTTGCAATTTTTCAGGAATAAACATTAAGAGATCCTTTTATGAAATGCGGGTACTCAGTAATTCAGAGGAAAAGCGGTTGATATCTGTCTTGTCGTCGGATACAGACCGCTATAAATTAGGTGTATTTATTTGCCTTTTTACGGGAATCAGAATCGGAGAATTATGTGCGCTTCAGTGGAAAAATATATCTTTCAGCGACGGAACCTTAAAGGTCGATCATACGATGCAGAGATTACAATGTGAAGATAAGCTTTCTCCACAGAAAACAAGAATTATCATCACAGAACCCAAAAGTTTATCGGCCATTAGGACAATTCCCCTGCCGGGGTTCCTGGTTCAACTGATGCAGCCCTTTGCCGCGGAACCAAATGCATTTATTTTGTCAGGAGAGTGTAAAGGGTATATCGAACCGCGGACAATGCAAAACAGATTCAAATCTTACTTGTCTGAGAGCAAAATTACAGATGCGAATTTTCATTCTCTTCGCCATACATTTGCAACAAGGTGTGTTGAGATAGGATTTGATGTAAAGACGCTTAGTGAAATCCTGGGACATTCCAATGTAAAGATCACTTTAGATAAATACGTTCACTCTTCTTTGGAACTGAAGCGAATTAATATGGAAAAACTGGCGAAAAGATTTTAAAAAATTATCCGTCAAAAATCCAGTCATAGAAATGATAGAAATCATTGTGATGTGTGGATTTTAGCTGATTTTTTCGTCAAGGAGATTACTCTGCGAAAAACCTGTAAAAAGGAATTGGAATAGGCGGCAAATGAATCCCCTGGTGGTGAATTTCGCCACAAGGCCCATTAAAAAATAACATTGTAGGAGGGGTCACGATGGAAAACTACATTGGAAAAATTTGCCCGTTTTGCAAAACGGAAATCAAGGAAGGGGAGACAGTGAAAGTGTGCCCTTCCTGTGGGATTCCTCACCACGAAGGATGTTGGGAAGAAAATAAGGGATGTACTACGTTTGGCTGTACAGAACAGTACCATAAAGATGGAGAAACAAACCCTGCGTATGTGTGCCACAACTGCGGAGCGCAACTGAGAGATGGGCAGATGTTCTGTACCAAGTGCGGTACTGCAAAAAACTCAACGGGAGGTGGCATTTGCGGGAAGTGCGGAGCAAAATTACAAAGTGGACAAGAGTTTTGTTCTATGTGCGGACAAAAAGTGGGGCTGGCAGTTGATGCGGGCGTCAACTCTGCGATCAATCAATTTAATGCCGGTATACAGAAAACAAATAATAAAAAGAAAAAAACGCCGTTGATGATTGGAATTACAGCAGCGGCTGTAGCGATAGTTGTAATTATGGTAGTTGTCATTTCAGGTGGAGACCCAGAGGTGGATTTTCAAAAGCTGTATGATGAATACTGTCAGTTCATGTGGGCAGATGTTGGTTCCGATGGCAGTTATTTAAGGATTGATACAAATCCCTATGACCAGGAGGACGATGGACTCGCATATCCTTCGGCATATACTGCAATCAAAGAGGTGAATAAGGCATTAGATCTTCCTGATTCCCTTATTAACGAAATGGGAGAGACAACGGGATCGGATGGGAAACAAAGTGAAACATTTGACAATATTATAGTAACTTGGAAGTATCACCCTGATAAGGGGTTGGAAGTAACATATAAGAAGGCAAGGTAATATCATTTTATGGGAGGCCCTACATAATATATGTGAGTCCTGGAAACAAAGTGAAAACGACAAGGAGTAAATTTTTATGGGTAAAGTGAATGTGGTAGTCATAGATGCGACAGGAAATAAGGAACGGAAGGTTGGTTTGCCGGACAATATTAAATGTGGAGTTATTATGGTTAAACTTATTGAGAAAATCAAGTTACCTTCCATCGGGCCGGATGGCAATCCCATCAGCTACAAATTTATTCACAAGGTGACTGGACGTCAGCTGCTGGAATCTCAAACATTGGGAGAGGCAGGTATCAAAGACGGAGACGTTCTCCGGATTCAGCCGGAGATTACAGCGGGTGGAAAGTAATGGAGAATATTTTAGAATTACAAACGGCAGATTTTGAGGAAGACCGCTATAGCCGGCTGCGGCTTATTCCATGGTGGGATCAGGAGCGCCTTAAAAATGCGGCTGTTATGGTGGTTGGCGCAGGGGCAATCGGAAATGAACTGATTAAAAATCTTACACTTCTTGGTATAGGGAAAATACTCATTTTCGACATGGACGGGATTGAAAACACAAATCTTACACGTTCCGTACTTTACAGGGCGAAAGACGTTGGCCGATTCAAGGCTGAAGTAGCGGCAGAGCGCGCGATGGAAATAAACCCTGATGTTAAAGCAAAGGCGTTTGTCAGCAATATTATTGATGATGTTGGGCTTGGCGTGTTCAGGCGGATGGATGTTGTCCTGGGCGGGCTTGATAACCGTGAAGCAAGACTTTCCATAAATCAGTCCTGCTACAAAGTAAATAAACCTTGGATTGACGGGGCGATCGAGGCCCTCAATGGATTTGCCCGTGTTTTCATTCCAGGAAAAGGCGCCTGCTATGAATGTACCATGACAGAAACAGACTGGAGGCTTATTAACAAACGGAAATCCTGTGCGCTGCTGACTCACGGGCAGATGGCGGAGGGGAAAATCCCAACTACTCCAACATCTTCTTCAATTATTGCGGGAATTCAGGTTCAGGAATTGCTGAAGCTGTTACATGCTGACCGGAACCTTCCAACTCTGGCGGGAAAGGGATATGTATTCAATGGCCTGACACACGATTCTTACGTGGTGGAATATCAAGAAAAGCCTGATTGTATGAGCCACGACACCTATAAAACCATCATAGAAAAGCCCTGGTCTGTCAGGACTTTAACCCTTGGAGAATTACTGGAGTCGGTCAGAAAAGAAATGGATGATACGGCGGTGGTTGACTTCGACAGGGATATAGCTACCGTCGGAAAATGCCTGTGTGGTGAACAGAAAGAATTATTTATACCTGTCCATAAACTCAAGGGTGAAATGCTGGCCTGCCCCAAATGCGGCAGCCAGATGGCATTTGACAGTGTCCACTCAATCAAGGGTGATGAAGGCTTCCTCAATAAAACACTGTTTGAAATAGGAATCCCGCCGCTCCATATTGTGGGGGGACGTGTTGGAATGAATACAATATATTACGAGTTTACCGGGGACAAGCCGGAAGTATTTGAAGGATTATGGGAGGAATAAAACAATGACCGCAAGAATGCGAAGGCTTGCTTCTGATTGGGAGCAGGTAAAAAAAGACTTTACCGGTCACAAAAATATCACTGTAACTCCTATAGAGGGCCAGCCGCCTGAGAGGTATCGGGTTACATATTTCGTGAATGGCATATACTTATTGCCCGACGGAAGGATTGAAACACTGGGCAGGCATGAAATCGAGATTTCGCTTCACGCGGACTATCCCCGTTATAAACCGGTTTGTAAGATTCTTACGCCCATTTGGCATCCGAATTTTAGAGACGGTCAGATTTGTATTGGCGATATTTGGGGAGCCGGGGAGTCTTTGAGCGACATTATCATCAATATTGGAGACATGATTCAATATAAGTCCTGGAACTCTTACAGCCCTCTGTCTGCGGAGGCGGCACAATGGGCAATGGACAACAAGTACCTTTTCCCTGTCGGAAATATTGATCTTTATGTAGCCGACTATGCCTCGGCTAAAGATACGGTGGAAATTGATCTGATGGAGGATAATAACAGAGACATTGAAGGGCAAAGCAACAGCCCCGAATCCGTAAATCCAACTTTCACAGTGTCCGGCGCGGCTTCGGATGTGGCAGAGGAAGAGACAGATAAAAATGATTTTGAGATTACTGCTGAGGAACTGGCAGGGATTGAATTTATCCCAACGTCACAACGGATGCAGACCGTTTCACACGGAGGAACTGTAAAAGGCCAAAAAGTGAACTTTAAGACTGTTTTTATGAAAGGCCTGCTATGGGCGCTGATTGGAGGGGCCGTTGGATTTATCCTACAAGAGGCGTTGGATGGTTCCACAGACACGGAAGCTATTTTAGAGTGGATGGGATATAATGGTATTTATGGCTTACTGGATCTTGACATTGATATTGCTGTTTCAATTATTGCAAGGGCGGGAAGGATTTCTTCCGCCATTTTCTCAGCGCTTATTGCCTGCGGCTTAGGCCTGTTTATGGGACTGGGAGAAGGTGTTTTTTATGGTTCAAAAGAAAAAGCGGTGAAATATGCGGCAATGGGAGCGGGGATTTCGCTGGCAGTCGGATTTGTAAGCGGTTATATCGCACAGTGGATGTATTCCGAAATGCTAAATGAAGATGCTTCTGGCTTGTATGCGGCGTTTGTAAGAGGACTTGGCTGGGCAATTATGGGGATTGGCGTGGGAATGTCGGTCGGATTGATTAAACCAGAGAAAAAACGGATTCTTTTTTGTGTGATAGGAGGCATGTCGGGGGGATTTGCAGGCGGCTTTGTGTTTAATTTTATTACTTTGGGAATAGGAGAGAACGATACGGGTACACTGTCGAGAGCCATTGGCATTATTATTATGGGACTGCTTATTGGTTTGGGAATCGGCCTGCTTGAACAGTTTGCAAAACAAGCTTGGCTCAAAGTCATCCGCGGCGAGTTTGAGGGGAAAGAATACCTTGTTTTTGCCGGAACTACAAGCATTGGAAATAATGGAAAGAATACTATAGTTTTGTTCAAAGATAAACTTGTGGGCGCCCACCACTGTGACATTAAACTTGAAGGAAGCAAATATGTATTGGTTGACTGCGGAACACCTATGGGGACGGTTGTAAACGGAAACAGAACGGCAAGGCATATACTCCGCCAGGGTGATGCAATCTCAATCGGTAATTCAGTACTGGTGTTTAATACGCGGTAAATATATGTATAAAGTATGTGCGTTATTTTTGCCTGAAGGAGAAAGCAGTGGACAATAAAGAATTTGAAATTGAAGAAGAAGCTCAAAATACTAAACTTCCGCAAGTCCAGTTGCCCCTTAATTTCCTGGCTTTAGGGGAGATTGGAAACGACGATGTTAAGGTTTACATTAAGCAGGACGTATATAAAGCATTAGAAAAATTTGCCTCGTCTGACACCTCAAAGGAACTTGGAAGTATCATTCTGGGGGAATATGCGGAAGAACTTGGGAAGACCCACATTGTAATTTCAGAATACATAGAAGCAAAATATACAGATGCGTCTGCCTCCACCTTGACATTTACACATGAAACATGGGATTATGTCCATAAAGAACACGAAAAACGGTATCCTGAGAAAAAAATAATCGGCTGGCAGCATACGCATCCCAACTATGGCATATTTTTGTCCAATTACGACATATTTATACAAGAAAACTTTTTCGACATGCCGTTTCAAGTGGCATATGTTATTGATCCTATTCAAAATATAAGGGGGTTTTTCCAGTGGAAAAATGGGAAAATCGAGAAATTGAATGGGTACTATATTTATGATGACATTGGAAAACCTATCAAAATCCAACAGAAAAGAATCGAAAAACAATCAGGAAAGACGTCAAAACTCAACAAAGTATTAATCGCCATAGCATCAGTTTTATGTCTTGGGTGTCTGATACTTGGAGGAGCGCTTATTTCGCTGAAAAATAATTACAGGGAACATTTTGAAAAGCAGGACAAAATTGTCTCAGACATAAATGCGCGGCTGAGTGAACAACAGGAGATAATTGAACAACAGTCCGGTGAGATTTCTGCCCTTGAGGAAAATTTTACAAAAGAAATTCCCGATGTCCCCAATAAAACGGCGGAAGAAAAGATTGATTCTGTTTATTTTACTGCTTATACTGTTCAGTATGGAGACACTATTTCCTCGATCTGTTTGGAGAATGGAATTGACTATTCAGCAAATATCCAAATCATAATGGCTGTAAACGGGATTGAAGATGCCAATAAAATCTACGCGGGACAGAATATCCTGCTTCCATCAATTCATGAGCAATAAAAGAAGGGCGGCTGACGCCCTTTTTTTGCGTCCTATAAAGTAAAAAACCTCCGAGGAAGCGCAGTTCGCGGAAAGGAAATTAGCCTTTCAGGCCCGCTCACGCGCGGCGATTGCGCTTTGCGCAATCTTTGTTCCTTTATAGGAAATCATAAAAATCCTGTAAAAAAGACTTGACTCTTACGCAGCGTCATAGTTTATGCTGATGTTACCGGGAAAGGAGGAAGTATATGAGGACAGTACATGAAGTGAGCGAACTGACAGGAGTGAGTATACGCGCCCTGCAGTATTATGACAGGATCGGACTTTTGCCTCCGGCAGAATATACCGAGTCAGGCTACCGGCTGTATGACGATACAGCGCTGGAAAAGCTGCAGCAGATTTTACTGTTTAAAGACCTGGAATTTCCTCTTAAAGAGATCAAGGCCATCATGGAAAACCCTGATTTTGACAGGGAAAAGGCTCTGGAACAGCAGATTAAACTGCTGTCACTGAAGAAGGAACGTCTGGAGAAGTTGATTGATCTGGCCCGTAAAATAAAAAAGACAGGAGTGTATACCATGGATTTTACAGCATTTGATACAAAGAAGATTGACGAATACGCGGCCCAGGCAAAGGCAGCCTGGGGGAAAACGCAGGAGTACCATGAATTTGAGGAGAAATCAAAAGGGGGGACTTTGGAGGGACAAAAGAAGTTGAATGTACAGATGATGGAAATTTTTAAGGAATTCGGCCTTTTGAAAAATGAGGCGCCGGATTCCGGGGAGGCCCGGAAACTGGTGAAAAAATTGCAGGAGTTCATTACGGAACATTTTTATACTTGTTCCGATGAAATCCTGTCAGGTCTTGGGACTATGTACGCAGGCAGCGGTGATTTCACAAAAAATATCGACGCTGCAGGCGGAGAAGGGACGGCGGCATTTGCCAATGAAGCCATACAGGCGTTTGTGGGCGCCAGAGGACAGGTATGATACAAGCTCCGGGTGTTTTCTGAAGCGTCTTTACCTGTTGCAGGATTTCAATCTATCTCCAACAACTCAGCCTGGAACAGAGAAACCCCAAGCACGTCATTTGCCGATGAAGCCATATCTGCCATATCTATATTTTCACTGAGGATGTAAGTGCCGGAGGCATAGACGGCATGGCCTTCTCCCACGATAAAAGAAATCAGTACTGGATTTGCATTTTCATAAGTATAAAGGTAAATGACATTTTCAGAGGCTTCCGAACAGACGAAAGAGGTGGTGCATGTGTAGATTGAGGAAGCAGCGAGAGCCTCTGTGCCCGCGGAGGAATTAAGAAGGCTGGCGCAGGAGCCAAAAATTTTCGACTGCATATAAGCTTTCAGACGGTCAGACATATCGCCGGAGGGATCAGTACCGGCTTTCCGGAACATTTCGGCGATACCCTCTTCCCGGAGGGAAAGACAGTAGACAGCCGATGGCTTGTCGTACTGCCCTTCGGAAATGGCCCGGGAGATTCCTTCCATACAGTCTTTCAAGGCAGGCGTAGAAGAATAGGAAGCAAAGTAAGAATCACTTTGTACCATTTCACCCATCAGGGAGATTATGTCCAATCCTTGTGCGTACAGGGATTTTTCGGCTTTCTGCCCGGCAGTCCCGTTATTATTGGAACCGCAGGCACAAAGCAGAAAGACCATAGCCAGAGTCAGGCATATTGTGGTTTTTTTCATCTCAGACCATCCTTTATTTTTTTGCGCGCGCTTCCTGCCGGATTTGTTTCAGATTTTTCATAACGGGATTATCCGCGCCGAAATAGTCCTTCAGACGGCAATATTCCTGATAGAGGGATTCATATATGGCTGCGTTTTCGGGAATCGGCCGGAAACTTTCTTCTTTCATGCTGCTCATGGCTTCTGCAGCCTCAAAGATGGAAGCATAGCCGCCATTTTCAGGACCGGCGGCGACGGCGGCATACATGGCGGCGCCAAGAGCCGCGGTCTGTTCAGAAGCGGCGACCTTGATTTCCCGGTTGGTAATGTCGGCGAAAATTTGCATCAGAAGAGGGTTTTTCTCCACGATGCCACCGCAGGCGCGGATTTCATCCACTGGCCCGGCATGTTCAAAAGCCTCCATAATCAGGCGGGTTCCGAAGCCGGTGGCTTCAATCAGTGCCCGATAAATTTCTTCCGGGCGGGTGGCCAGGGTACAGCCCAGAATCAGGCCGGAAAGATCGACGCTGACAAAGGGCGTCTTATTTCCGCTCCACCAGTCAAGGGCTAAGAGCCCGCTTTCCCCGGGCGTCAGCTTTCTGGCCAGACTGGTGAGATATTGGTGCATGCCACAGCCGGCTTCCTTTGCCTGCTGGTGATAGGAAGCGGGGACACAGTGGTTTACAAACCAGCCGAAAATATCGCCGACTCCGGCCAGGCCGGATTCCAGTGCATAGTAGCCGGGCATGATTCCGCCCTTTACTGCGCCGCAGATACCCTCTCCTGAATAAGGCGTCACACTTAAGGCGGCCTGCACACTGGAAGTGCCGATGATCAACATCATCTGCCCTGGCTTTGCGATGCCGCAGCCGGGAAGTCCGGCGTGGGAATCAATGATAGTGGCGCCTACTGCCGTCCCGGGCAGAAGCCCCAGTTTTTTTGCCCAGGTGCCGTTTAAAACACCGATACGGCTTCCCATGGGACAAATATCAGAGCTAAGTTTATCCTCTACATAAGTTTCCAGCCTGGGGTCGAGAGCCTTTAGGAAATCCTTGCCCGGATATCCCTCTCCTTCCAGCCACATTCCTTTGTAACCGGCCATGCTGGCGGAACGGAGGCGGGAACCGGTCAGAATCAGGGTCAGCCAGTCTCCTGCCTCCAGAATCTGATCAGCCTGTTCATAAATTTCCGGATCTTCCCGGAGGATCTGGAGCGCCTTGGGGAGCATCAGCTCGGAAGAGATTTTACCGCCGTAGCGGGGAAGGTCGATTTCTCCCCGTTTTGTCAGGAGGGCATTGATTTCATCAGCCTCCGGCTGTGCGGCATGATGCTTCCACAGCTTTACATAAGCGTGGGGACGGGACTCGAACTCAGGAAGCATACACAGAGGGGTTTTGTCCTTGCTGATGGGAAGGATAGTGGATGCAGTGAAATCAATGGACAGCCCGATGACCAGGTCTGGAGAAATACCGGCCTGTCGCAGTACATCCGGGACGGTTTCCTCCAGCACATCCAGATAGTCTTTTGGGTGCTGCAGCGCCCAGTCCACGTCCAGCGGGACGCCACAGGGCAGCGACTGATCCATAACTGCATGAGGGTATTCTTTTACCGCCTGGGCGGCGATTTCCCCGGTTGCGGCATCCACAACAACTGCGCGCCCTGAAAGGGTGCCATAATCCAATCCGATCACATATTTTTTTTCACTCATATCCCAAACCTCCTACCTCAAATCATCCAGGAAAAATTTCCTGGCAGCTTGTCTAATATTATATTCGTAAGCAAAAGCAAAGTCAATTATTTTGCCTTGCCCAGTGGCCTTGTTTTTTATAACTGCACAGCATTAAAAACATGACACCTGTCATAATAGTGACTGGCATCGCCGCCCTTCATGTCAACTCCGCAGTCATTTCTACAGTTCTGCCGTAAACCGTTCAAAGGCATTGATAATGGTGGTGGCGCCCAGGCTCCTCTTACGTTCAGCTTTCATACCGTAATTTAAATGGACATGGCCGTGAAACATGAACCTGGGACTGTATTTGTCTATGAGATAGCGAAAAGCCTTGAAGCCGGTATGGACCAAATTGTCATGGTCATTAATTTGCCAGGCGGGGGCATGGGTCACAAGGACGTCGAATCCGCGATGGGAGATGAGGGAAAACCACAGTTTCAATACCCGGCAGTTCATCTGCCTTTGAGTAAACTGCCATGGCCCTTCTTTATAACGCATGGAACCGCCAAGGCCTAAAAAGCGGACGCCTTTATATTCATAAATCCGGTCCTCAATACAGATACAGCCTTCGGGCGGCGTATCTTCATAACAGCCGTCATGGTTGCCGTGGACATAGAGCACCGGGCCGTGGAAAAAGGTGGCCAGAAAAGACAGATACTGTGGATTAAGGTCCCCACAGGAGACAATGACATCAATTCCTTCCAGATGCTCCGGGTTGAAAAAATCCCACAGGGCCTTTGATTCCACATCGGAAAGTGCAAGTATTTTCATAGGAATACCTTTCCTGTGTGCAGACCCTGGATTTCTGTCATGTCCGCAGCCTCGCCAATCAGCGCTTCCGGTTCAGGAATGTCGCCTGCCACATTATCCGTCAGCCAATCCATACGCACAATATCTGCGGGGGAAAGCTCTTCTTTCTCATGACACCGGAGGACGCCGCCCTGATCCCGGATTTCACCAGAAAAAATCTGAAAGCTTCCCGAAATAATCTGCTGCTTTACAAGCTCTGCGAGCTGTTTTGTCCTTGCGGGGATTTCCTTAGAGTAGATGATGTCGATCATGCCGGAAGAAATTCCCCACCAGTAATTGATGGAATTTCCCGATTGGTCAGGAGCTGTATGCTCCCATTTTCCATTGAGGATTGTCTGGACAATGCGCTGGTAAAAATTTCCCCAGTGCCAGATGGAGGCGGCCAGCCGGATGGGAGTGTCATCTCCTATGCGGTAAAGGCCGTAAGGCAGTTCGGAAGTCAGAGGAGAGATGGTGTCCCTCCCGGAAATATGGCTGACACCTGCCTCCTGGAAATACTGTTCCAGCATGGCGGAAGCCTTTTTCGGAGTCTGCAGATTCCAACGGTTTTCCATGGACCAGGCCAGATGGACCTGAGCTTCTGGATTGACCATTTTCACACCGAGGGCAAAAGCATTGATGCTGGCGGGAGCGCCAAAAATAGGGGCGTCGGCCACATAACCCAGGTGTCCGGTGTCTGTCAGAATCCCGGCCAGCATACCGACCAGGAATTTCGCTTCGTAGAGGCGGCCATAATAAGTGCGTAGATGGCCGCTGTAGGTGTTGACGGAACAATTCAGGATTTTTAGTTTCGGATAACGGATGGCAGCCTTGATACTGGCCCCCAGGAAGCGGGGGGAGGTGGAAAAAAGCACCTGGCAGCCTTCCGATACGGCCTGTTCAATGAGGGATAAAGCGTCGGATTCTGTTTGGGCGCCGTCATAAACCACAGTTTCCACACGGTCGCTCAGGCTGTTTTCCAGATGCATACGGCCCAGGTTGTGGCCGTTGGTCCAGCCGGAGGTTCCGGCAGTGCGGTAGTAGAGGAAGCCCACCTTTAACCGTGATTCGGAGGCAAAGAGCTTCTTGCGCAAAGTGGCGGAAGCTCCCTGGAGGGCGGCGGGGACGGATTCCTTTTCTTCTTCGGCGGCCGGCTTTAATACAAGGTTTACCTGGTGGTTTTTGGGAAGGGCTTCAAACTCTGCCCAGAGTTTTGTAAGCTCCTGCCTCAGCTCAGGATAAGACTTCTTTAACATATCCCCATAACCGTAAATATTCAGGTAGGTGAGGAAAGCGTCCCCCACGGTGACAGGCAGCTTTTCCCCGCCTTTTTCCCGGAAAACATCTGTAAAATGCAGGAGGCAGGATCGGAAAATGCTGCGTTCTTCTTCGTCCCATGCGGAGGAAAAGTCTTTTCCCATAAGGGTACAGAGACGTTTAAAACCACCTTCGTGACTGAAATAAATGGTATTGACGCCGCTGATCCGGCAGAAATTCATGAATTCCTGGTAAATGCGGAATTCTTCTGTATCGGAGGGGGCGGGAAGGATTCTGGTGACATATCCAGCCACGTTTACCGCGCCGGAAAATTTGAGGACACTGACTCTTTTATTTCCTTCAATAATATAGTAAGAATTCATAAATTCGCAGGCAATGACAGGTTCCCTGATACCTTCATTCAAATGGGATCTGTAGAGGGAACACCATTTGTCGGCAAATTCTGTGTCATCGCCCAAAAGGGGCATAAAATTGGAAGCAAAAGCTTTCGTGCGCCCGGAACTTTTTGTTCCGATGATACGTTCCAGAGGAATATCAATGAGTCCCAGATCCATTTCTCCGGCAGTGGCGGTAAAGGAAAGGAGTTCATCCAAAACAGGGAGATAAGGATAACTTCCATGGCTTAAGCCATATTTGTAAGCCCTTATCGCAGCTTTTCTTGCTTTGTTGTATTCAGGTATTGACATAAACAAAAATCCTTTCGTGGAATTTAATGATTTTGAAGGAAGATGATACTATCCGGGCGGTAGTTTACTGTCCTGCAGGGCATGTTCGGCCCGCCACTGGGAAGGCGGAATACCTACCACGTTCTTGAAGGCCCTGGAAAAATGCAGCTGGTTTTGGTAGCCGCAGCGGCAGCCGATTTCAGCTATGCTCATTTCAGTGGAAGATAAAAGATCGGCTGCTTTATTCATCCGGTACGACATAAGAAACTGCTGAAGAGTCTGATTGAGGTTTTCTTTGAACAGCTTTCCGAGATAATTGCGGTTTAAACCGCAGAAGGCGGCGATACTTTCCACAGTAATGGGGAAATGATAGTTTTGTTCAATGAAAGTGACGGCTTCTTTAATGTAGAAATCACGGAGGCTGCCGGAACGGTTTTCTTTCCGGTTGGCAGAGCAGGATATGAGTTTGTCAAAAAAAAGGTACAGGTGCCCGATCTGGCTAATCACGGAATTGTCGGGATTATCAATGATGTGCATGATTTCTTTTCGGATGGCAGAAGCCCCATCATGGTTTTTCAACTGGTAAATGGGATGGTCAAAATCCAGTCCGGCTTTCAGCAGATATTCAGAAGCCTTGACGCCGTCAAACTCAATCCAGGCATATTCCCAGGGATGGCGCTCATCAGCACAGTAGGTGTTGATTTGCTTGGGGCAGATCAAGAACCCTTGTCCGGCCTCCAGGGAATAGTGGGAGGTGTTCCCGGAGGAACCTGTGGAATTTAAAGTTCCCTTTCCGGAAAATACATAGTGGAACAAGTAATGATTCCTTACGGCAGGGCCGTAGGAGTGAAGCGGGGCGCACCGTTCCCATCCAAACTGGAACAGCGTCAGGTCAATGTGGTTGTCGTTTTGAAAAATTTTAAACTTCAATCTATTTTCCATTGCGTTCCCCTCCTTATGCCAAAATGATAACACGTTTTATCAAAAAAGTATATATGTTGTATTTTGGTATATATGAATTTTTCTTGTTCATATTATGGTATTAGTTAAATTTGATATAATGCAAAAGATGAAACATCCATGTATCTATGACAAATGCCGAAAAATATGCATTTGTCGCCGCGGGCATTTGCTAAATGGGCATATAATATACCTGCTTGGCTCATTGCCATCGCGAGAATAAACAATAAAGGAGGAAGGCTGTGAAAAGGATTAGGAAAATTTTGCTAATGCTGTCTGCCTGTGCATTGCTTATGGGCATGTGCTCCGGCTGCGGAAGCGGGAAATCGGCGGACGGCAAGACGCACCTCACGTTTCAGATATGGGACGTGGCCCAGCGTGACGGTATGCAGGCTGTGTGCGATGCGTACACGGAAAAGCATCCGGACGTGGTAATTGAGGTTCAGGTGACAAGCTGGAGTGAGTACTGGACCAAGCTTGAAGCGGCTGCCATTTCTAACCAGATGCCCGATATTTTCTGGATGCATACCAATGAGATTTTAAAGTATGCTGATTACGGGAAGATTGCAGATTTGACAGACCTGTACGATGAAGAGGACCCTGATTTCTTTAAGAACCATTATTCAGAGGTATCACTGTCCAACATTATGGGGAGTGATGGAAGGTACTATGGGGTTCCGAAAGACAAAGACACGGTAGGCCTTGTGTATAATAAGGAAATGTTTGACGCCGCAGGCGTGGCTTACCCCGATGAAAACTGGACATGGGATGACCTTTGTGAAGCGTCTCAGAAGATTTACGACGCCACCGGAAAATACGGATACATGGCTTACGGTGACGACCAGCTCGGAT
>CAOKOS010000057.1 GCA_948470255.1 uncultured Lachnotalea sp.
CAGCGACAACTTCTACATCTTACCACAGTTGTCATTTCTTGTCAACAACTTTTTTATTTTTTTCCACGTCTTTTTTCTATGTTTTTTCTACATTCTTGCCGTGGGTTTTCAATATATCATACCAGAATATGGTTTGTCAAGAAATTTTTATTGAATTTCTGTATTTTTTCTTTTTTAAAAAGCATCAGAATAAGGCGGGCATTTTTCATTCTAAAACACTATCCTCCGGCCTGGCTGAAGCGATGCCTTTCCGCCGAATCATGGGACAGAAGAATCCTGCCTTGATAGCCACGGATGATTAATTTATAAATTGCCTGCGCCCTCTGTTTATCGGAAGCATTGCACCATGAACCGTAAGGCATTTTCTCATAAGTCATCACTTTTCCTGCGTTACAGTTCATATTTTTACTCTCTTTCTTCATTTCTTCCGAAGCCCTTTTCCTTAATTTCTAAATTAAATCAGATTCAGAAACGGGAGTCCCTATTTGTACTGCCACATTTCACACTTCTTCCACTGATGTATTTCTTCCATATTAAAATAACTGCTGCAAAATATAAGAGCTTCTGATATTTTGCAACAGCCCCTCCGACAACTGTCCCGAATAAATAATCAGATACAAGACCCTACAACCGGGGAAATTTAGTAGTGCAGATATTCCTCCGCGTTATCCGGTGTAATCAGTGTAAAGGGGACATCCATATCCTCACTGGTTCCTGTATCGCGAATATTGACGCAAAGGTCGATGTACGATCTCGAAGCACGTCTGCCGTAATGTCTCCAGTCTGGAGCATAGCACACGCTTCATTGGAACCGCCAAAACTGTAGACCTGTATCTTTCCGTTGAGTCCCGCGCTTCTCAGCGCCTCAACAACTGCAATGGTATACTAAGCTGAATCCAGATTTTATGCTGTTGGTCAGAAGTTCATTGTAATCACCAAAAATCGAAGGCAGACTCCAGCATATCTGGATCCTTTACTACAGCCCCCACGTTTCCAAAGGCAAAACCATCGCAGTCCTCGGCAAAGATGAGGTTATTGAAGCTGAAAAATGCCGCAGCAGCAGTTTACATCTTTCCTATGAGTCTGTCAATCAGAGCCAGTACCTTCCCGAGCTGATGAAACGGTTCCCGAACCGCGAATTCAAGCCGGAACGCTCCTGGCTTGAAAGATACAGGTTCCTGAGCCATTAATAACCACTCAACCATCCCATCTTGCCAGGGCGATGGCGATCCCCCTACCGATTCCGGCGCTTCCGCTGGTGACGATAGCCGTCTTCCTGTCAAATCCATTTTGTTTATCTAATCCACCATGTTCTTCTATCTTTCCTACTTTTATGGGATTTCAATGACCACTTTAGATCCTGTTCCTGATTTCATCAATTCCAACCCTTTCTCAACCTCAGTGATGGGAAGACGGTGCGTTACGATCTTTTCAATGGGAATCCCCATTGCCATTCCATCGGTGATACAGTTTCCCCCTTTTGTCTCATTTTTCCCTTTTCTATTGACATCAAAAAAAATGCTGATACAATTATATCGACAATACAAGTGTTTCTCAAATACAACAACTTGTCCACTTCAAAATCAAGTGGGCGGAAAGGGCAGATAAAAATGACACTTACACAAAAACGTATCCTTATTTTGTTCATTATAGTTGTCCTGGCAGCACTTTTAGGACGGCTTGCCTTCCGGGCAGCTCTAAACTTTTTATTGGGCGGCACCATGTTTGGAGGCAATTTTTTATGAGCAAAGAGAAGAAAGCGAAAAAGAAAGGCAGAGTTATGTGGGGATTTATTTATGTTTTTGCGTTTATTACCGCTTTTGCCGGATCCATCATATTCAAACTGCGCCACGACCCCTTCAGAGGCGAGTTCAAGACAGCCTGGAATAATTCTGTTGGTAAGGTATATACCGACATTGCCTACGGCAGCAAAGAGGCCAATAAATTTGACCTTTATGTCCCAGCCGATGACTCCAGGAACAGTTATGGCCTAGTGGTGTACCTCCATGCAGGCGGTTTTACATCTGGAGATAAATCAGGCGACGCCGAAATGCTAAAATGGCTTTGCTCCAAAGGATATGTGGCCGCAGGCATCAACTATACCCTATTTGGCACCGACCATCCTGAGGCAAGTGTGTATTCTCAGTCTATAGAAATTAAAGAAAGTATGCCCCATGTGATCGCGGAAGCGGAAAAATTGGGCTATCCCATTGACGAAATGGCAATGTCAGGCGGTTCGGCAGGCGGATGTCTCGCTTTACTGTATGCCTATCGTGATGCAGAAACTTCGCCCGTACCTGTAAAAATGGTCTTTGAAGCAGTAGGCCCATCCTCCTTTTATCCCGAAGACTGGAAATGCTATGGGTTTGACATGGGTAGTGAGGAAAGCGCGGCTGCTGCAAGGGGATTGTTCGGTACAATGGCAGGCAAAGAAATCAAATCGGAGTTCGGTACACCTGAATACGATGAAGAAATCAGAGATATTTCCGCCCTGCTTTGGATAAATGAACATACCGTCCCCACCCTTATGGCCTATGGGAAATATGATAAAGTACAGCCATATGAAGCCTCACAAAGACTTCTGAAAGCACTGGAAGACCACCATATTCCCTACGACTATTATTTATGTAAACATTCCGGCCACGGCTTACAAAATGACAACAAGGTGTATGGGGAATATATGCGGAAGATACTGGAATACCTCGATACTTATATGCCCATAAAATAAGCCGTCCATCTCTGCTATTTTGATACCTCAGCCCTTCTTCCCTCTGGTGAGGCTACTTTTTACCTTTTCTGCAATGTGACTGCCTGTCAAGACAAATACAAATCTAGTCCTGGGAAGCCACCTCTCCAACTGATGCCCGCAATGACTGTAAGAAGCTATGATGTGTACAGCCATCTATATAAATTGTCAACCACAAAGGCAGGCCTCCCCATGTAGAATATAGCATACAAAGTATTTCCTTCCTTTACTTTTCCTCCCGCGGCTGTTATGATAAAACCATACCCTCCGGGTATCCCATTATGGCCATTCGGCCGTTACAACAACGGATACTTTATGAAAATGCCCTATGGCAGTATACGTACCTGAAATGTGTTTCATAAATTGCACAAAGGAGTCTTATTATGAAAAGAGTACCTGTAAAAAAAGCGGTGATACCGGCTGCCGGGCTGGGCACCCGCTTTCTTCCCGCCACTAAAGCCATTCCCAAAGAAATGCTTCCCATTGTGGATATCCCCACCGTTCAGTATATTGTCGAGGAGGCGGTACAAAGCGGCATCGAAGAAATCCTCATCATCACCAATTCCAACAAACACTGTATGGAAAATCATTTTGACAAAAATTATGAACTGGAAGCCAGGCTATTAGAATCCGGTAAGCAGGCAGAAGCTGATTTAATTGATGGTATTGCCGGCCTTGCCAACATCTATTATGTCCGCCAAAAAGAACCCAAAGGACTGGGGCACGCCATTTTATGTGCAAAGTCTTTTATCGGCCAAGAGCCTTTTGCCGTACTTTTAGGCGACGACATTGTAATCAACGAAGACGGTCAGCCGGCGCTCAAACAGTTGATCGATGCTTACAGCCAGATGGGGGCATCTGTGGTCGGCGTTCAGCAGGTGGCAGACGACCAGGTACACAAATATGGAATTGTCGCTCCTTCCATCCACCAGCCCTCCTTTGAATCCCGCCTGAAAAAGCTCTACGATATGGTAGAAAAGCCAAAGCTGGAAGATGCTCCCAGCAATCTGGCAGTTCTTGGGCGGTATGTTTTAAAACCGGAAATCTTTGATTACCTGGAAACCCAGGGCGCTGGGGCTGGGGGCGAAATCCAGCTTACAGATGCCATCAAGCGTCTGATGTACACCCAGGCGGTCTATTCCTATGATTTTGAAGGCCACCGCTATGACGTGGGTGACAAATTCGGTTTCATCCGGGCTACCCTGGACTTTGCCCTCCACAGAGAGGATTTGCACGATTCCGTCGCTGCCTACATTAAAAAGCTGGCTACGACTCTATAAAAGGAGTTTTTCTATGGTTTACCTGCTTTTTGCCGTATGTATTTTCAGTTTGGATTTATTTTTCAAAAAACAGATCGAAGCAAAAGACGATACCGCCTTTCCAATCCACTTAAAAGGCGGTATCACCCTGGAAAAGCATCATAACCACGGTTTTATCTTTAACCGCCTCGACCATCATCCCAAATTTGTCCGGGTGGTTTCCTGTCTGACAGCCCTTCCCTTAATCATCTGGGCCCTCTGGCTGTTTACAAAAAAAGACTCAGACCTGCCGGATTTGCTTCCGGTCGCCGGCCCCATGGGAAAGCTGGGGGCTGCTTTCCTTTTAGGCGGGGCTGTATCCAACCTCTATGACCGCCTGTCCCGCGGCTATGTGGTGGATTATCTTCGCCTTTGCTGCCGTGCATTTCCCCGCGGACTTAAAAAAATCCGCAATATCATCTTTAATATCGCGGATTTTTTTATCTTTACAGGCAGCATACTGTCTGCCATCTACAGCTTTTTTATTAAATAATATACTTTTCCTGCCGGTATTTGTTCATCATATCTTTGAAAATCTCACCATTGGTCGGCGGAGTGTACGTGATTGCATTGGCCCCCGCCTCAATGGTGCTGCGGATGCTGTTATCCGTATTCCCCCCAGTGGCAATGATCGGAACCTCTGGAAATTCCCTTCTGATTTTTGCTACGATTTCCGGCGTTTTATCTGCACCGGACACGTTCAGGATATCTGCGCCGCTCTCCAGCCGCTTCCCAATATCCGTCTTCTCCGATACAACTGTAATAATGATTGGGATTTCCACCTTTTTCCTCAGATATTCCAAGGTTTCATTGGGGGTCGGTGCATTGACCACAACACCTTGGGCTCCCTGGAATTCCGCATCCTCCGCCAGATTTGTCACCCGCTTTCCGGTAGTAGTCCCTCCCCCCACTCCGCAGAAAACCGGAAGGTCGGAAGAAGTTATCAGCGCATGTGTAATAATAGGCTGCGGCGTAAAAGGATACACTGCCATGACTGCATTGGCATTGCAATTTCTGATAATCGCAATATCTGTGGTTAAAACCAGCGATTTAATTAGTTTTCCAAATATACGGATTCCACTGGCCTCCTCAACCACTTCCGGCAAAAGCACCATATGTTTTCTGAGGTTCCCCTCAATCACCGGCACATATTTTTTTCTTTCCATAGGCAGTCCTCCTTATCCCTAATGTAAAAGCTTTTTATTAAAGCGATATAGTTTCAAAAATGCGGAACACATCCAATGCTCCATATCCGGTTCCACGGTTTGGATATGATATAGCTCTGCTTCGGATAGCCCCGCGTATCATCAAACTTTTAATATCCTTCGTCCTCATCCCCCTGTAATTTCCCTGTACGGTACCCCATTCCAAAAGGAGAGCTGCCGCGCCAGCCCCATGGGCCGCCGCTATACTGGTTCCGCTTTTTACACCAAATCTTCCTCCTGGCAGGGCTCCGTAGATATCCACCCCCGGAGCTACCAAGTCTGGCTTGATGCAGTTGGTTCTCGTGTAGCCCCGCCCGGAATGGATGTAAAGGCTGTTTTGCCTGTGATTATCAGCGCCAAAAGTAATGGGGCCTTCCGCCGATGAAGGAACTGTCAGAGTCGTATCAGGATTGGGGCGAAGGAATGCCGTATCCTCTTCCACAAAACCTTCCATGGGCAGCCAAATATGGAACCGCCCGTCTGTATATTGTTCATTATAGACCACCAGCGTCCAAATCCCCGGCGTTGGATCTGCCATACGCATACGTACCACTGTACTGCCCGATTCCTGTTCAATCAGCTGATAGTCCACATAGATCACCGTTTTTTCCATGGTAAACTGAAAAACGCTGTTTAAATTCAGCCGCGGCACCACACGTCCCGTACTCTCTCCCGTCGGGGAAAGTATCTGTACACTGTATACTTCCGGCGCCTGCGCCCAAAGCTCCATGGTAATGCCGTTCTCATTCTGAGGAACCCGGATTTCCACATAATCATTTCCGCCCTCGGCGCTGATGGTCCCGAAATAATGATGAGATCTATTGGATTCATTTCCTGCCGCAACCACCACCGCATTCCCCAGCTGTCTGGCCGCTGCATTCAGCATACAGCCCAGAGGGGCATTTCCTGCATGATCTCCCCAGTTGGTGCCCACCCCTATCAGTATCACCAGAGGCATGGAAAGCCGTTCCCCCAATTCTGTGAGATAGCGTACCCCCATCATTAAATCCGTCTCCTGGTAAGCTGTCGCACCATCCTTAATCAAAAAATACTGCCGCAGGTATTCTTTCGCCGGCTTCAGCTTTACCATGGCAATCGAAGCCCCGGGGGCCGCCCCTGTAAACTCTTCCTCCGGCATATCGTTTCCCGCCGCTATAGAAGCGAGAAACGTACCGTGTCCGTCTTCATCCACCGACGGCACCAGAGACAAACTTTCTGAAGAAGCAATCGCTTCATCAATTTCCTCTTTCGTATATTCGCTGCCGTACTGGAACCCCTCCGGCAGCCTTCCTGTCTGCACAGTCTGATCCCAGATACGTAAAATCCGCGTCCCGCCAAATTCATTCATAAACACCGGGTTTGCGTAATCAATCCCCGTGTCAATCAAGCCGATCAGTACGCCCTTTCCATCCAGGCTCAAAACCGGCTGGTTCCTGGCCCGCAGTATCCCTGATTCTTCCATATTGGTGACATCTGTCAGGCCGTACAGCCTGGGAATCGCGGCATAATTATAAAACTGAACCGATAATGGCGGTAAAATCTCTTTACTTACATGAATCACCGCTGTCGTATCTGATGCCCGTTCCACACAAAATAATTGAGGCAGCGCTATTTCTCCATAAATCAGATTTGCCGGGAAAATAAAATCTTCATAATCCTCAGATAAAATACGCTCCCTGCACTCTTCTGCCCTATCTGGCTGGGTTTCTTCCAACTGTGTGCTCTTTAATACTCTCTCATTCTCCATACACTTAAGCCTTTGGAGTTTATCATATCATTTTATGCCTGAACACCCAGCCTCATGACCCCGCGCATGTCAATAATGGGGCCGCCATTTTTTTCGATATATGCTTTCGTGATTGTCACCCGGCCGATATTATCGTCCTTTGGTATCTCATACATAATATCCAGCATGTACTCTTCCAGAATCGCCCTGAGCGCCCTGGCGCCTGTATGGCGCTCCATGGCCTTTTCCGCGATGGATTCCAGCGCTTCCTCCTCAAACACCAGCTGAACCTCATCCATCTGAAGCAGCTTTTCGTATTGCCTCAGGATGGCGTTTTTGGGTTCTTTCAAAATCCGGATCATAAATTCCTTCGTCAGAGCTTCCAAAGACACCAGAATCGGCAGTCTGCCGAGGAACTCCGGAATCATGCCAAATTTTTTCAAATCTTCTGTTTCCGCCTTGCACAAAAGATTTTCTTCTTTATCATATTTATCACGCAGCTCTGCCCGGAAACCGATGGACGACTCCTTGGTAAGCCGCTCTTTTATGATTTCTTCCAGTTCCGGGAATGCGCCTCCGCAGATAAAAAGAATGTTGTTTGTATTTACTGTGGTCATGGGTACCATGGCATTTTTACTGTTGGACCCCACTGGTACTTCCACTTCGCTTCCCTCCAGCATTTTCAAAAGCTCCTGCTGTACAGATTCCCCACTGACATCCCTGGTATTGGTGTTTCTTTTTTTGGCAATCTTATCAATCTCATCAATGTAAATGATTCCCCGCTCCGCCTTGTCCACATCGTTTCCCGCCGCCTGCAAAAGCTTGGAAACCACACTCTCAATATCGTCCCCAATATACCCTGCTTCTGTCAGGGAAGTGGCGTCCGCAATGGCCAGGGGCACGTCCAGAAGTCTTGCCAGTGTTTTAACCAGATAAGTCTTTCCACTTCCGGTAGGACCCAACAGCAGCATATTTGACTTTTCAATCTCCACTCCATCCCCACTGTCGGAACCCACCCGTTTATAATGATTGTACACGGCCACAGAGATTGCCTTCTTCGCCTGATCCTGTCCCACCACATATTCATCCAACATTTTTTTGATCTGATGGGGAGCCGGAATAGCCCGCCTGTCAAAGGGCTGCTGTTCTTTTTTCTCCTTTTTCTTTTTAAGCTTCTGTTTCTTGGGAATCTCTCTCTCCCCATTCCCCAGGTCTGCCAGATTGATAAATCCCACTCCGGGCAGATTGGAAAGAGCCGATAAGTCGAAACCTCCCTGCTGCCCGTTTCCCGTACCATTGATGTTTAGCCCGTAAGGGGAACCACTCTGCTCAAAGCTGTCAAATGCTTTCTGCATACAATCCTGGCAAATAGTAATATTCCCCGGCATGGTAATCATTTTCCCTGCCCGGCTTTCCGGCCTTCTGCACACAAAACAGACCTTTTCGTATTCCTCTTCCGTTTTGTCACTGCTTACATTTTCTTCTTTTTCATTTTCTTTTGTTTCATCAAACTGATCCGCCATGATTTTCTCCCTCTTTTATGCTCTTGTTTTATTATATATGAGATGGATAAACGGGACAAGTAAACTTTTTATTAAGGGAATATGAACGAAGAATCCTGCTTGCAGGATTCTCCGCCTGCGGCGGGTCGCTTCAGCGATATAATTCCTTTCTTTCCGCCGCAGTGCGATCCTCTCGGAGCGCTTTAACTTTATAGGACGCAATTTCCTATAAAGGAACAAAGATTGCGCAAAGCGCAATCGCTGCGCGTGAGCGGTGACTGAAAGGCTAATCCCCTATAAAGGAACAAAGCAAACTTTTGCGGCGCCAGTCCATAAGCGCCGCAGAGTCTGCTTTGTTGTCTACAATTTATCTTATGAAATTGGGGACTGTATTGGGGGCCGTTTCCTCCATTTGTCCCTCATAATCTTTCCTGTACCCCAAAGTGACCATAATGGCCTTCTCCACATACTCATTATCCTCCAGCCGCTGGACAGTCAGTTCTATCTCCTGTCCACCCGCATAATAAGAAAGCATTGTCCGAAGCTCATCCATAGAAGTGACATTACTTCCTTCCACAGCTGTGATAATATCCCGCTCCCTTAACTCTGAGGCTTCAGCAGGGCCACCTTCCGATAGGCTGTATATATATACGCCTTCCGGCATATTATACTGCTTTGCATCATTTCCGTTCATGTCCACGCCTTTGATTCCCAGCCAGGAAGCATCTTCTTCTCCCACAACTGTCCTGGTCTGTTTTGTCATCAATTTATTGATGATCTCCTGAGCCTCTGTGATGGGAATGGCAAACCCCATGCCTTCCACATCCTCACTGGAATATTTGGCTGAATTGATTCCGATCACTTCTCCCTGCATGTTTAAAAGAGCTCCGCCGCTGTTTCCGGGGTTGATGGCCGCATCTGTCTGGAGAAGGGTCATGGTTTTATTTTCAATGACCGCCTCCCTGCTGAGGGCGCTGACATGCCCGTAAGTCAAAGACTGTCCATACCCCAGTGCGTTCCCAATGGCAATGACCTCATCACCTACCCTCAGTTTGTTGGAATCCCCAAGCTTCGCTATTTTAATGGCATTCATGGTCTCTGTACCCAGGGAATCCAGAGAAATGGCAATCACCGCCAGGTCATTGTTCTCTGATGTCCCTTTCACCTGGGCCTCCGCCGTACTGTCGTCAATGAAAGTGACAGTCAGGGAATCCGCCCCGTTTATCACATGATAGTTGGTCAGCACAAGCAGCTCCGTATCGTTCTGGCCGATGACAATACCGGAACCACTGCCAGACACTTCCTGATTTCCGTTTCCGTAGAAGAAATAATCCCACCCGCTGTTCTGATACATTAACGTATTTGTAATGGCTACGATGGAAGGCATGGCGCTTTCCGCCACATCGGCCACGGTACTTCCCGAAGAGTTTCCGCCGCTGCTGGTGGGAGTCGTCTCCGCCGTCTCTATTTGCGCCGTCTTTGTCTCTCCTGCCGCCCTCGCCGTATCCACGGCTTCTTCCAGTTTCTTCTCATATCCGCTGACCTTCATAACCCCGATAAAGGCCCCTGCCCCGGCTCCGCCGAAAATCACGCCGCACAGAAGAAATACCCCCAGTTTTTTCCAAAATCCATTGCCTTTCTTTTTCCTCTTTTCCGATTTTTTGATCTCGGCAGGCTCAATGGGTTCTGTCGGTATATAAGTGTATGCCAAAGACTGGTGATTCCCTTCCCGTCCGTACCCATTCTGAAAACCATCATTTCCATAATAATCACTCATAACATTTTATCCTTTCTTCCTCTGCTGATTTTCAGTAGCTTTTCCTTTTATGGTTTCAGGATACCAGCAAAATGTGACAAAACTGTGTTACAATCGTGAAAAAAGATTGTACGGAACAAAGAATCCTGCTTGCAGGATTCTCCGCTTGTGCCAGATCGCTTCAGCGATATAATTCCTCCCCGCCACAGTGCAATCCTCGCGGAGCGCTTTTTTGTCAGATGGGAAACGCAGTTTCCTATCCCCAAAAAAAGAATCCTGCCGCGCAGGATTCTCCACTGTCAGTTTGTCCCTCCGGCCGTTTCTCCCGCTTCCGTTTCTGTCTCATTTCCTTCGGAAGATTCTGCCGTTTCTTCTGCCTCTGTTTCTGCAGCCTCTGTCTCCAAAATCCCGGCCATATCCTGAACCACCAGTGAACTGCTGGAATAGTCCGGCTTTGAATTCTGAATCTTAATATACTGGTTGCGGATCGTCAGCCCAATTCCCGTTCCAATCCCAGCCAAAACCACAACGGCAATCAAAACAGTCACGATTTTCATACGCGTTTTCTGCCTGCGCTCTTTTTCCACCAGCTCTTTTCTTCTGGCTTTCTGCTCTTTATACTTATCTACTTTTTGCTGACTCATAACAATAAATCCCTTTCTACACGACTTCCGGCAATAAACAGAAATTCCTCCGCCGGTACGTTGGTATCATAGCACATTTCTCACCATTATTCAAGAACTTCACCGTCTGCAAACTGCATTTTATACCATGTGGGCATCCCATTACCGCCATTGGGTGTTTGTCAGGGCATAGAATCTGGCGTAAATCCCGTTCCGTCCTAAAAGCTCTTCGTGGGTCCCTTGTTCAGCGATTCCATCGTCCGTCATCACCAGTATTTTCTCTGCGTTTCGGATGGTAGATAACCGGTGGGCAATGACAAATGTAGTCCGCCCTTTTGCCAGCTTTTCCAGGGCTTCCTGTACCACTCGCTCGCTCTCATTGTCCAGCGCCGAGGTGGCCTCGTCAAAAATCAACACCGGAGGATTTTTCAAAAATACCCTTGCCAGGGAAAGTCTCTGCTTTTGCCCCCCGGACAGTTTTACCCCCGCTGTCCGATATCTGTGTGGTATCCTTCTGGAAGCCCCATGATAAATTCATGGGCGCCTGCCGCTTTCGCCGCCTCCTCCACCTCTGCTTCGGAGGCTTCTTTCTTTCCGTAGCAGATATTTTCATAAACAGTCCCTGCAAAAAGATACACGTCCTGCTGGACAATCCCAATATTTTTCCGCAGGCTTTTCAGCGTGATCTTCCTTATATCCGTCCCGTCCAGGGTAATCCTTCCACCGCTCACTTCATAAAATCTGGGAATCAGGCTGCATAACGTAGACTTACCCACGCCGGAAGACCCCACCAAGGCGATGTATTCCCCCGGTCTTACCTCCATATCCAGGTGATGAAGCACATCCCCCTTGGAAGAACTATAACGGAAATCCACTTGCTCAAAACAGATTTCCCCCTTTACCTCCCTAAGCTCCACCGCCCCCGGGGAATCTTCAATATCCGGCTGGATACCCAGGATTTCCCGGAACCTTCCATAGCCGGACATTCCGTTCTGAAACTGCTCCGTAAAGTTCACCAGCTTCTTAATGGGATCCGTAAAATTACCCACCATCAGGAGAAAGGCCACCAGATCGGCGGGATTCAATCCCCCCCGCGACAAGAGCAGGGCCCCCACGGAAATCACCACCACGGTCATCAAGGTGGCAAACGCCCCCAGCCCTGCATTGTAAGCCCCCATATAGCGGTAACTGTTCCGTTTACTTTCCAGGAACTTCTGGTTTCCCCTGTCAAATTTGTCCATTTCCGCATCTTCATTGCCAAAAGATTTTACCACCCGGATTCCCGACAGGCTATCCTCAATCTGGGCATTGATATCGGCTATCCGTTCCCTGTTGCGTCTGAAAGCCCGTTTCATTTTTTTATTGAGAAAAACGGCGTAAAACAGCATAAATGGAAGCAGCGCCGCCGCAGATAAAGCCAGCGGGACATTGATAAACAGAAGAATCACCAGGGAACCTGCCATACGGATTAGAGAGATAATCAAATCTTCCGGCCCATGATGCCACAGCTCGCTGATGTCAAACAAGTCGTTGGTGACACGGGACATCAACTGCCCTATTTTCTGTTCGTCATAAAAAGCAAAGGACAGCTTCTGGTAATGGGCAAACAGCTCATGGCGCATATCCCTCTCCATTTTCGCGCCCATGATATGCCCGAAGTACCCGATATAATAATTGCAGCCAAACTCCAGGAGCACCAGCCCCGCCATGAGGAGCGCCAGCCTAAAGATCACGGCAGCCGCCCTGGCCGGTTCATAATAAATAACAGTTCCCGTAATATGCCGGATCACCAGGGGGATCACAAGAGTCACGGCAGCGCCCATACAGGCAAAAAACATATCACTGAAAAACAGCCCCATATATGGCTTATAATATCTCAGGAAGCTCTTGTTTCTTTTTTCTTTCATCCATCACCTTTCATCAATGGCCAGCTTTGCAGAACCATAAATCCCTGCGTCATTTCCCAATGTGGCCAACGCCAGCTTTGCTTTCTCTTTTGTCAGTACGATCAGCGGGTCATAATGTTTCCTCAGTAAATCCAGCAGATACTGGCCGGCTTTTGCCACACCGCCGCCGATTACAAACACCTGGGGATCCACCACCTGGGAAACATAAGACAATCCCCTGGCTAAATACATCATACAATAATCAGCCACCTCTTCTGCCAGGCCGTCTCCGGCCTTTGCCGCATCAAACACATCCTTTGCCGTTACATTCTGGATACTGCGAAGCGCTGAAGGCTTATCTGATTCCCTCATGAACCGCCTTGCAATCCTGGCGATTCCCGTGGCCGAAGTGATCTGCTCCAGGCAGCCCCTGTTGCCGCAGTTACAGCTTTCCGGCTCCGGCCAGTTCCAGTCCATGACCATATGGCCGATCTCCCCACCCATGCCTTTGCTGCCAGCCACAATATGGCCGTCCAGAATCACGCCGCCGCCAATCCCTGTCCCCAGGGTCACAGCCACCAAATCCCGGTAGCCTTTTCCTCCGCCCTGCCACATTTCACCCAGCGCCGCCACATTGGCATCATTTCCGCCTTTTACAGGAACGCCTCCCAAAAGCCCGCTGAGTTCTTTCACCGGGTTCCAGTCATGGAGCCCGATATTGACAATGACCTCCACATATCCGTCAGGGCGAATCGGCCCCGGTACTCCAATACCGGCCCCGGCCAGTTCCGAAAGCCCAATTCCTTCCTCTGCCATATTGGCTTTTATGGATGTTGCGATATCCGAACTCACATACTTCCCGCCATCTTCTTTTCTGGTTGGAATTTCCCATTTCCGAATCAAAATCCCATTTTCCTTAAAAAGCCCCATCTTTGCTGTCGTCCCGCCTAAATCCACGCCTGCATATATTTTGCTCATGCCCTGACCTCCGTCTCACCTGGCCTTCTTCGGCCTTTTTTTCTATTTTACCTGATAGCAGCTGTTTTGCAAAGGGCATATTTACCTGAGTTTCCCTGCTCTGCTGCCGCCTTTGTGCTGCTGCATATAATAAAACGTATACTGCTGCATGATTCCGGCATGGGCGCCGTATGCCAGAAAAGGATTCCTGTTTTGGTATTGTTCCGTGATGACTTTGTTTATCCATGTGTCCACTGGTACGCTGGACATCCTGCCATATGCAAACAGCATGACGCAGTTGGCGACTTTATCCCCCACTCCGTGGATAGTCTTCAGCTTTTCCAAAAGGGCGCTGTCTTCCAGCAAAGCCCACTCTTTTAATGCCTCAGGGTTATCATTCATCTTAGCGGCGGCATCTTTTATGTAGGGAATACGATACCCCAGCCCGCAGTCCGCCAGGGCAGCATCAGATACACTACAAAGCTCTTTTGCCGACGGGAAAACAGGAATATCTTCATATTGGGTATGGAGGGCCTTTCCGCATAACCGGGCCATGGATTCTATGGCCTTTTTAATTGCAGGAATACTTTTCCGCTGGGAAATAATGAAAGAAGCCAGCATTTCCCATGGTTCCTGGCGAAGGATGCGGATACCTCTGCCCGCCTCCGCCGCCTTTTCCATAAAACCGTCCGCCCTGACACTGCCTCTGATCTCCTGATAATTCCTTTCCAGGTCAAAATATGGGATCCATATATTTTCCCATTCATCATAGGTGCAGCTGACGTCATAGTCACCGGCAGTCACCGGCTTCAGGTAAATGACATGCCCACCGGTTATAAACCGGTAAATGCCGTCAAAGTTTCTACAGCGGAAACACTGTCCGCTGTCCGCAATCTTCTGTAAATCAAAATCATCAAATACTGTGACAATCATGTTCTGTCCTCATCTGAAATCCTGGTATTTATAAAGCACAGGCGAAAGGGCATCCCCCCTCGCCTGTGCTGCTTTAGTCCTTACAGATATTTTTTCAACATTTCTACCTTATCCAGCCGTTCCCACGTCAAATCCAGATCATTTCTTCCAAAATGTCCATAAGCCGCAGTCTGCTTATACACCGGCTTCCTCAGATCCAGCATCTTGATAATCCCGGCGGGCCGCAGGTCGAAGTTTTCACGGATGATCTCCACAAGCTTATGATCAGGCAGTTTACCAGTTCCAAAAGTATCCACCATCACGGAAGTGGGCTGAGCCACGCCAATGGCATAGGAAAGCTGAATCTCACATTTATCCGCCAGGCCGGCTGCCACCAGATTTTTTGCCACATAACGGGCCGCATAAGCAGCGGAGCGATCCACCTTGGTGCAGTCCTTTCCAGAGAATGCGCCGCCGCCGTGCCTTGCATATCCACCATATGTATCCACAATGATCTTCCGCCCGGTCAGGCCGCTGTCTCCGTGGGGGCCTCCGATCACAAACCGCCCGGTGGGATTAATAAAGAATTTCGTCTCCTCGTCCACCAGTTCGGCAGGAAGTACCGGCTCAAAGACATATTTCTTAATGTCTTTATGAATCTGTTCCTGGGACACATCTACATCATGCTGGGTTGAAAGCACCACTGCATCCAGGTGGAGGGGCTTTCCATTCTCATCATACTCCACTGTCACCTGGCTCTTTCCATCGGGGCGCAGGTATTTGAGAGTCCCGTTCTTTCTGACCTCCGTAAGTTTCTGCACCAGCTTGTGGGCCAGGGCAATAGGGTAAGGCATATACTCTTCTGTCTCATTGGTGGCATAGCCAAACATCATTCCCTGATCCCCGGCCCCGATAGCCTCAATTTCCTTATCCGTCATCTGGTTTTCCTTTGCCTCCAGCGCCTTGTCCACGCCCATGGCAATATCTGACGACTGCTCGTCGATGGCCACCATCACGGCACAGGTGTTTCCGTCAAATCCATATTCAGACTTATCATAGCCAATCTCCAGCACCGTATCCCTGACGATCCTCTGGATATCCACATAAGCCTTCGTGGTAATCTCACCCATCACCATGACAAAACCGGTATTACAGCAAGTTTCACAAGCCACCCGGCTCATGGGGTCTTTCTCCAGGAGGGCATCCAAAATCGCATCAGAAACAGCATCACACATTTTATCGGGATGGCCTTCTGTCACTGATTCAGAAGTAAACAAGTATTTTTCCATGATTTTTCTCCTTTCTACAAAACAAAAATAAAATCCTCCGCCCCGGTGCAATCTGCGCGTGAGCGGGCCTGAAAGGCTCATTTCCTTTCCGCGAACTGCGCATCCCCCGGAGGGTTTTTTACTTTATAGGACGTAATTTCCTATAAAGTAAAAAAGTCCGCCATAAGCGGACTTGATATATTTGTATCTAATCCTCTTATTGTTCGATATCTCGCTCAGGTTGGCACCTTCCACGATGGGGGTTGCCGTGGCTTCACAGGTCCTCTGTACCTCCACCACTCTGAATAAGGGAATTGCGGACT
>CAOKOS010000058.1 GCA_948470255.1 uncultured Lachnotalea sp.
GGGTGAAGCTGGGCAAGGCAAAGCTGGCATTTGTTGGTGACGGTATCAATGACGCACCAGTGCTTTCCAGAGCAGATATTGGTATCGCTATGGGAGCAATGGGTTCCGATGCGGCAATTGAAGCGGCGGATATTGTCTTGATGGATGACGATCCGATTAAGATTGCAAAAGCAATCAAAATTTCAAGGAAGTGTCTGCGGATTGTTTATCAGAATATTACGATGGCGCTTGTTGTGAAATTTGCCTGTCTTGTATTAGGGGCTGTAGGAATTGCGAATATGTATCTGGCAATCTTTGCAGATGTAGGTGTTATGATTCTTGCTGTGCTGAACGCAATCCGCTGCCTGTTTGTGAAAAAGCTGTAAGAAAGGAGGGGTTCCTTTGGGTGAATATCAGTGACCTGGCAGAGCAGCTTGGAATGACTCAGTCTGCGGTGTCGCACCAGTTGAATTTGCTGAAATCAAATAAAATGGTAAGAGGTTGCAGGGACGGAAAAATGATTTTTTATGCCTTTGGAAAGAAGGGGGATTTGAAGGAGTATCATAAAAGCGATATAGCTAAGTATAAAAAAATTTACGACAATAATTTTTCCTATCTAAAATTATTGTCAGAAATAAATTATACGAAAAACAATCAAAGGCTTACAGTGCTTGCTATTTTCATTTCGGTCATAGCGATAATGGTTAGTGTCTTGATTGCTTAAAAGTGCAGGAGGGATAAATGGAGATCTCAAGAACCGATTTATCAGAAGCCAAACGGCAGATTGATTCCACGTTAAATAAACTCAGAAACACAATAAAAACATTGGAGTCAAAGGAACATGCGGAGCGTTATAAGTCGCAGATCACATTGGCGAAACGAAGGGTACAAGCGTTTGAGATTGCAAATTGGCTGATAGAAAAGGAACTTGATCAGTAATGATGAATATTTAGAGCAACAAATTAGAATTTATGGCGGCGTATGAATATGAAGTCAAAAATAATATTCTGGACATTATAAACTAGGCGATTGCGTTTTGCACAATCTTTATTTTGCTGCCACATAGAAAAGATTTGTGGATTTATCTAAATCCTATTGACATACTAGGAAAAGAATGATACGATTCACCTAAGATTAAGAAAAAGGAGAAAAGACATGAAGAAGAACTGTTGCAAAAATACATGTTGTTGTCAGATGTTGCTGAACCGGATATGCTGTACGGCAGGATGTTGCAACAGGTTTTGTTGTGTTTAAATATTTTGTTGGTACAATGAGTAGCATGTCCGGGAGCTGAATATTCAGCCCCGGTTTTTTGCTTTATAGGAAATTGCGACCTATAAAGCAAAAACGCTCCGCGATGATCGCACTGCGTCGGAGACTGTGCAGAGGGTGATCGTTTCTATTTGTGACAAAACGGAATTGATTTATTTTAAGGAGAAAGAGAAATGGCAAATTATTATAAAGGAACCTTGGGACTGATTGGGAATACTCCGTTAGTTGAGGTAGTAAACATTGAAAGAGAGTTGAATCTGGAAGCAACTATTTTGGTGAAACTGGAATATTTTAATCCAGGTGGAAGCGTAAAGGACAGAGTGGCAAAAGCAATGATTGAGGATGCGGAGGAAAAAGGTATTCTGAAGGAAGGAGCCGTACTCATTGAACCCACGTCAGGGAATACCGGAATCGGCCTGGCCTCCATAGCGGCTGCAAAAGGATACCGTCTCATTCTGACGATGCCGGAAACAATGAGCGTTGAGCGGAGAAATATTCTGAAAGCATACGGGGCAGAGGTGGTGCTGACGGAAGGGGCAAAAGGCATGGAGGGGGCCATTGCAAAAGCTAAGGAGCTGGCAAAAGAGATCCCAGGGAGTTTTATTCCCGGGCAGTTTGTCAATCCGGCGAATCCCAAAAGCCATAAAATGACGACGGGGCCGGAGATCTGGAGGGATACTGGGGGAGGAATTGATATTTTTATTGCCGGCGTGGGTACAGGCGGGACTCTCACCGGCACAGGAGAATACTTGAAGAGACAAAATCCGAATATCCGGGTGGTGGCCCTGGAACCGGCGGCATCTCCGGTTCTTTCAGGAGGAAAGGCCGGAACCCACAAACTTCAGGGAATCGGGGCAGGATTTATTCCAGAGGTTTTAAACACATCTGTGTACGATGAAATATACCGGGCAGAAGCCCAGGATGCCTTTGAAACGGCAAAACTCCTTGCCAAAAAGGAAGGGATCCTGGTGGGCATTTCTTCCGGGGCAGCGCTTCATGGAGCGATTGAGCTGGCTAAAAGGCCGGAGAACAAAGGGAAGATGATCGTCGCCCTGCTGCCGGATCATGGGGATCGATACTATTCCACGCCACTGTTTACAGAATAATGACAGGAGATTTCAATGGGAAAAATAATCGAAGCTAAAATCCGAAACATTGTAGAGGATATTCTGGAGGACTACCAAAAAGAAAGGGCCATAGATAAGATAGATATTTTCAGGCAGCCGGATAAGCAGGAGATCATAAAGGTCATAAACGGGCTATTACAGATCGTGTATCCAGGGTATTATTTTGATAAAACTTATAAAATCTACAGTATTGATCATAAACTGTCGGTAAAAGTAGAAGATACCATATATCACCTGAATAAGCAGATTGGGCTGGCATTGCAGTTTTCGTCGGACGGTTTTGGAGAACAGGAGGCAGAAGAAAGGTCCCAGCAGATATCCACAGCATTTTTTAGCCGTATCCCTTTTGTGCGGGAAGTGCTGGAAACGGATGTACAGGCGGCCTTTTGGGGAGACCCAGCGGCAAAATGCAAAGAAGAGATCATCATGTCATATCCGGGCCTGTATGCGATCACAGTATACCGCCTGGCCCACGAATTATTTCTTTTGGATGTGCCTCTGATTCCACGGATTATGACAGAATATGCCCACAATCTCACTGGAATTGATATCCACCCCGGCGCCTCCATTGGAACTTATTTCTTTATTGACCATGGAACCGGAATTGTGGTTGGTGAGACATCCGTTATCGGCGATCATGTGAAGATTTACCAGGGTGTCACCATAGGGGCCTTGTCCACCAGGGATGGACAAAAGATGCGGGGGATGAAGAGGCATCCTACCATCCGGGATAATGTCACCATTTATGCAGGGGCTTCCATTTTAGGCGGGGAAACTGTGATTGGAAAAAATTCGGTCATCGGCAGCAATGTTTTTATTACGTCATCTATTCCAGATGATACAAAGGTCAATATAAAAAACCCGGAATTAAAATTCAGGCAGAATTCAAAAGAAACACTGCAAATCCAGGAGCTTAAACAAAGCGAAGAATGGTATTATATCATTTAAGAATATCAGGGCGGCATGTCATTCTAGTATTTTGGATAAAAACTTTACCGGCAATGGATGCACTGGACAGGGAAATTTCCTGTCCAGTTTTTCGTACCATTTCTAAAGCAGGTTTGTGTTGACAAAAATTTTTTTTGCAGTAAAATAGTTCTAAAAAGAACAAAAAAGGAGAAAACTATGCTTCCACTCAACCCATGGGAACATCAGAACGCAGTTAAGTCACTTTATTCCAAATGCGTGGAGGGGGTCTGTATAAAACATCAGATCACCAGGATGGAATTGGATATCCTTCTTTTTCTGGCCAATAACCCGCGGTTTGATACAGCGACAGATATAATCGAAATCAGATATTTGTCCAAGTCGCAGGTATCTGTTTCCGTTAAGGAACTGGAAGAACATGGCTATATAAGGAAAGAATACGAACACAGAAACAGAAAAACAGCCCATCTGAAAATATGTGGGAAAGCAGAGGGGATCATCCGTGACGGGCAGGGAGCGCAGGAAAAATTTCTTCATATTATGCTGAAAGGCTTTTCCAGGGAGGAGGTCGGTGTAATGCAGCAATACAATGAGAGGATTCTGGAGAATTTGAATACTTACTTGAAGGAGGATACGGAATAATGTTTCGATTTTTTATTTGTTTTGTGGCGGGAATAGGGGCTGGGCTTGGCACAGGGTTTGCAGGCATGAGCGCTGCAGCGGTGATCAGCCCCATGCTGATTACTTTTTTGGGATTTCCGGCTTATGAAGCAGTGGGGATTGCGCTGGCAAGCGATGTTTTAGCCAGCGCTGTCAGCGCCTATACTTATGGAAAAAATAAAAACCTGGATATACGTAACGGACTGGTTATGATGGCGGCTGTATTGGCATTTACACTGATTGGAAGCTTTGTAGCGAGTTTGGTGCCAAATACGACGATGGGAAGCTTCTCCGTATTTATGACACTGCTTCTGGGAATTAAATTTATTGCAAGGCCGGTTATGACCACGAAAGAAGCCATGGACAAAGTCAGCGGGCGAAGGCGGATTATTCAGTCGGCAGCCAGCGGTTCCATCGTTGGGTTTATCTGCGGTTTTATCGGGGCGGGCGGCGGAATGATGATGTTGCTTTTGCTGACCAGTGTCCTGGGATATGAATTAAAAACAGCAGTTGGAACCAGTGTGTTTATCATGGCATTTACTGCTTTTACAGGGGCAGCCAGCCATTTTGCCATCGGTGGCATACCGGATCTTTGGTGCCTGTTTTTTTGTGTGGGTTCTACTCTGCTTTGGGCCAGGATTGCTGCGAAATTTGCCAATAAAGCCAGCGCCATTACTTTGAACAGGGCGACGGGGGTGGTTCTCGTGATCCTGGGGACTGCAATTCTCACAGTAAAGTATTGTGCTTAAAGGCTGGAAAATAAAAAAAGAATAGCGGTTCCAAAGAATGACTGTTATAATAAATTATGAGAAAGAAATCGTTTGTAAAGGTGGGGATTAAGTATGAAAAAAAGGTATCGTAGTCTTATGGTATGGCTATTGCTGGCGGCAATGGGCCTTGGCCTGGCGGCCGGATTGGGGGCTGTGCCGGAAGGGATGGATCGGGTAGAAGCAGCGGAGGCGACTCCTGTTTCCAGCCATGGAAAGCTGTCCGTAAGCGGGACGCAGCTTGTGGACCGGTATGGCCAGCCTTTTCAGATACGGGGGGTCAGTACCCATGGCCTCCAGTGGTTTTCCCAGTATAATAATAAAGAAGCTTACAGGACGCTGCGGGATGACTGGAAAGCAAACTGTATCCGGCTTGCCATGTATACTTCAGAAAATGGTTACTGTACCGGGAACCAGGCAGCCATGAAAAGCCAGGTGACAAAAGGGGTGGAGTACGCCACAGAGCTGGGGATGTATGCGATCATTGACTGGCATATCCTTCAGGACGGCAATCCGCAGACTTATAAAGCCCAGGCAATCCGTTTCTTTTCAGAAATGGCAGCCAAGTATAAGGGCCATAACAACGTAATTTATGAAATTTGCAATGAACCCAACGGCTGTAGCTGGCCGGATATTAAAGGATATGCGGTGGAAGTAATCGCTGCCATCCGGGCACAGGATAAAAACGCAGTGATCATCGTGGGGACCCCCATGTATTCCCAGCTGGGAAGCCAGGGCCATTTGTATGAGCCTGCCGATGATCCGATCACAGGTTACAGTAACATTATGTATTCGTTCCATTTTTATGCTTCGGAGCCTGCCCATAATCAGTGGCTTACGGAGAAAATTGGTACGGCCATCAACCGGGGGCTTCCGGTGTTTGTATCAGAATTTGGCCTTTCTGAGGCCAGCGGCGACGGCAATGTGGATATTGGAAAGGCCACGGAATGGCTGAACCGGTGCGACCGGTATAAGGTCAGTTACTGTGTGTGGAGCTTAAGTAATGATTACAGAAGTTCTTCATTGATCAAAAAGAACAGTGGAAAAACAAGCGGATGGAGCACAAGGGAACTGACCACTGCCGGAAACTTTATCCGGGACTGGTACAGGAAAAAGGCAGGGTCGGAAGACGACAGCATCAATAATCCAAAGATAAAAAACCTGGCGCCGGGAATCACGGCTTCTTATTATTGCCATGTACAGAGCTACGGCTGGCAGAAACCGGTGAGCAACGGGAGGATGTCCGGCACTTCCGGTCAATCAAAACGCCTGGAGGGAATCCGTATCAATGTGGAGGGAAACAAAAATCTGGGAATTCGTTACCGGACCCATGTACAAAGCTATGGCTGGCAAAACTGGGTGTCCGGAGGCCAGATGAGCGGAACGGAAGGGAAATCGAAACGCCTGGAAGCGATCTGTATTGAACTGACAGGGGCAGATAAAGATAAGTATGATATTTATTACCGGGTACACGCTCAGAGCTATGGCTGGCTGGACTGGGCCAAAAACGGGGCGGAAGCCGGGACAGAGGGATATGGCAAACGCCTGGAGGGAATCAATATTGCTATCGTTCCCAAAGGGAAGGATCCGGGGGTGTCTACGGGACGGGCGTTTGTGAGCCCCTATTCGGGAAAGGTGAATTACCGGACCCATGTGCAAAGCTATGGGTGGCAGAATTGGGCCAGGGATGGAGGGCTTAGTGGAACTCAGGGGAAATCGAAGCGCCTGGAGGGAATCGAGATGCGGCTCAGATGGGATATTCCCGGGGGAATCAAATATCAGACCCATGTACAGAGCCGTGGCTGGCAGGGCTGGGTGTCAAATGGGGCCACCAGCGGCACTGTGGGCCAGTCGAAACGCCTGGAAGCGATACGGATTTGCCTCACAGGAGAGGCTGAACGGAAGTACGATATTTATTACCGGGTACATGCCCAGACTTATGGCTGGCTGGGTTGGGCTAAAAACGGGGAAATGGCAGGCACGTCGGGACTTTCCAAACGTCTGGAGGGGATCGAGGTAAAGCTGATTCCCAAAGGAGGGGCGGCGCCAGGAAGTACCGCCAGGCCGTCTGTAAAGAGATAAAAGAGGATGTTAGCAAGATATAAGATATTCAGATGTTTATGGCTGCCCGATGACGCTTTTTGCCCCTGCTTTTATCCACGTTGATTTTGGGCTTTTACCGCGTCTCCTTTTGTTGCCTGCTGCTGCTTCCATAAAAAGGGATTCTGTCTTGCAGGATTATTCGCCGCGGCAGACGCCACTATATACAATTATTTTTCTTTTGAAAACAAATTGAAGTATATAGAAGGAGAAGATATAATAAACGGATAGGAGGCGAATCAAGTGGAATTTATAATTGAACATTTATCAAAGAGTTATGATGGGAAGCGGGTCCTTCGGGATATTGACTTTGCATTTGAATCAGGGAAAATATATGGCCTTTTGGGGAGGAACGGAGCGGGGAAAACCACGTTATTTAACTGTCTGAACGGGGATATCAGAAACGATACCGGAAGGTTTTATTTTAAAACGGAAGAAGGGATCCGGGACGCCAGGCCGGAGGATATTGGATATGTCCTTTCTACACCGACGGTTCCCGAATTTATGACAGGGAGGGAATTCCTGAAATTTTTTATGGATATCCATGAGGCTGCCATCAGGGAGCCGAAACAGCTGGATGAATATTTTGAATACATGAGTATTGCCCGGGAAGATAGGGATAAGCTGCTTAAGGACTATTCCCACGGAATGAAAAACAAGATGCAGATGCTGATTAATATTATCGCGCAGCCAAACCTTCTTCTTCTGGATGAGCCGCTGACTTCTCTCGATGTGGTGGTTGCAGAGGAGATGAAACAGCTACTGCGGTCGTTGAAAACAGGGCGTATAACCATTTTTTCCACGCATATTATGGACTTGGCCCTTGATCTGTGTGATGAAATTGTGCTGCTTAACCATGGGGAACTGGAGACGGTGGATAAATCAGATCTGGATGTCGGGGGATTTAAAGAGAGAATCATAGCCGCTCTCCGGGAGGAAGAAAATGATTAAGACGCTGCGATTATCATTTGCTTTAAAAAATACATACCGCGTCAACGGCATTTTGTATGCCATCAGGCAGATACCTGTAGTTAAAAAAGCGGTTCCTGCCGGGGTTTACCAAGTCCATGGATTTAAGATCTTTGCCAATGTGCTCTCTGCGCTCTGGGAATTGGTAACGGTATTTTTGGGGAAATTACTTTATTTCCTCATTATGATTAACGGTGCGATGCGCCTTTACGGCCTGCCGCCTGAAACTGATCCCCAGTTATTTTTACATTTACTTGTGTTTCTTTCTGCCGGGGGCGCACTTTTGAATACTTATATGTTCAATCCCACAAAGGACAAATACTATGCAATGATTCTTCTGGGAATGGACGCCAGAAGCTATACACTGGTCAATTATTTTTATGCCGTTTTAAAGGTGGTTGCAGGATTTGGATTTTGCAGTTTCCTGTTTGCTTTTCCCAAGGGGTGTTCTCTGTGGCAGTGTCTGCCGATTCCATTTTTTGTGGCCGGGATGAAGATGTCAGTGTCTGCCTATGCGCTGTGGGATTATGAAAAAAAGGGAACGGTGAGAGATGAAAATAAATTGAGTAAATATTCCTGGGGGATTGTCGCAGTGTTTTTGGCGGCGGCATATGGCCTTCCGGCTGCCGGCCTTTTGATTCCGGCCCCAGTGTCCATGATACTGATGCTTTTGGGGGCTGCGTCAGGGCTTTTGTTTCTGTACAAATTCCTGACATTTCAAAGCTATCGCGCCATGTACAAGGAACTGTTTTCCAGCGCTCCTTCTTTATCGGTACAGCTGGATAATAAAGCGGCCATAAAGATTCAGCAGGAACAGAGTTATAAAAGTATCAGCGCAGATAAAAGTATCACAAGCAGCCGCCGGGGATTTGAGTACCTGAATGAGTTATTTATCAAGAGGCACCGAAAAATCCTCTGGAGGCCGGCCAAAAAGGTTACGGCTGTGATATGTGCCCTGACTGCAGGAAGCCTTATGGCGTTTCGCATTGTGCCGGAATTTAAGGAAACTGTCAATGGGGTTTTGATGACGTCGCTGCCTTATTTTGTGATTGTCATGTACTCCTTAAACCGGGGAACCAGCTTTACAAGAGCGTTGTTTATCAACTGCGACCACAGCCTGCTCACTTATTCGTTTTATAAACAGCCTCAATTTATATTGAGGTTATTTCAAATCCGCCTTCGGGAGATTATCAAGGTAAATCTTTTGCCGGCTGCCATGATAGGGGCGGGCCTTGCCATTTTACTTTACGCTTCCGGAGGGACGGATAATCCGGCCAATTACTTGATTCTGATTGTGTCGGTTCTCTGCATGAGCATTTTTTTCTCCGTGCATTACCTTATGCTTTATTATCTGCTTCAGCCTTATAATGCGGGGACAGAGATCAAAAGCGGGACGTATCAACTGATCTTGGCTGTCACCTATATCGTGAGTTATTTGCTGCTCCAGGTTAGACTTCCAACGCTTATGTTTGGAATCATGACCATTGTATTTTGCATACTTTACTGTATTATAGCAAGTATCCTGGTATACCGGCTGGCGCCGGAAACGTTTCGGATTCGGATGTAAAGAAAAAACATGTTTTTGTTATAAGGATAAATTTTAGATTGCCGAAAGCATATTGAAAAAAGTTTTTGCACATGCTATAATGCCGACAGGCAAAAAGATATGACAGTTCCATGTGAACGTAGAATGAATCCCCAAACCGTAGTAGCGTACAGTTTGGGGATTCTTCTTTTTTTCCTTTATAGGAAACTGCGTCCTATAAAGCAAAAACGCTCCGCGAGGATCGCACTGCGGCGGAGAGGGATTATATCGCTGAAGCGACCCGCCGCAGGCGGAGAATCCTGCAAGCAGGATTCTTTGTTCCTTTATAGGAAACTGCGTCCTATAAAGTAAAAACGCTCCGCGAGGAAGCGCAGTTCGCGGAAAGGAAATTAGCCTTTCAGGCCCGCTCACGCGCGGCGATTGCGCTTTGCGCAATCTTTGTTCTAGTGGCAAAGCACCCACTAGGCTATTTGTTGTCCTTTCGAGTTTGGTTTATCAGATTTATAAGAAAAAAAGAATCAGCGTAAACCACTACTTCACAAATTTTTCACACAATTTTAGCACTCAACCCTTGACAGTGCTGATAATAAGTGTTATAGTACGAATATAACAAAGGGAACAAAAAGAAATTGTCCCCGGAGTTTAAAACCATAAAAAACGTTTATAATAAAAAAGCCTGTCAAAACGAATGGAGGAATGATTTATGTTATTACCCAGCATTTTTGGAGAAAACCTATTTGACGAGATGATGAATTTTCCTTGGGAGAAAGATTTTTTTGGCCGGAGGAACCCTGCTTACACAGGCGGTGAGAAAAATCTGATGAAAACGGATGTAAAAGAAACAGAAGGAAGCTACGAAGTGGCCATTGACCTGCCTGGTTTCAAGAGAGAGGACGTCCATGCTTCTCTGGAAAACGGCTACCTGACAGTCAGCGCAGTTCGGAATGAAAACAAAGATGAAAAAGACGAGAACGGAACATATATCCGCCGTGAACGTTATTGCGGGAGCTGCTCCAGACGGTTTTTCGTGGGGGATTCCGTGAAAGAAGAAGATATCCGCGCGAAGTTTGAAGAGGGGATCCTGAAATTGTCCGTGGCAAAGAAAGAACCACAGATTGAAACAAAAAAGGGATATATTGCCATAGAAGGGTAAAAAAAGGCTGCTGTGAAATACAGGATATTTTGCAGCAGCCTTTTTCTGGGTGTTGACGAAAAAAAAATGAGTTATTATAATTGAAAAGGACACTGTAGATTGACTGGAGCATGTGCCCTTGTCAATGGATGGCAATGTAGTAAAAAAGAGGCGGGTGGCGCAGGTGAAATGTCTGCTGACGGCGATCAATGCAAAATATATCCATTCCAATCCGGCTGTTTACAGCTTGAAAGCTTACGCGGAGAAAGCAGCGGAGGAGGGGTGGGGAGCCCGGGGGATTCAGGTGGAATTTGCAGAATATACCATCAACCACCGGGCGGCGGAAATCCTGGATGATATTTATATGAAAGAGGCGGATATCCTCTGTTTTTCCTGCTATATCTGGAACATAGAATATGTGAAATCCCTGGTGAAAAACCTGAAACAGCTGAACCCTGCGGTTCCCATCTGGCTGGGCGGCCCTGAGGTGTCTTTTGACTGTGAGAAGCGGCTGGCAGAAATGCCGGAGGCAGACGGGATTTTATACGGAGAGGGGGAACGGAGTTTTCCTGGGCTTCTTCGTTTTTATGAAGACTTTTATGAAAAGAAAGACGGAAATTGCCGGGGGCTGCAAAGGAAAGGGGCAGATTTACATAACTTGCCCAGAGGCTGCGCCTTTAGGGGAGAAAGCGGGGCGGTGACTGTCACGGCTCCCCAGGATTTTGTGGATATGGATGAGATTCCCTTTTTTTATAAAACAATGTGGGGGAAGGCGGCACAAGGGATGGGGGAGTTTGATACAGGGACGAGGATTATTTATTATGAGAGCAGCAGGGGATGCCCTTTTTCCTGCAGTTACTGTTTGTCTTCTGTGGATAAAAGGCTCCGGTTCCGCTCTTTGGCTATGGTATATGAGGAATTGTTTTTTTTTCTGGAAAAAAGAGTTCCCCAGGTGAAGTTTGTGGATAGGACCTTTAACTGCAGGAAATCCCGCGCCATGGCCATATGGACTTTTTTGAGGGATCATGATAACGGCGTTACTAATTTTCATTTTGAGATCGGGGCCGACCTTCTGGATGGAGAGGCATTTGCGCTGTTTAAAACCATGCGTCCGGGGCTTATACAGTTGGAAGTCGGCGTCCAGTCGGCTAATCCCAAAACCCTTGAGGCCATTTGCAGAACTGTGGATATGAAAAAGCTTCAGGCTGCGGTTATGGAGGTGGGACAGGGCAAAAATATCCTTCAGCACTTGGATTTGATTGCGGGGCTTCCTTTTGAGGATTATGAAAGTTTTGGACGTTCTTTTGACGAGGTCTATTCTATGGGGCCGGATGAGCTTCAGCTTGGATTTTTAAAAGTCCTAAAGGGGACGCCCATGTATGAAGATGCCGCCCGTTATCATATTGTGTATCAGGCAGAAGCGCCATTTGAGGTTCTTAAAACGCCGTGGCTGTCCCATGAAGATGTGATTCATTTAAAACAGGTGGAAAATATGGTGGAAATCTACTATAACAGCCGCCAGTTCCGTTTTTCCACGAAACTTCTGTCCTCCTGGCTTGGCAGGCCTTTTTTAATGTATGAGGCCCTTGGCCGGGAATATGTGCGAAAGGGGATGGAAAAGAGGAAGCATGTCCGGGTAGAGCTTTATGAGTTCCTGCTGGATTACGTGAAAGAGTATTTCCCAGTGAAGGAAGAGCAGTTTAAGCAGGCTTTGACCCTTGATTATTATCTCAGGGAAAATGCGAAAAAGCGGCCCGGCTTTGCCATTCCCCTGGAACCATACAGGGACGCCATGAGAAAACGGCTGGGAGGGCGGTTTCCAGATATCCCCATGAAGCAGCTTTTGAAAGATTACCATGTGGAGGTGTTTGAACCGCCGTTTTCAGAAGGGCGGGAGTATTGGCTTTTTGATTACAGAAACAGGGATATCCTGACAGGGAACGCGGCAGTTATTCGGCTGTAAAAATTACAGAGGAGACGACTATGACAGAACAGGAACGGGTGAAGGAAATACTGGCCCGGCTGGATAAGCATTATACGAGAGAATATAAATGTTACCTGAATTATGAGACGCCCTGGCAGCTGCTCATTGCGGTTATGTTGAGCGCCCAGTGTACTGACGCCAGGGTCAACATTGTGACGGAGACCTTGTTTCAAAAGTATAGGACACTGGAGGATTTTGCGGCGGCGGATTTAAAGGAATTAGAACAGGATATCCATTCCACCGGTTTTTATCATACTAAAGCGAAAAATATCATCGCCTGTGCGAAAACCCTGGTGGAAGTCCATGGGGGCCGGGTGCCGCAGCGGCTTGAAGAGCTTACAGCCCTGGCGGGAGTCGGCAGGAAGACAGCAAATGTTATACGTGGGAATATTTACCATGACCCAAGCATTGTGGTGGATACCCACGTGATGCGGATTTCAAAAAAGCTGGGGTTTGCAGACGGCGGGACGCCGGAAAAGGTGGAAGCCCAGCTGATGGAAGTGCTTCCAAAAGAACACTGGATTTTATATAACATACAGATCATTACCCACGGACGGGGACTCTGCCCGGCCAGAAAACCCAGATGCAGGGAATGTTTTTTACGGGATTTGTGCCCGGAGGCAGAACGGCAGGGCAGGATAAAACAAAGAATAGATGAGGAGGAAGCGTAACTATGATGAAAGTGAAACATCAAAAGACAAAGAGGATTATCGTAGGAGTGATTGCGGTGCTTCTGGTTCTGGCCATGGTAGTACCCATGGTGCTCAGTGCGGTTTTATAAGATATCGTAAAGAACTTGTAAAATTTGTTGCAATACTTTTAAGATTCCATGACGATACTTGAAAACATGAAAACTTGTGATACAATGGATAAAGCATGATAGGTAATTACCTGTTTGGGAGGAAGGGAATCAGTTTTATGAAAAAAAGGTGTGCGTGGTTGCTTACACTTATTTTTCTTGTTACTCTTTCAGTATCAGGAATGGCGTATGCGACCGGAGAGGATGAAGAAACAAGAGAGACAGAAGAAACGGTGTCTTCTGGCGAAACAGAAGACGCAGAAACAATGGAAAGAACAGAAGCGGCAGAACCGGAAAACGACGGAGAGAAACAGGGGCAGGACCCCAAAGAGGCCCTTCAGGAAATTTTGGGCAATAGCTCTCTGGGAGCCGATGAAGTGATTGCCGACGGAATATACATTGGCGAGGTTGCCGTGGGTGGAATGAGGGCAGAGGAAGCGCTGGAAGCAGTTCTTTCACATATAGAAGGCCTTGGAGAGAAAACCCTGACTTTGATGCTGGATGGCGCGGAAGGCGTGGAGCCTATTCAAGTATCTGTGTCAGAATTGGGGCTTCATACGGAAGGGCTTGCAGATGTTGTTATGGAAGCCCTTTCCCTGGGAAAAGACGGGAATCTGATTGCCCGGTATAAAGCGGAAAAGGATTTGCAGGTCAGCAATCAGGTTTATGAATATAAAATGTCGGTTGACAAGAACCTTGTGGCTCAGTTTGTGACGGAAAAGACAGGGGCTTTAGGTGTGGAGCCGGAGGACGCACAGATCACCAGGACGGGCGGTAAGTTTTCCATCAGCGAAAGCAAAACAGGGGTCAAAGTAGATATCCCTGCTACCGTGTCGGCCATTATGGCAGAGATGGAGGACTGGAAAAGAGAAGATACGTCCGTAACTGCAGTGGCAGAGATTATCCAGCCGGAATGTACAACGGAAATGCTTTCCCAGATACAGGATAACCTGGGGCATTTTTCCGCTTCCACCAATGACAGAAGCAGCGGAAAGCTGCAAAATCTGGATAGGGGCGTGGAACTCACCAATGGTATTTTGATTATGCCGGGTGAGAGCTGGTCCATGCATGATGCCTTGGCGCCGTTTTCAGCGGCAAACGGATATACTCAGCAGATTGCTTACCAGAGCGGCGGTTATGTGAAAGAATATGGAGGAGGTATCTGCCAGCTGGCCACCACCCTTTATAATGCGGCTCTCAGGGCAGAAGTGGAGATTTCCAAGCGTTCCAATCATTCTATGGTTGTTTATTATACGGATTTTGGGCTGGATGCCACCATCAACGACGGCGGCAGCAAAGATCTGGAACTGACCAACAGTTTTGATTTTCCCATTTATATTGAGGGCTACCATGACGGGGACGGAAATGTTACTTATACCATCTGGGGAAAAGAAACACGGCCGTCCAATAGGGAAGTGAGCTATTACGGTGTTACTTTGAGTAAAGAGTCTGTCCCTGAGCAGATAATTGAAGATCCCACGAAACCTGTGGGATACGAGCATGTGGAACAGTCAAGTTCCTATCCGGCAGTGGTGGCGGAAGCTTATAAAGAGATTAAAATAGATGGTGTAACTGTTGAAAAAATCAAGCTGCATACAGATAAATATATTGCATCTCCCAGGAAAATAATCAGGGGGACGGCGGTGCCTGTCGACCCCAATACAGGATGGCCCATTGATCCTGCCACGGGACTGCCCATCAACCCTGCCACCGGCCAGCCGGAAGCGCCTCAGCCGGAGACACCAGCGCAACCGGAGACGCCAGCGCCCCAGCCGGAGACGCCAGCGCCGCAACCGGAGACGCCAGCGCCGCAACCGGAGACGCCAGCGCCCCAGCCGGAGGCACAGCCAGCCGGCTGAAATGTACGGTCAGGAAACAGGGAAGGATAAGAATGTACTTTAAAGGTGGTTGTCGTAAAATAGCAGATATTTTGCGGCAACCCTTTTATAATGCAAAATTCCTCAAAGGGTAAAATGTCATATGTCATTTTAAGGGAAAAATTGTAAAAAACTTATAAAATTTGTTGCAATCCTTTTAAGATTCTATGACGCCCCTTGAAAAAGCCAAAACTTATGGTACAATGGACGAGACATGATGGGTACATGTTTGGAAAAGGAAGGAAACCAGTTTATGAAGAAAAAATATGCATGGTTGTTTACGCTCATTCTCCTTACCGCTCTTTTAGTACCTGGGATGGTGTATGCGGCCGGAGAGGGCACACAAACAAGCGAAGCAGAAACATTGCCTCCTGCTGAGGCGCCGGAAACGGCGGGGCCGGAAAGTACCGGGCAAAAGCCGGAAGCAGATCCGCGTACGGCCTTGAAGGAAGCATTGGGGAAAAGTTCTCTGATGGCCGACGAGGTTATCGCTGACGGCGTATATATTGATGAAATTGCCGTGGGGGGCATGACTGCGGAGGAAGCCCTGGAGGCGGTTCTTTCCCAGATAGAAGGATTTGGAAAGAAAACTGTGACAGTGACTTTGGAAGGCGCAGATGATGTGGAGCCGATTCAGATCTCTATGGCAGAATTGGGACTTCATGCCGACGGGATTTCTGACATTGTCATGGAGGCAGTCTCCCTCGGAAAAGGCGGGAACTTGATTGTACGTTACAAGGCGGAGAAGGATCTGCAGGTCAGCAATCAGGTATATAAATATGAGATGGATATTGATGAGAAGCTGGTGGAGAAGTTTGTGACGGAAAAGACGGAAGCATTATCTGTGGAGCCGGTGGAAGCAGAGCTTACGCGTACCAGCGGCGGATTTTCTGTCAGCGAAAGCAGGACAGGCATCAAGGTGGATGTACCTGCTACGGTGTCGGCCGTTACGGCA
>CAOKOS010000059.1 GCA_948470255.1 uncultured Lachnotalea sp.
CGCCGGACAAAATACCCGGAACGGCGCAGGGCAGGACAATAGAGAATACGGTTCTGAGTTTCCCGGCTCCAAGTCCAAAGCTGCCCTCACGGTAACTGTCGGGGACGCTTCGCAGGGCTTCTTCTGCTGTCCGCATGATAAGCGGCAGAATCATTATGCTTAAAGTCAGCGCCCCGGATAATAAGGACAATCCCAAGCTAAGATATTTTACAAAGAACAGGGAACCAAACAACCCATAAACGATTGAGGGAATCCCGGACAATGTTTCAGCGGTAATACCTACGACAGAAATAAGTTTGTTTCCCCGTCTTGCATATTCTGTCAGATAAATCGCAGCGCCGATTCCCACGGGAACCGCAAACAACAGGGAAAGCAGCGTTATAAACAATGTATTGATAAGCGCCGGAAGCAGGGACACGTTTTCGGTTGTATATTTGCCGGCAAATAATCCCGGTGTCATATTCGGAATCCCTTTTATCAGTATGTATGCAATAATAAAAACAAGCGCAAGCATTGTCATCAATGCGGCCAGGCATACACAAAGAAGCAAAAGGAAAGATTTTGGGTCGTGTCTGTATGCGCTCCAGCGCTGTTTCAAGTTGCCAGTCATCTATTTCACCCTCCTTTTAAACATGGAAAGAGACAGATTGATCATGAGAATGAAGATAAACAGGACAACCGCCGTACCAATTAACGCTTCGCGGTGTAAATCCGTGGAATATCCCATTTCCAGTACGATGTTCGTAGTCAGTGTCCGGACGCCGGAAAGCATACTGTCCGGTATGACAGACTGATTTCCTGCAACCATCATAACTGCCATTGTTTCACCGACTGCCCGCCCAATCCCCAATACAACACCCGTAAAGATACCACTTTTTGCAGCGGGAAGCACTATAAAAAAGACGCTTTTTTCGTGGGACGCCCCAAGCGCAAGCCCTCCCTCATAGTAGCTTTCCGGGACAGCACGGATTGAAGTTTCGGAAACGCTGATAACAGTGGGTAAAATCATCAGTCCCAATAAGATAGAAGCTGTCAGGACACTCATACCGTCCCTGCCAAAGGTTTCCCGTATAAAAGGCACTAAGACCACCAATCCAAAAAAACCGTACACAACCGACGGAATCCCCGCCATTAGATTAACAGCAGATTTTAAAGGCGTATAAATACCTTTCGGCGCAAATCTTGCCATGAACACCGCTGTCAATATTCCGATCGGAACGCCAATCAGCAGTGCCCCGGCAGTCACATAGAACGAACCGACAATCATAGGAAAAATCCCATAAAGATTATTTGCCGGCTTCCACTTTGTACCCATTAAAAACTTGAAAATACCGATTTCTCTTATTGCCGGAATACCACTTGCAAGCAGAAATATGCAGATTAGAATGACTGCCGCTACGGAAACGAGGGCTGTTAAGAAAAAAAGCAGCTTCATTCCTTTTTCTTTTATATACGTCATAATCATGCTCCTTGTAAAAAGGCGGCTGCTTTACCACCGCAGCCTCGTAAAATCTTACTGTAATATTTCGCTCCAGGTAACGGCATTACCCATAAAAATGTCTTTCACCTGTTCACTTGTCAGACTGTTTATGGGACAGTTATTATTTACAATCACTGTGATACCGTCCATTGCAATTACAGTGGAAGCCAGCCCTTTTTCAATTTCTGAATCTTTCAATTCACGGGAAGCCATACCTATATCGCAGGTTCCGTCTATTGTGTCAGCCATACCGCTGGAGGAATCGCTTTGCTGTATTTCAATCGTAACACCAGGATTTTTTTCAAGATAGGCTTCTTTGAGCTTTTCCATAACCGGGGTGATGGAACTGGAACCCGCTATCACAATTTTTCCTGAATCCATTTTCCCGTTGTAGCTTTCTGCGTCTGATACAGAAATATATCCATTCGCTTCAATCACCGCTTGGCCGTCCCCACTCATAATGAAGTCGATAAAATCCTGCGCCGTATCGCTTAAACCGTCTTTCGTCGCAATGTTAAAAGGACGGGCAATCTTGTAAGCGCCATCTTTGATATTTTCGATCGTCGCTTCACAGCCGTCGATCTGAAGTGCTTTTACAGTATCATTCATGGAGCCAAGAGAAATATATCCGATAGCGTACAAATCCCCGGCAACTGTGGTCATCATAACAGACGTAGAATTTGTAACGGCGGCGGTGTCTGCCATATAATCAATTTTTTCTCCCGCTTCATTTTTCTGCTCAATTCCAAACAGTTCGATGAATGCGCCGCGGGTTCCCGACCCATCTTCACGGGTGAGCGCGTTGATCTTTTTTACTGTGTCAAATTTGCCAGAACTGCCTTCGCCCTTATTCCCGCACCCCGCTAATGCAGACAGCAATAGAACACTTACAAGGGCAAATGCTAAGTATTTCTTTGATGTTTTCATTTTGTAGTTCTCCTTTGCTTTTTTGTTGTTTTTTGAAGTTTACAGCTATATCATACAGGACAAAAATCAAATCCAATATCTTGCCATTGTAAAATTGATGTAAAGTTACAAAGCACTGGTTAGACCGAAAGTGTTTGTAAACGCCAATAAATAGTACATCTTGCAGTGGAAATTTAAGAATGGTCATGAAAGCACTTGTGTAGTATAATAAAAAACACGTTGATAACATAGGAAGTTGGGTGGAGAAGATAAATATGGAGCAGATTACGCTTATGAAATATCAGTCTGCTGTAAAAAAGACAGCGCCAGAATTTTTTATAGTGAAGAGAAGGGTTGTTTATTTAAAGGTGACAGTTTAGAGATTTTGAAGAGAATAAGGGATGCTTCTGTAAATATGATTTTTGCAGACCCTCCATATTCTATAAAAAAAGCGGATTGGGATACTTTTGAAAGCCAGGAGGAATATATAAAATTTTCCCGCAGATGGATTAAAGAAGCGAGCCGCATATTAAAAGCGAATGGCACTTTGTATGTCTGTGGGTTTTCAGAGATTTTAGCAGATATCCATCATCCAGCAATGAAATATTTTTATAATTGTCGTTGGTTGATATGGCATTATAAAAACAAAGCGAATTTAGGAAATGACTGGGGGAGAAGCCATGAAAGTATTTTGTGCCTGAGAAAATCAAAAGACCATATTATGAATATGGATTCTGTGCGGATTCCTTATAATTCGCATACATTGAAATATCCGTCACATCCACAGGCTGAAACAAGTCAATATGGAAATGGAAAAAAAGAGGGGAATGGACACCTCATCCATTGGGGGCGAAGCCAAAAGATGTAATAGAAATTCCGACAACTTGTAATGGAATGTGGGAAAAGACGCCCCATCCAACTCAGAAACCGGAGGAATTGCTGAGGAAAATCATATTAGCATCATCCAATGAAGGAGATATTATTTTAGACCCATTTGTGGGCAGCGGGACAACGGCAGTATGTGCGAAACAATTAGGGAGAGAATGGATAGGTATAGATAATAAAGAAGAATATTTGAAATGGGCAATAGCCAGGTTAAAAAATGTACAGGAAAAATCAATAGATGAGTGGATTCAATTCGACAAAACAGTTATATCAAGGAGAGAGACTATCAGATGAAAAGTCATTTCAAGGCATATACGATTGGATGGAATCCGTTAGATGGTGTATATTATTGTGATTTGCGCCCTGTGATGAAAACGGATGTCTTGTTGAAAGAACATATTAAATCTTTGGATTATTTGTTATGTGAAGATGTTTGGAAGTTCAGATAGGAATAAAAGGGCATTTGTATTTAGATGAATTGTCGGTTGAAAGAAAAATAGATTAATGCTATACTTTAATATAATTGTCTTGCAGCAGGGGTTTAAAAAAGCCTATAAAATAAGGAGAAAAACGATACATGGAAGCGTATAAAAAAGAATTCATTGAATTTATGGTGGACTGCAAGGTTCTTAAGTTTGGGGACTTTGTCACAAAAAGCGGGAGAAAGACCCCGTTTTTTATCAATACGGGATTTTACCGTACAGGAGGACAGTTAAAGAAACTGGGCGGTTATTATGCGAAGGCCATTGCGGACAAGTTTGGGACGGATTTTGACGTACTGTTTGGACCTGCTTACAAAGGGATTCCTTTAAGCGCGGCGGCGGTCATCGCCCTTTCGGAAGCATATGGCGCGGATATCCGCTATTGCTCCAACCGGAAGGAAATCAAAGACCATGGGGACAAGGGGATTCTTTTGGGAGGCCCCATAGGAGACGGAGACAAGGCCGTGATTATCGAAGACGTGACGACTGCAGGCACTTCCATCGGGGAGACGCTTCCGATTATCCGGGCCCAGGGAGATGTGGAGGTTCTGGGGTTGGTGGTTTCTGTGGACAGGATGGAACGGGGACAGGGAAAGAAATCGGCCCTGAAGGAAATCCACGAAAAGTATGGTCTGGAGACAACAGCCATTGTCACCATGGCTGAAGTGGTGGAGCATCTGTATAACCGGCCTTATAAAGGGGAAATCATTATTGATGATACATTAAAGAATTCCATTGACGCATATTATGAACAGTATGGTGCGGAAGAATAAGGAGGAAGGCCAATGAGTGAAAAGATATATAAGACCATGAAGCATACGGGAGGGTTTTCCATTGCCATGGGAATCATCATGATTGTGGTGGCAAACGTGGTGGGAATCTGCAGCATTGTCAATGGGGCGGTTCTTTTAAAGCGGAAATCAGACATTACATTTTGATGAGGGTGGATGTAATTGGAAAATCGTATAAAAACTGAAACCATCCGAAAGGTTGGCTGGATTTTGTTCGCTTTTTATTTGGCGGGCCTTGTTTATTTTATGTTTTTTGCAGAATCCCTGGGGAGGACTGAAGCGGCGGAAGGCTATCGGTATAATCTGGAGCCTTTTTTGGAAATCAGGCGGTGTATCTGCTATTGGGACGTGTTGGGACCCATAAATGCGGGCATGAATCTTTTTGGGAACGTGGCCGCTTTTATGCCCTTTGGGTTTATTCTTCCCATGCTGCGGTTTTCCAACAGGAGATGGCATGTGGTTACGCTTTTGAGTCTGCTTTGCAGCCTGTGTATTGAGACTTTGCAGCTTATTTCCATGCGGGGGAGTTTTGATGTGGATGACCTTCTGTTAAATACACTGGGGGGTTTCCTCGGGTATTTATGTTTTTTGGCTGCAGTGTCTTTGAGACGCCAGATTCATGAGGGACGGCAGGAAAAAGGAGAATGAGATTGAACAGGAAGAGAATGAAGCTATTTAGGATGAAATTCTCCATGGCAGGGATGATATCAATTCTGATCTGTGTCGCCTCTCTTTTAATTTTGGTGGCGGCTTTTTGGATTGCTTTTAGGACTTACGGGCATGGAGGCAGCAATATTGCGGCGTTGGGTTTTCTGGCCCTGTTTTTTAATATAATCGGAATCGTGATCCCGGTTTATGATATGCACCGGAGGGGGAGTGAAGAGAGCTTTCCAGTCCTTTCCAAAATCGCCGTCGCATTGAATGTACTGACAATCGGGGGGATTTTGGGAATTTATATTTGGGGGCTTACTCTTTAAGGATGGTATTTTCGGGAGGTGAAGGTATGGCGACGGAGGAACGCCTGGAAAAACAGCTTCGATTTGTTCTTGAGGCGGACAAAAGCAAACAGATATTCAGGCAGACGTATCTTTCCGACGGAAGCCGGAAAGAAAATGATGCGGAACATTCCTGGCATCTGGCTCTTATGTGCGCTCTTCTCAGCGAGTATGCCACAGAACCCATTGATGTGGCCAAGACCATGGTGATGGTTTTAATCCACGATATCATCGAGATCGATGCGGGAGATACTTATGCCTATGACGAGCAGGGGAATGCGACAAAGCGGGAGAGGGAACTAAAGGCGGCGGACAGGATTTTCGGGCTGCTGCCAGAGGATCAGGAAGAGTATTTTCGGAGGCTGTGGGAGGAATTCGAGGAGGGAGAGACGCCTGAGGCAAAATTTGCGGCCGCTTTGGATAAGGTGCAGCCGGTTCTTCTAAATGATGCGTCCGGAGGCCGCTCCTGGAAAGAACATCAGGTGCGGGTTTCCCAGATTCTGGCACGGCAGCAGAAGACGCCGGAAGGTTCTGAAAAGCTTTGGGAGCATACAAAATCGCTGATTGAGAAAAATACGGGGCTTGGACGGATTGAGGACGACAGGTAGAAAGGAAAAGCAAAATGGGGAACGATTTTAATTTAATTTGGAGTATTTTGATGCTGGCAATCTTTGCCTTTGGCGGGATTATGACCTTTAGAGGAAAAACGGATTTTCTTGGGAAAAACATGGAGAAGGATATCAAGCCGGAGTACAGGAGGGCTTACTGCCGGGACATGAGTATTCCTATGTTTGTGCTGGCGGCTGTGGAAGCGGCAGACGTGGCGCTCCAGCTGACGGTGGGCTTTGCCCAGTGGTCGGTGCTTCTTTTGGGGGCGGGACTGGTGCTGGGGGTAGCCTGGATTATGGCCATACAGAAAAAATACACGAAAATGTAAATTGTCAGAGGAGTTGGGAAATTGGGACATTCAGTTTTGGAAGAGCGGTACCGGCTTTCCACAGAAAGGATCCGAAAGATATCGGAAGAGTGTACTTCCGCCAATGTCCTCTGTGAAGGGGCGGCGGCGTACTTTCGGGGACAGGCCGCCTTCATCCTTTTTCTGGATGAGGTGAGGGAAGCCCTTTCTAAAGAAGAGCAGGACGGGCTTCCTTCTATGGAGGCTTTGGAGCAGAGGAATAGGGCCCTGTATGAAGATATCTCAGGGGAGGCTTATGAGGAAAGCTTTGCAAATCCTGCCTGTGCAGTGAACCTTTTGGGTGAAGAGGCAGGCCGCCTTTTGTCATTTCTGGCAGCGGAAATCCGCGGCGGGATTGCTTATGTTTATGAAGGACGGATGGAGGAATGGGTTCCCTGCCTGGAAGTGTTTATCGAGATATACAATCTGTTTGAAGCAGAAAAAGCCGGAGAATTTACGAAAGATGTATTGGTGTCGGAACTTACGGAGGCTTTGTATTATTATGTTAGCGACTACTGTGATGTGACGGTGGCGAGGCGGGTGCGGGAGCAGGTGGATCCTTCTCTGGACTTTGCAGTACGTATTGTGATGGAAAGTGATTTATCTGATCTTCGTTATTTATACAGGTTTGGCGAATACATTACAGACCATGAAAAGCGGACGGCGGAATTTTTAAACAGCTTTCCAGAGGAAACCATAGAGCAGATGGCTTCTGTTTATACAGAAGGATACCGTCGGGGATTTGAGCTGGCGGGGATTGACCTGAAGAAGAAAAAGACGGTGGAACTTCGCTATTGTATAGGTTTTGAACGGATTTTAAGGGCGGCTATCCGGCAGTTTGCAGCCATGGGCCTTTCGCCGGTTTTGTTCAGGGCGGCCGTAGGGGCGGCAAATAAGCGGCAGCATTTAAAGATCGGATATTACGGCGCTTATGCAAATCAGCAGTATGAGTATGACCATCGTTTTGACCAGGCATTGTTTTTGGATAAGGCATTTAAAGAGCGGAAGCTTTCTGTCATGCGGGTGGCTTATGAGAAATATAAGGGACTGGCGGCAGTTTATGCAGGCCCGGCAGTGATGGAAACTTTTGGGGAAGCGCCCTTTTGTTATGCCAGTAAACAGGAAGCATATCATTTGAGTGAGAAGCAGAAGAAGCTTTCTGTGGCGCTTTCTTCCCAGTCGGCTGAGCTGGTGAACCAATATATTAAAGGAGAAGAACGGAGCTTTACCATTATTTCCTGGCCCACACCGGAAATTGGCACGGATTTTGAAGAGATTTTTAAGGAAACCATCCGTATCAATACGCTGGATTATGAGGAATACAAAGCAATCCAGGGAGCGCTGATCGCGGCTCTGGATGAAGGGGAGTTGGTGGAGATTACAGGAAAAGACGGCAACAAGACGAAGCTGCGGGTGGCTCTCCACAGGCTTTCTGACAGGAAACGGGAAACCAATTTTGAAAACTGTCTGGCCGATGTAAATGTCCCTTTGGGGGAGGTTTTCACTTCGCCCAGGCTTCCAGGGACAGAGGGGCTTCTTCATGTGTCACAGATTTATCTGAACGAAGTGGAATATAAAAATTTGCAGCTGCATTTTAAAGATGGGATGACAGTAAGATATTCCTGCGAAAATTATGAATCAGAGGAAGAAAACAAAAAACTGATTGAGGAAAATCTACTGTACCATCATAAGGCGCTCCCCATGGGGGAATTTGCCATTGGCACCAACACTGCCGCCTATGCCATGGCGGAAAAATATGATATTTTAAGCAGGCTGAAAATTTTGATTATCGAAAAAATGGGTCCCCATTTTGCCATCGGGGATACTTGTTACAGCCACAGTGAGGAAGTCAGGGTCTATAATCCTGACGGGAAGGAAGTGGTGGCACGGGACAATGAATGTTCCATCAGGAGGAAGGAAAATGTAGCGGAGGCATATTTTAATTGTCACACGGATATCACCATTCCATATGACGAACTGGGGGAGATCGCGGTAGTATGTGGGGACGGCAGGAGGACAGCGCTCATAAAGGACGGCCGTTTTGTACTTCCGGGAACGGAAAAGCTCAATGAAAATCTGCAGGGGTTATGATAAAGTAAAATGTCAGTATATTTACGAAAAACGAGAGGAGAATGATTATGGCAAAAGTGGGAATTGTAATGGGAAGTGATTCTGACCTGGCTGTTATGAGCAAGGCGGCCGATGTGCTTTCTGAGTTGGGCGTGGAGTATGAAATGACGATTATCTCTGCCCACAGGGAGCCGGATGTATTTTTTGAATATGCAAAGTCTGCGGAATCAAAAGGATTTAAGGTAATTATCGCAGGGGCGGGTATGGCAGCTCATCTTCCAGGCATGTGCGCGGCAATTTTCCCGTTGCCGGTCATTGGCGTACCCATGCATACCACATCTTTGGGCGGCAGGGATTCTCTTTATTCCATTGTCCAGATGCCTTCCGGCATACCGGTGGCCACAGTTGCCATAAACGGCGGGGCCAATGCGGGGATTTTGGCGGCAAAAATCCTGGCGGTTTCCGATGAGGCGCTTCTTGACAGGCTGAAGGGATATTCGGAAAACCTGAAAAAGCAGGTGGAGGCGAAGGCGGAAAAGCTGGACAAGCTTGGCCATAAAGAATATTTAAATCAGAAATAAAGATTTACAGGAGGATAAAGATGGATTACAAAAATGCAGGTGTTGATATTGAAGCTGGTTATAAAGCCGTGGAGTTGATGAAAAAGCATGTGCAGAGCACCATACGCCCGGAGGTACTTGGCGGAATCGGCGGTTTTTCCGGTGCATTTTCCATGGATGCATATAAAAAGATGGAGCATCCCACACTGGTGTCTGGCACAGACGGCGTCGGCACGAAATTAAAGCTGGCATTTGCACTGGATAAGCATGACACCATTGGCATTGACTGTGTCGCCATGTGTGTGAATGATATTGCATGTGCAGGCGGGGAACCCTTATTTTTCCTGGATTATATTGCCTGCGGCAAAAATGAGCCGGAGAGGATTGCCACCATCGTAAGCGGCGTGGCGGAGGGATGCCGCCAGGCAGGAGCGGCCCTAATCGGTGGTGAAACCGCGGAGATGCCGGGATTTTATCCCGTGGATGAATACGACCTGGCCGGTTTTGCGGTGGGGATTGTGGATCAGAAAGATTTCATCAATGGGAAAGACCTGAAGGCGGGTGACGTGCTGGTGGGAATGGCTTCTTCCGGTATCCATTCCAATGGGTATTCCCTTGTGCGGAAGGTATTTTCCATGTCGGAGAACAGTTTAAACACATACTGTGAGTCCCTGGGGTCTACCCTCGGGGAAACCTTGCTTACGCCCACGAAAATTTATGTGAAGGCCCTTCGGGCCATCCGGGAAGCAGGGGTCTTGGTGAAAGCCTGCAGTCACATCACTGGCGGCGGCTTCTATGAAAATATCCCCAGGATGCTAAAGGAAGGAACGCGGGCCATCATCGAAAAGGCCAGCTATCCGGTGCCTCCCATTTTCTCCCTCCTTCAAAAAGACGGGGATATCGAATGGCAGATGATGTACAATACCTTCAATATGGGAATCGGCATGGTGGTGGCTGTGGAGGAATCCCAGGCGGACAAAACCATGGAAGCCGTCAGGGCAGCCGGTGAAAAGCCTTATGTGATTGGAAGAATTGAAGATGGAGAAAAGGGAGTGGCTTTATGCTGAGAATCGGAGTCTGCGTATCGGGAGGCGGGACTAACCTTCAGGCCATTATGGATAAGGTGGAAAGCGGCGCTGTAAGGAATACGGAGATTGCCGTGGTTGTGAGCAACAACGCGGGGGCATATGCACTCACGCGGGCAAAGGCCCACGGGATTCCGGCTGTAAGTGTGTCCCCGCGGGATTATGAAACACGGGAGGTTTTTCATGGGGCGCTCATTGAAACGCTGGACAGTTTCAGGCTGGATTTGATCGTTTTGGCAGGATTTCTGGTGGTGTTGCCGAAAGCTCTGGTGAAGAAATACAGAAATAGGATCATCAATATCCATCCGTCCCTGATCCCTTCTTTTTGTGGGACAGGGAATTACGGGCTGGCAGTCCATGAGCATGTGCTGGAGCGCGGAGTGAAGGTGACGGGGGCCACAGTCCATTTTGTAGACGAAGGGACAGATACGGGGCCCATCATCCTTCAGAAGGCGGTGGATGTACGGGATGACGATACGCCGGAAAGCCTTCAGCTTCGCGTCATGGAAGAGGCAGAATGGGAAATCCTTCCTGCGGCCATAGATTTAATTGCAGGAGGAAACATAAAAGTGGAGGGCGGGCGGGTCCTTCGGACTGAGCAGGGATAAAACCCGTTTCCTCCGGGAGACGAACCACGAATATGAGGGAGAAAGCGATGAATGTATTAATTGTGGGAAGCGGCGGCAGGGAGCATGCCCTGGCATGGAAGATTTCAAAAAGTAGCCGTGTGGAGAAAATTTACTGCGCGCCGGGTAATGCCGGGATTGAGGAGTACGCAGAATGTGTTCCCATCGGTGTACTGGATTTTTCAGCCCTGACGGCTTTTGCAAAGGAAAAGTCCATTGACCTGACGGTGATCGGCATGGACGATCCGCTGGTGGCTGGAGTGGTGGACGCTTTTGAGGCGGAGGGCCTCCGTGTATTTGGTCCCCGGAAAGGGGCGGCTATCCTGGAAGGTTCCAAAGCGTTTTCTAAAGACCTGATGAAAAAGTATGGGATTCCTACGGCGGCCTATGAAAATTTCGACGATGCAGATGCCGCCCTCGCCTATCTGGAAACGGCAAAGTTTCCCATTGTTTTAAAAGCTGACGGCCTGGCGCTTGGGAAGGGCGTCCTGATCTGCAATACCCTGGAGGAGGCGAAAGCCGGGGTGAAGGAGATCATGATGGATAAAAAGTTCGGTACTGCCGGAAACCAGATGGTGATTGAAGAGTTTTTGACAGGCCGGGAGGTGTCGGTGTTGTCGTTTGTGGATGGGAATACGGTGCGTATCATGACTTCCGCCCAAGACCATAAACGGGCGGGCGACGGCGACACAGGGCTGAATACGGGAGGTATGGGAACCTTTTCCCCCAGCCCTTTTTATACAAAAGAAGTGGATGAATTCTGCCAGAAATATATCTACCAGGCGACGGTGGATGCCATGAGGGAAGAGGGCCGTACTTTTAAGGGGATTATCTTTTTTGGCCTGATGTTGACAGAGGACGGCCCCAAGGTTCTGGAATATAATGCCAGATTCGGCGACCCGGAAGCCCAGGTGGTGATTCCACGGATGAAGAATGATATTGTAGATGTGATGGAAGCATGTATTGACGGGACACTGTCCCATATTACGCTGGAGTTTGAGGATAATGCGGCAGTCTGCGTGGTGTTGGCTTCTGCCGGCTATCCGGTGAAATACGAGAAAGGCTTTATCATCACAGGGCTGGATACGGTAAAAGCGAAGGAAGACGATGGTTATTATGTGTTCCATGCAGGGACAAAGCGCACAGAGAAGGGGATTGTCACAAATGGCGGACGTGTACTGGGGGTGACAGCCAAAGGCCCTGATTTAAAAGAGGCCCGCGCCAATGCTTATGAGGCGGCCCGGTGGGTGAGTTTTGAAAACAAATATATGCGTCATGATATTGGAAAAGCTATAGATGAAGCGTGAGTGGCATGATAAAGAATTATAAGATCATCGTCAGTTATGACGGGACGCGTTATGATGGCTGGCAAAAGCAGACAAATACGGAAAATACCATACAGGGAAAGCTGGAAGCGTTGCTTTCCCGTATGGCAGGTTCTCCGGTCTTGGTCCATGGCTCCGGCAGGACAGATGCAGGCGTCCATGCCCTGGGGCAGACAGCCAATTTCCGGATGGACACGGCCTGTTCTGAGGCGGAGCTTCAGGCAGCCATCAATGGATACCTTCCCGATGACATCGCAGTGGTTCATTTAAAGACTGCTTCAGAGAGGTTTCACAGCCGTTTGAGCGCCGTGGGAAAAATATACCGTTACAGGCTGTATGTGGGAAATGGGAAACCGGTGTTTGACAGGAAATACGTGTGGCAGCCCGGCGGGGAACTGAATATGGATAAAATGAGAGCGGCAGCTTCGTTCTTGGTGGGGCAGCATGATTTTAAAGGTTTTTGCGGAAACCGCCATATGAAGAAGTCCACAGTTCGGAAAATTACCCGCATTGATATTGAGGAAACGTCAGACGGGACTGGGATTGATTTGATATTTGAGGGGAATGGATTCCTACAAAACATGGTACGTATTATGACGGGAACCTTGGTGGAATGTGGCCAGGGCTTTCGCCTCCCGGAGGAAATGCTGGAAATCCTAAAGACTGGGGAGCGGCGCATGGCGGGGAAAATGGCCCCGGCAAAAGGGCTTACTTTGATGGAAGTGAAGTATTAGGCGTTTTGGGGCGCCAAAATAGAGAGGAGAGACGGCTGTGACAGAATTTTTGGTCCGCAGATTTGTGAAAGACTATAATCAGGTAAAACGGGCAAGAGTGCGGACTGCTTACGGGATTTTGGCCAGCGGCGTGGGGATTTTTTGCAATTTGCTTTTATTTGCTGTAAAGTTCACTGTGGGTCTTTTTCTCAACAGTATTTCTGTCTTGTCGGATGCCTTCAATAACCTGTCGGATGCAGCTTCTTCCATCATCAGCTATGTGGGGGTGAAGATGGCAGGGCGTCCGGCAGACAAAGACCATCCTTTCGGACACGGGCGGATAGAATATGTGGCGGCCCTGATCGTTTCTTTTCTGGTTATTGAAGTGGGCTGGACGTTCATGAAAACCTCCTTTGGAAAAATCAGGAATCCGGAAGAGCTGAGTTTCCATGTCTCATCTGTAATTATACTTTCGCTGTCTGTTACAGTAAAGCTGTGGCTGGCTTTTTTCAACAAAAAGCTGGGGAAAAGGATTGATTCCAGGGTGATGGAAGCGACTGCGGCGGACTCTCTGGGGGATGTGCTGGTGACTTCAGCCACGATCGTCTCCGTAGCCCTCTATGGGATATTTGGGATCAACATCGACGGGGTGATTGGAATGGCTGTGTCGGTGGCTGTCATCCTGGCGGGTATCGGCATTGCAAAAGACACGCTGAAGCCTTTGATTGGGGAAGCCATCGACCCTTCTCTTTACCGGAAAATCAAAGGGTTTACAGAAAATTACCCGGGGATTTTGGGAACCCATGACCTTTTAGTCCACAGCTACGGCCCTTCTACCAATATGGCTTCCATCCACGCAGAAGTGGATGCCCATGAAAGTATGGAGGAAATCCATGAAATCATCGACCAGATTGAGCGGGAAGCCAAAGAACAGCTTGGAGTGCTCCTGGTCATCCATATGGATCCGGTGGAATGTGGGGACGTGGTCAGTGAAGAGTACAGGGAGGCAGTTTTAAATATTCTTGATGAGCTGGACGGGCGGATTACGCTCCATGATTTCCGCATGGCGGACGGGCGCCGGCAGATACAGCTGTTTTTTGATATTGTGGTTCCTTATGAGATGGCTGACAGGGAAGTGGAACGCATCACCAGTATCCTGGAGGAGAGGCTGAAAGCTTATGACAGAAGGCTCCAGTGTGTGATCACCATTGATAAAAGTTATGTGGGGGAATAAGGCAGGAGGAAATGATGACAGAGAAAAAGGCTGTAGTAGAAGCGGCACAAAGAGAAGAAGCTATGAATAAACGTGGGTTTCCCGCCGGAAGCCTGCATGAAAGGTTTGAATTTAGGAATATTTTCCCTGAAGAGGGGAAGCAGGCGGCGGAGATAGAAAATATCTGTTTTCCGCCCAATGAAGCTTGTTCGGAGAGGATGATATGTGAACGTGCAGCAAAGGTATCGGAATTATTTTTCACGGCAGTTGATAAGAGTACGGGAAAAATAGCCGGCTTTTTAAATGGGATTGCTACTGATGAACAGTCTTTCCGGGATGAATTTTTTAAAGATGCCGGCCTCCACAATCCAAAAGGCAGGAATGTGATGCTTTTGGGGCTGGATGTGCTTCCACAATACCGCGGACAAGGCCTGGCACGGGAGATTATGCACCAGTATCTTCACAGAGAGCGGGAGAATGGCAGATATATGCTGGTGTTGACTTGTCTCGAAGAAAAAGTACAAATGTACCAAAAGATGGGTTTTGACGACCAGGGAATCTCCAATTCCACCTGGGGAGGGGAGCAGTGGCATGAGATGAGCCATATGCTGGATGGACGGCAGTAAAACTTGTGTTGCCGGAGAAAAAAATTTGAATAATTGTTGATAAAAAACGAAAAAAGGGCTTGCAAAATAAAAAGTTTTCGTGTATACTATATTTCGTTGCAGGGATGTAACTGATGGGTTGTCGCCAAATGGTAAGGCACTGGACTCTGACTCCAGCATTTCAAGGTTCGAATCCTTGCAGCCCAGCGGACACCGTACTGAGAGATCAGTACGGTGTTTTTTACTTTATAGGAAACTGCGTCCTATAAAGCAAAAACGCTCCGCGAGGATCGCACTGC
>CAOKOS010000060.1 GCA_948470255.1 uncultured Lachnotalea sp.
TTTTTGCCCTGCCATTGTTGGATAGGCAGGGCAAAAAGCGGGCCGGGTATACATAAATCTCCGTATCCCTTATATTATTTACATTTCTCCGTTTCTATATCTCGCCAGCAGCCGGTTGATTCTTCCCGCAGGATTCAAAAGCTGGTTGATGGAAACATCATGATTCATGTAGTCCACCAACATGGCAATATACTTACTCATATCCACATCAATATAATAAGGCCTTGTCAAAAGCTCCGGCGTCTGGTAAATCAAGTTCGTCGTCAGCATCCGGTCAATCAGCCCGTCACGGTAATACTCATCGAACTTTTCAAGGCCGCCGGTAAACAGTCCAAAAGTGGCACAGACAAATACTTTTCTCGCTTTTCTGCGTTTTAACTCTTTTGCCACATCCAGCATACTGTCCCCGGAGGAGATCATATCATCAATGATAATGACATCTTTCCCCTCCACTGAGGCCCCCAGAAATTCATGGGCCACAATGGGATTTTTCCCGTCCACAATCTTTGTATAGTCTCTCCGTTTATAAAACATGCCCACATCCAGCCCCAGCACATTGGCAAAATAAATCGCCCTCCCCATGCCGCCCTCGTCGGGGCTGATGACCATCATATGTTCACTGTCAATGGAAAGCTCCCTTTCGTGACGCAAAAGATGCTTGATAAACTGATAAATGGGCGGTACTGTCTCAAATCCCTTCAACGGGATGGAATTTTGCACACGCTGGTCATGGGCATCAAAAGTAATAATATGGTCAACTCCCATATGCACCAGCTCCTGAAGCGCCAGCGCACAGTCCAGGGACTCCCTGCCATTCCTTTTATGCTGTCTGCTCTCATATAAGAAGGGCATAATCACCGTAATCCGTCTCGCCTTCCCCCCCACTGCCGCGATGATCCTCTTTAAATTTTGAAAATGATCGTCCGGCGACATATGGTTCACACGTCCGCACAGCGAATACGTCAAGCTGTAATTACACACATCCACCATAATAAACAAATCGTCGCCACGGACAGATTTATCAATAACCCCTTTCGCCTCTCCCGTCCCAAACCTGGGAACGTGGCTTTCAATAATATAGCTGTCCTTTTCGTATTCAGAAAAAAGTACGGATGTCTTATGTTCATTCTGGCGTTCTTTTCTCCACTCCACCAGATAAGCATCCACTTTCCGACCTAAATCCTGGCACCCATCAATAGGTATCAGTCCCAGAGGCCCCACCGGTATCGTATTCAGCTCATGCTCTTCCCGCATTTCTTTACTCCTCTCGTGGCTACATGCGAATTTCCAATGTTTCAAATTCCTTTTTCTCGTATACCAACCAAAAACCAAAGCCTGCTTCCAAAAAGTCAAGTCCTTTTTTCTTTCATTTTCTTTTTAATTCGGATGTCTTCCCCAAAAAGCTGAATAATCCGGTAATTACTGAAAACCCTGGAAGAAATCCGCTCAGAATAATTGTCCCGCAGCTCGTTCATCTGCAGATTAGTGGAAATGATCGTGGACAAATTTTTAAGCCCCCTGCTGTTGAGACAGTAAAACAGCTCCGAATTTCCGAGGCTGTTGTTCAGTTCTGTGCCTAAATCGTCAATAATCAGAAGATCACACTCCTGAACCCCCCTGTAGCGTTCCTCTCGGTCTGCCTCTCCCCTGTCAAACCGCCTGTCTGAAAGAATCTGAAACAAATCCGGCGCTGTCAGATAAATCACAGTCACCGCCTTGTCTAAAAGAGCTTTTGCAATGCAGTTGGTAAGGAAAGTCTTTCCCATGCCGGCCTTTCCCTGAAACAGAAGATTTCCGCCTTTCTCCCGGAAATTTTCCACATAGCTGCGGCACTCCTCTACGACCCCCCTCATATACTCATATTGGCTGATTCCTTCCTTGGCGTTGACAATCAGTCCCTTATCATAATATTCATATGTGATATAGTCAAAGTTTTCCCTTTCCAGTATACTTCCCAGATTAGACTGGCCATAAAGGACCGCGATTTCCGCCTGCTTTAAACAGCGGCACTTCTTTCCATCCACATATCCCGTATCCCCACATTCCGCGCAAGTATACGTCTGCTCCATATAATCTGGCGCAAACCCTGCCACCGCCAGCAATGCCTCTCTGCTTTCCTTAAGTTCGCTGATTTTAAAGCGGAGCCTCTCCAACGCCCCCTTATCTCCGTCCAGCAGCTTCCTTGCCTGCTCCAGGGAAACAGCGCCAATCTCCCGGTCAAACTGCTCCATCTGGGGAAGCGCCCGGTAAACTTCTTCAATCCGCGCCTCCTGCCGATGCCTGTTTTCAATCTGACGTTTCTGATACTCCCGCATCAGCGCAGCATACTGAGAATTATTTAACACCTGTCTTCTCCTTTTAAAATCCGTTCAGTTCTTTCACAAGGGCATCATAATCATAATCCCTCTGGGAAAAATTATGGAATTTGTTGGGCCGTTTCGCCCCCCTCTTCTCTATTTTCGATTTCGCCTGTCCGCTTTCTGCTTTTCCGTCCAGCCTGGAAATATCGTCTTTCACCCGGATACCCTTAACCTTCCAGTCCTTTAAAATCTTATCTGCATATTCAAAACTTGGCTGATGGATAACCCGCATAGTCCTGTCACATGCCTCCAGCACCACTTCCAGTGAAAAACCATAATCCCGAAACCACCGGTCAATCATAGAACGCTCTGCTGCCGCCGGATTCCTGCCGCCTAAGCCAAAGGCCTTTAAAACCGCATACGTATTTTTCCCTCCGTTGACAGTCTCCACCTTTGCCTGCTCCACGGTTTTAATTCCCCGTTCATTCCAGTTGAGGGCCACAGTCTCAATATAGCGCATACTTTTATGCCCGTTGGACACACAATATTCCACCAAGTATTCCAAAATCTCCGCCGACATCCCCAGCCCTCCATATAAATGGGCCAGCACATCACAATCTCTGGGGGTTAAATTCTTCGCTGTATAACGTCCTGCCAGATAGAGAAGCTGGCAGAAATCCTCATCTGTCTGAAGTTCCTGCAAATCTGCAGTCTTTCCCGCTGCCTGTCCCCCTTTTTCCGCCTTTGTATCCTGCTTCCCCGCAGCAATCAGATCACTTTCGTCCTCCCCGGCCGCCTGTTTCTGCCAGCCTGCTTTATCCCCGCCGGCTTTCTCCTGCTGATTGCCTGCAAGTAAAAAGCCTTCACTTTTCTCTGCAGTGCAAGCCGTCTCCGAAACCGTCTCTTCATCCAAAAAAACAATCCCCGAAAGCGCTTGATCTGTGCCGTACTCCAGCCTCAAAAGTTTCATCTTTTCCCAGTATTTCAACGCCCGCATCACGTCTTTTTCTGTGTTATCAAGCCCATCGGCCATGTGGGAAACCGACAACTCCCTCCCCTCGGAAACCTGTCGGAGAAGCAGCAGATATACTTTTACAAATTCCCCATTTGCTTCTGGTAAAAAACGGTCAATAAACTGGTTTGATACCACAGTCACGCCGCACCTGCGCTGATTTGTCACCGACAATCCTGACATACCCTCACCTCTCTCATCCGCCCTCATTATAACACAGGGAAGTAAAAAAGAGAACCTGTTTTTCCAGCCAAAAAGGCTCCCTTCCTGCTTTCCCCTCTCATTGTGGATATTGTGGATTTTGTGGACAAAGTTCCTCCTCCTGTTTTTGTTTTCCCCAAAAAGCGGAATTTCCTATATAGTTGCAAAAATATCAGCCTCAAGTTTTCCACAAAAAATCCACATGCTTATTTCCACAAATTGTTGATAAGCATGTGGATATTGTGGATAACTACCGTCCCAATAAGTTTTCTCCAACTTTTACAATGTCTCCCGCCCCCATAGTTATCAACAATTCATCGGGGACAAGTTTTTGCAGTAAAAAATTTTCAATTTCATCAAAAGATTCAAAGTAATGTGCTTTTTTTCCCAGTTTTTTTAAACAGGCAACCAGATCTGCCGAACTGATTCCCAAAGTATCTGTCTCCCTGGCGGGATAAATCTTTGCTAAAACCACTTCATCCGCCAAAGACAATGCATCGGCAAATTCTTTCATGAGCTTTTTTGTCCTTGTATAAGTATGGGGCTGGAATACGCACCAGACTTTCTTTTTATGGAGCTTTCTGGCAGTCTGAAGCGTCACCCGGATTTCATCAGGATGATGGGCATAATCGTCCACCACCGTAACGCCTCCCAGTTCCCCTTTAATTTCAAAACGCCTCTCTGTTCCGCGATAACCGTCCAGCCCCTTTTCCAAAGCCTCTTTCTCTATCCCCAGGGCTCTGGCCGCCGCCACAGCCGCCAGGGCATTTGCCACATTATGCTCACCAGGGACCTCCAAATCCAGGTGCGCCACGGCTTTTCCCTGGTACACCACGTCAAAAGATCCATGCCCTTCTTCATTATAATAAATATTTTCCGCCCGGTAGTCCGCTTCCCGCGCCTCCAGGGCAAAGGTCACCATCCGGCAGGGAAGATCCCCCATCAGTCCCTTGTAATCCGGAATGTCGGCATTGATGATCAAAAGCCCTGTATCCGGCAAACGTTTTGCAAACGTGTGGAAAGAATCCCGGATATCGTCTAAATCTTTGAAAAAGTCCAAATGATCCGCCCGGATATTCAAGATCACTTCAATGGTAGGAAAAAAAGAGTGATAACTATTGGTGTACTCACATGCCTCCGTCACAAAACAGCCGGAATGTCCGATTCGGATATTTCCGCCGATACTGTGAAGAATACCGCCCACAGAAATAGTAGGATCTTCTCCCGCCGCCAAAAGAATTTCCGTCACCATGGAGGTGGTCGTCGTTTTCCCATGGGTCCCTGCAATGGCTACCGCAGCCGGATAATTTCTCATCATCTGCCCTAAAAGCTCTGCCCGGGTTAAAATCGGAATCCCCTTTCGCACTGCTTCCGCAAATTCAGGATTATCCTCGTGGACAGCCGCCGTATATACCACCACATCAACATCATCAGTAATATTAGATGCCTTTTGTCCTTTATAAAATTTCACGCCGGCATCTTTCAAATGGTCTGTCAGCAGTGATTCCGCCAAATCAGAACCACTGATTTTAAATCTCTTTGTCAAAAGCACTTCTGCCAGCCCGCTCATACTGATACCGCCGATTCCTATAAAATGTACAGCAACAGGCTTTTGAAAATCTATTTGATACATGATGATGTCCCTCTCTCACGATTTCCTTCATACACCGGAAATACTGCTCTGCCTACGCTTTTCTCTGTGCAAAAATCACTGCACGGTACTTTTCCAGAAGAAACAGCAAAGCATTTCCAAGCACTCCCACAGCCAGCACTTCACCAATCCCCACAGTAACCATCATCCACCAGATCGCATCCGGCGCCCCATAGGCTACCCGGAGCACCCATGGAATAATCAGTACATTGGATAAAATCGGCGGCACACAGACTAAAAACTTATGTTTTCTCAGAAGATAGGAACACACTGCCCCAATCAAAGTCGCCAGGCTGCCGAACACAATATCCAAAACAACACCGCTTCCCAAAAGGTTGGAAATTAAGCAGCCGATAAATACTCCCGGCACTGCTGCCGGAGTAAAATATGGCAGGATCACCAATGCCTCAGAAATCCTGAATTGGATTGGCCCAAAAGCAATGGGGGCGAAAGGAACCGTCAGCACCACATAAATGGCCGCGATCAAAGCTCCCTGTACAGTGAATAAAACTGCTCTGGATGATACTTCCTGTTTGTTCATAATTCAGTTGTCTCCTTTAGTTTTGTTTTACGAGTGGAAGGTCTCGAACACTCGGTTTTTCACCGAAAATCCCTCTCCCTCGGGATTCCGGTAACTTTCAGTATAACAGAAACAAAAATAAAAAGCAAGTCAGCGCCATTCTACCATCATACGGAGTTCATCCACCACCTGGCCGCCGGATTTTCCTGTTTCATCAATAATCACATCCGCATACTTTTCGTAAAGCGGAATCCGTTCATGATATAAATCCAAAAGGCTCATTCCCTCTCTTAGCGCCACGCCCCGGTCGACCACATTCCCCAGCCGCCGCTCCAGCTCATCATAGCTGATCTTCAGATAAACAACCGTACTGATTTCTTTCAAATGCTCCATGGCGAGAGAGCCGTACACCACACTTCCACCCGGCGCAATAACCGCCTTTTTCACATGGATTTCCCGGTTAATCTTCTCTTCAATGGCAAGAAAGCCGGGAAGCCCTTCAGAAGCAATGATTTCTTTTAAAAGACGTCCCTCCTTCTCCTGAATCAAAAGGTCAGAATCCACAAACCCATAGCCGATCCGCTTTGCCAGAAGCACACCCACTGTACTTTTCCCGGAAGCCGGCATACCAATCAAAGTGATATTATCCCATTTGTGTCTCATAATCTTTTCTCTCCCCCACGTAATATCAAACGAATCCCTAACTTTGCATCACCATCATCAGCGCTGGCACAAACTGCTTCTTCCGTGACACCACATTCTGCAGAGTAACCGCGCTTTCCAGGGATTTACAGCCAGGAAACGCCTGCTCCAGAAGTTGTACCCCGCCTGTGCTGTCGCAGAGCACCTCTGTGGACTCGTCCAGGATACTGGTCAACATAAAGAACAACATATCTACCTTATGTTTATTCTTCATCTGCTCAATAAAAGGCTGCATCCGCTTTTTAATTTCCGTAAGTTCTGTACCATCCATGGAACTAATCTGGGAAATACCCACCGTAGTCCCATCCATATCAAAAACTTTATAATCCTGATAAAAAATGTCTTTCTCTGACTTCTGCTTCAGGTTGCTGCCTGCAGCAAACATTTCCCGCGCCAGCTGTTTTGTGTCTATCCCCACAATTTCCGCCAGTTGTTCTGCCACCTGTTTATCCATGGCCGTACAGGTGGGGGAACGGTAAAGCAGTGTATCCGACACAATGGCGCTGCATAAAAGCCCGGCCACCTCCGGCCCGATTTCAACACCTGCTTCCTGGTACATCTGGTAAACGATGGTCCCTGTACATCCAAGGGGCTGGTTACGGAAAAATACCGGAGAAATCGTCTCCAGGCTTCCCAGCCTGTGATGGTCGATGATTTCCAGGATTTCAGCGCTCTCAATCCCTGGAACTGCCTGTGCCCGCTCATTATGATCCACCAGAATCACCTGTTTGCGCTTCATCCCCAAAAGGTTCCGCCTGGAGATCATCCCCTGGTAACGGCCGTCTTTATCTAAGACAGGAAAGTCGCGGTGGCGTTTGCTGGCCATGATGTCTTTGATATCGTCGGTATAATCCTCAAGGTCAAAGCTGATGATCCTTTTGGTTTTCATAAAATATCCAATGGGCATACTCTGATTAATCAGCCTGGAGGCTGTAAAGGTATCAAAGGGCGTGGAAATCACCGTACACTGATGGGCCTCCGCCAGTTTCTTAATGGTCATGGATACGGGAGCGCCGTCACAAACCACAATACAGCCCGCGCTCATCTCAATGGCACAAAGCTGCGATTCATAACGGTTCCCCAAAATGACCAAATCGTTTTCCTCAATATAAGATTCCATCAAATCCGGGTTTGCCGCAGCCACCAGTACCTTTCCCTTATCGAAATAAGCTTTTTCATCGCCGACCACCACATTCCCTTCCAGGGTTTCCTTAATATTGACATACTGTGTACAAGCCGCCGATAAAATAGCGCTGTCATATACATTCATATAAGAATTGGCAATATCGCCGATGGTAATCAGCCCTTCCAGACGATTATTCTGGGTAATGGGAAGCGTCACTACCCCCAAATCTTTCATGAGGCTCCACGCTTTTTTCAGGGAAATATTGGAACGTACCCCTTTTGTTTTCCGAATTTCAATATCCTTCACCTGGGTCCTGACATCCTCAATCAGTTCCGGAACCGGAATATGGAACTTCTCCAATATATGCTGGGTTTCCGGATTTACCATCCCTGCCCGGCACGGAATATGCTCTACCCCGGTTAATGCCTGTTTTAACCTGGCATAGGCAATGGCCGAGCAGATGGAATCTGTATCCGGGTTTCTATGGCCCACGACAATTACCTGGTTTTTCTTTTCTTCCGTCATGTTCCTCCTCCATTTTCAATATTAACGTTTTATTCACAAACCATTCATATTTTATTCACAAACACTTGTTATGCTATTTATACAAAAACAATACGTTTTAGCCAGGTTTTTCGTCAAAATGCATATAGATTTTTCATAATTATCCCGGGGCGTACGCTCCGGGAACTCCTCGTTTCATAAATATTCCCGAAATAAATCCCCCTGTACCTAAAAAGCACATTCCTTCTAAGATAAAAGGCACCCAAACGATTTCTGAGTGCCTCTTCTTTTATGAGATTTTGTATTTTTCTGATAATCAGATCGTCCAGATTGTTATTGCCAGAACAGCGCTTGATGTCATAAAGAACTGATTGTTTTTCCCTATTTCTTCTGTTTTTAGACCTCACCGTCATACATAAACATCACAAGCCTCTGTACATCTTCCGGCTCGTGGGCAATCAGCTCCATCTCACCAATGGTGGTATCAGCAAATACGCTGGCCAAAGCAACATATTGTGTCAGTTTAGATTTCAAGTTCAGCCTGTCACCCTCAGCGGTCACCAACTCAACTCTGCCTTTACATTCATCGATTACCTTGAAAAGCTTCTCAACATCTTTGACATTCTTAACCTTCATAATTGATGTCTCCTTTCATTTTTTAACATATCTTTTTGTTGCCCTCATCATAGCACGCCGTTTTTTATTTGTAAATAACGTCCTGCTATTTTCTCCCATTCAACCAGAAGTCTTGTAGGAGAGACGGTAGTTTTTCGTAATTTGTCACATGGTAATCCGCCCACTCCCTGGGAAACAATCGTCGATATTCACCAGAAAGAAACCTGTCATCCAGCAGTAAAATCACCCCTTCATCCGTATCTGTACGAATCACCCGCCCCGCTGCCTGCAGGACTTTATTCATTCCAGGATAGCGATAAGCATAGGCAAAGCCATCTTTTCCCTGCTCCTCATACCATCTTTTTAAGATCTCCCTCTCCGTACATATCTGGGCCAAGCCGGTTCCAATCACAAGGACACCGATCAATTTTTCCCCCTGCAGGTCAATCCCTTCGGAGAACATCCCTCCCATGACACAAAACGCCACAAAGGATTTTTCCCTGCTTCTTACAAATTCTGCTAAAAATGCTTCTCTGTCTGCCTCTGTCATCCCAAAAGATTGGACAAGAATATCTGGTCCATCTGAAAGCCCTCTCTTAAGAGCCGCCTCATATACCTTTTGCAGATAAGAATAAGAAGGAAAATAAACAAGATAGTTCCCCTTTTTCCCAGCTGCCGCCGCCAGGATATAATCCAGAACTTTTCCATACTCCCGGCTGTTTCTCCGCCTGTAACGGCTGCTCACATCCCTTCCCACTGCCAGAAGCCGTTTTGACGTATCAAAAGGGGAGGGTACATACACTGCATCTTCTTCGCTGTTCCCGCATAAGAGTTCTTTATAATAACGGATAGGAAGAAAAGTTGCGGAAAAAAATACGGCGCTGTTTCCCTTTGCAAGACATTCTGACAAATTCTCCGCTGGGCTTACACAAAGAAGTTTCAACATAAAAGAGTCTTTCCCCACCGGTTCTGTATATATACAATAGGATTTTCCCATCCGCTCATACATATTCAGAAAATGCCGGACTGCCAGATAAAAATTTCCGAAATCCTCATCCCCGTCCAGAGTCCGGGTTTCCTCCTGGAATTTTTCCATTTCTGTGTAAACACCCATGAGGGACAGGACAAAAGCATCCACCGAATCCCTCACCATAGCCTCGTCACTTTCCTTCCTCATCTCCAGAAGCAGCCGATTACAGGAGGACAGCTTTTTTGCCAGCCTGGCGCTGTGAGGCTTTACCAGTGTGCGGATCTTCAAAAAATCCTCTTTAAAAAGTTCTGCACTGTACATTTCCCTGGCCCGTTCCACCAGGTTATGGGCCTCGTCCACCAAAAACAAATATTCCCCGCACACACCATCTGCAAAATAACGCTTAAGCTGCACATTGGGATCAAACACATAATTGTAATCGCAGACGACCACATCCATCCAATCGCTTAAGTCCAGGGAAAATTCATAAGGGCAAACCTGGTAGGTTTCAGACCAGTGGAGAATTTCTTCTCTCCCAGCAGTCTCCCCCTGATGGATATAGTCAAAAACCGCCCTTCCCACCCTGTCAAAATGCCCTTTGGCAAAAGGACATGCCTCTGGATTACATTCCGGCCGCTTTCCCGCCTTTGCCACAGGGCAGAGTTTCTCCTTTGCTGTCAAAGTAATGGAAGAAGCAAAAAGGCCTTTCTCCCTCAGGATTTCCATGGCCTCTTGTGCAACTGTCCGTGTAATCGTTTTCGCAGTCAGGTAGAAAATTTTATCCCCAATCCCTTCCCCCAGGGCCATAACCGCTGGAAACAGTACGGACATGGTTTTCCCGATTCCGGTGGGAGCCTGGATAAACAAGGTTTTCTGCTGTTTCATGGCCCGGTAAGCCGACACGGCCAAATCCCTCTGTCCCGGCCGGTAAGAAAAGGGAAATGCCAGCCCTCTAATCGACCTGTTCCGTTTCTCTCTGTGGTGGTAAAGAAATCTCCCCCAGGAAGCGTATTCCTCCAAAAGATGGCGGACGTAATCCCGCACCTCCCCTACAGAAAGCCTCTCTTCAAATCTCCTGGTTTCCTCACTTTCCAGATGGCAGTAGGTCATCTGGATCCCCACTGTTTCCTGTTGGGACTCCACCTTCCACCGTCCGCTGTCAAGAGCCATACAGGCATAACACATGGCCTGGGCGCGGTGAACCGGCACAGGCTCCGTGAGGGCATCCAGATCCCAGTAAACGCCTTTGATCTCGTCCACCATCGGAATCTGATCCCGGACAAACAGGCCGTCTGCCCTCCCCTCCAGGCAAATCACAATATCTTCCATGATATAGTCTGTTTTAAGGGGTACTTCTGCCTCATATCCGGTTCCCATACGGCTTTGAATCTTTCGGTGGAGCCTGGCTCCCGCCGCCATGGCATCCACATCCTTTTTCCCTTTTCTGCGATTATCAATATCGCCGCCCCGGAGAAGGAACTCCACCAGATTCCGCACAGAAATTCGGATTCTGTTTTCTTCCAGCTTTGCCACAAATACTTCCTTTCCCCTGCTAAAAAACAAGCTGCCGCCGGTTCCGGCAACAGCCTGTTTTTATCTTTTTAATTTACTAGCCTGCATTAACAAAGTGAAAACCTGTTCAAAACATTTTCCAACCCTGAATCCCTGCCGTTATATTCCACCGTCCAGGGCTGGCTCAAATCCAAGCTCATAACGCCTAGGATGGATTTTGCATCCACTACCATCCGGTTATAATACACATCAACGTCAAAACTACATCTGCTGGCGGTCGAAACCAATTCTTTTGCATCTTCAACCCTTGTCACTTTGATTTGTCTCTTATTCATTCTTCAACATCCTTTCATAACAAAATAAAAACTGTTACGCAAGTTACTAATGTTGGAAAAAGTTATACCATTCCTTTTTATGGCTGTCAAGGTACTTTTTGTAATTTCGTGCATATTGCCGAAAGGCATCTTGCAAAAATCTATGGTATTCCCCGGCAAAATGCTGTATTCTATTATATGGAATTTATACAATCTTCCGATGAAAGAAGAAAGGCAGGTAAAATCATGAAAACATTCAACTGGGGAATTTTAGGTCCGGGCACCATTGCCCATGAATTTGCAGACAATATGAAGGCTCTGCATCCTATTTATGCAGTGGCCTCCAGAAACCTGGATTCCGCCCTCTCTTTCCAAAAAACATATCAGACAGAAAAGGCTTACGGCTCTTATGAAGAACTGCTCTGTGACCCGGCCGTGGATATCGTATATATCGCCACCGTCAACAGCCAGCATTATAAATGTATCATGGAATGTCTGAGCCATGGAAAGCATGTGCTGTGCGAGAAAGCAATCTGGGGTAATTATGAAGAAATGAAAGCAGCCTTTGCCCTTGCAAAAGAAAAAGGGCTCCTGCTCTGCGAAGCCATGACCATTTATCATATGCCCATTTACAAAAAAATTCGGAAGATGATGGAAGATGGCGTCCTGGGACAAATTAAATTCGTGGAGGCAGAACTGGGAAGCCTCAAGGAAGACGACCCTTCCAACCGCTTTTTTAACCCCGGCTTAGGCGGCGGAGCCATGCTGGATATCGGCACATACGGCCTTTCTTTTGTCGCCCATTTCCTGTCGGGAGAAATCACAGAGGTACGCCATTTGATGAGTCCCTATCCCACCGGAGTGGATGAGATGTGGTCCATTGCCTTAAAAACCTCCGCCAATGAAATCGGCAGTGTCAATCTCACCTTCCGCGCCAAGCTCCCCAAACGCGGAATCATCGCCGGAGACAAAGCTTATCTCTCCATTATGAATTATGTCCGGGCTGAAAAAGCTGTCCTAGTCTATCCAGACGGCTCCGAAGAAATACTGGAAGACGGCGAAACAGCCAAAGCCCTCCAGTACGAAATCCAGGATATTGAAAAAGCTCTTTCCACCGGCGACTTTTCCCTTGCTTTTATGGATGACACCATGAAAGTGGTAAAGCTGATGGATCATCTTCTCACTGCCGAAAAATAACATACAAAAGGCATCCCAATCCGCTTATTTTTATTCCTTTATGTCTGCCTTTGCCAGCGCCAGAAGCTGCTCTTTTGTGTTTTTTTCAGGACACTCCAGCACTGCTTCCAGACAGCGCTGCAGGCAGGCGCCCATCTCCTTCCCCGGCCTCATGCCGGCCTCCATCAAATCTTTGCCGCTTATGGCCAATTCCTTTAAAGACACACATTCCCCCGCTTTTTTGATTTCCTGGTAATAGTTCTTAATATCAGAAAGCTTGGGCAGATATGTTTTCTGCGCATAACTGTTTTTTCCTTTGCTGTCCGCTTCGCAAACTTCAAGAAGCAGTAAAAATAATTCTTCCCCAAGACAGTTCAGCGCCCTCCTCACGCCTGCTTTTGAAACAGGAAAAGGGAAATCATGGTAAAGTACCAGTTTTGTCACCGAATCTAAGGTGACGTTATCGAATTTCAGGCCGCGGATTATGCGTCTTGCCAATTCTGCGCTGATTTTTGCATGCCCGTAAAAATGAATGGTCCCGTCCTTATCCTGCAGCATGGCCTGTGGCTTCCCGAAATCATGAAGCAGCATGGTCCACCGCAGTAAATGATCCCCACGGACATGGCGCAGTGTTTCAAGAGTATGCTCTCCCACGGATAAATTGTGATAAAGGTTCTTCTGGGGCGTCTCCATGATCCTGTCAAATTCCGGCATAATCACCGCCGTAATCCCCAGCTCATAGGCACACTTAAAATACTCAGGATGGGCTGAACAAAGCAGCTTATTAAGCTCTGTCTGAATCCGTTCTTTACTGATCACCGAAAGCTGCCCTGTCATTTCTTTTATGGCGGCCGCAGTCTCATTTTCTATGGTAAAGCCAAGCTGTGCGGAAAACCGCACTGCCCGGAGGATTCGGAGAGCATCCTCTGTAAACCTCTCCCTCGCCATTCCCACTGCCCTGATAATCCCTGCCTGCAAATCTTCCATGCCATGAAATTCGTCCACGATACCGGTCTTTGGGCTGTAAGCCATGGCATTGATGGTAAAATCCCTCCTCTTCAGGTCTTCCGTCAGACTGGCTGTAAAGGTTACGTCTTTAGGGTGGCGCGCATCCTCGTACTCCCCGTCCAGCCGGTAAGTGGTCACCTCATAACCGCATTTTTCCAACAGTACCGTGACCGTACCGTGCTGAATCCCCGTATCCACAGTCCGCCTAAATAACTGTTTAACCTGCCCGGGCTCCGCAGAAGTAGTGATATCCCAGTCTTCCGGCGTCCGGTTCAGCAAAGTATCCCGCACACATCCTCCTACGGCATAAGCTTCAAAGCCTGCCCTTTCCAGTGTATTAATAATAAAAGCCACATGGGCCGGAATTTCTATTCTCATAAAAGGGCCTCCTTTTCTTCTTAATTTATCATATCACATTCCCATCCTGACAGGCAAGCAGGCTCATCTTCAAAAGACAGCAAAAGGCTGTTGCAAATATCCTATACAGATATTTTGCAACAGCCTCTGAATCTCAATATATCTTAGAACAATCCCGTAATCTTTCCGTTCTCGTCCACGT
>CAOKOS010000061.1 GCA_948470255.1 uncultured Lachnotalea sp.
ACCCCGGGCTGTGGTTTGGAATTGGTCAAAAAAGCCAAAAATGACGCGGAACAACACGGCCGGGAGCCGGAATGGGGCCAGGAGCTGGAGATGTTGACAGCTTATGCTAAAATGCTGGCCGCAGGAAACCTGGCGGCATTTCCCACAGGAGAGAGGGATTTCCACGGAAATCTGAAAAAGCTTTCTGAGAGCTTGGAACAGATTAAAAACAGGATGGCTGTTTTGGAAGAGGAGGCCGAAAGCGCCAGGAGACATGCAAAACTGGTGGAAAACGACAACGGGCTTTTGGTGGAACTGCTCAGCAGGCGGAACGAGTGGCTTCTTGTGGTGGATGCGGACAGCCGGGAGATTCTCTACTGCAATAAACGGAAACGGGGGGAAGGAGACGGCGCCGCTGCCTGTGAAACTTGTAAGAAACGTCTTTCTTTCCAGGAAGAGCTTTTAAACTGGAAGGAAGACTGCGGGCATGATTCCTACAGCGTCTGGGAGATGAGCGGCGGAAATGAAGTCTACTACAGGATTACTTCTTTCCCCGTTGCATGGAATGAGAAGGACACTTATGTACATATCGTGGTGGATATCAGTGACGAAAAGCGGGCGGCTCATATGCTGACCAGCAAGGCATACCATGACCCGGGAACAGGAATTAAAAACCGTCTGTTTTTTGAAGAATATATGGAGAAGATTCTGTCAGAAAAACGGGAAGCCACGCTGTGTTACCTGGATTTAGACGGGTTAAAATATGTCAATGACACTTTTGGCCATCTGGAAGGGGATCTCTATATCCAGAATTTCGTGGAGCTTGTCAGGAGCAGCTTCCGAAATGGCGATACTTTTGCACGGACCGGGGGAGATGAATTCTGCCTCGTTCTCACAGGCCATCTCAAAAGCCTCATTGACCGGAAGATGGAGGACCTCCTCCATTCCTTCCAGTCGGAGCATTATGCGGATTACCAATGCAGTTTCAGTTATGGCATTGTGGAAATTGAGGGGAAGGATAATGAGTGGACGCTTGACGAGATCCTTCAGAAAGCGGATGCCATCATGTATGAATGTAAACGCAGAAATAAGGAAAAATATCCGGCCCTTGTCCGGTGATGTTTGACAGAAAGGCGCGACGCCTGTAGAAAAAGAAGCGAGGGTATGATATACTGGCTGGCAGGGCTTGTCAGGAAAAGGGGGATTGGTATGAATCGCTGTATGGAAATTCAGGCGCAGATTACAGATTATATAGACGGAACCATGACTCCGGACAGGCTGGAGGGATTTGTTGGCCACATCAATTCCTGTGAAGAGTGCAGGGAAGAGCTGAATATTTATTATACTCTGTATCTGGGAATCCTGCAGCTGGAGCATGAAGAGGAAGAAGTAAAGGAACTCTACGACTTGGACGGGGCGCTGGCTGAAGAGCTATACCATTCGGAACGCCAGATCAGGCGGCGCCATTTTTTCCAAGGCCTGCGTTATGTTATTTATACAACGGCATTTTGGTGTATTTTGCTGGCGGCGCTTTTACAACTTCGTATTTTTGCCGACATGGGGATGATCTGACACCGGGGATGACAGACAGAGAAAGGATAAATTATGGCCGAAAAGATTGTACTGATTGACGGATACAGCATTTTAAACAGGGCTTTTTACGGCGTTCATGCCAATATGACAAATTTTGAGGGGCTTCATACCAATGCAGTGTATGGTTTTATAAATATCCTCCTTAAAATCCTGGATGAAGAACAGCCCCAGTACCTGGCGGTAGCTTTCGACGTGAAGGCTCCTACTTTCCGCCATCAGCTTTATGAAGCTTATAAAGGGACAAGAAAAGGGATGCCAGAGGAGCTTCATGAGCAGGTTCCCATTACAAAAGAGGTTCTTGGGGCTATGGGAATCCCTTCGGTGGAACTTGCCGGTTACGAGGCCGACGATATTTTGGGGACGCTGTCTGCCAGATGTGAAGAAAAAGGGCTTTCGGTGGTGCTGGTTTCGGGAGACAGGGATCTTTTGCAGCTGGCCAGCGACAGGACGAAGGTTCGGATTCCAAAGACAAAAGGCGGCGCCACTACGGTAGAAGATTATTTGAAAAAAGATGTGGTGGAACGGATGGGAGTCACACCGGAAGAGTTCATTGACGTCAAAGCGCTTATGGGTGATTCTTCCGACAATATCCCCGGAGTGGCCGGGATTGGGGAAAAGACTGCATATGGGCTGATTCAGACTTATCACAGCCTGGAGGCAGTCTATGAAAACCTGGAAGCGGTGAAGCCGGAGCGGGCAAAGAAAGCCCTCTCTGGAAGCAGGGAGCAGGCGGAGCTTTCCAGGATCCTGGCAAAGATCGACCGGGCATGTCCGGTGGAATTTTCCCTGGAAGCCGCCCGGATTGGACAGCTTTTCACACAGGAAGCATATGAGATCATGAAGAGGCTGGAGCTTAAAAGCCTCTTAAAACGGTTTGAGGCAGGAAGCCAGACGCGAAATTCTGTGGAAAAAGAATTTCTTCTGGTGGATGATTTTGCCGGAGCGGAGAGGGTTTTGGAGGAGGCAGAAAAAGCAGCCTGCGCCGGGGTCGCACTGATTGCCGGAAAAGGGGGAATCCTGGGGCTTTCCCTGGCATATGGAGAGGAAGATATTTACTTTGTGGAAGCGGGCGGACTTCTGACAGGAGAATATCTGGCGGGAAGGATAGAGAAGCTTTGCAAAAAGAATGGACATGTCTGGATATTTGATTTAAAAGAAACGCTTCCCTATGTACAGGTTTCGGAAAGAGACGGGCCTTATGATGCTGCTGTGGCAGGATATCTCTTAAATCCTTTGAAAAACGCTTATACTTATGACGGGCTGGCTGGAGAACATCTGGGTATGACCATGCCTTCCAGAGGCGACCTGTTGGGGAAATTATCTTTCAGGGAAGCGCTTTCGGAAAATCAGGAGGCAAGCGTCACATGTTTTTGCTATATGGCCTATACAGCTTTTGCAGCAGGACCGGTCCTCATGGAAAAGCTGAAGGAAGCGGGCATGAAGGAGCTGTTTTTAAATATTGAAATGCCTCTGATCTATAGTTTGTATCATATGGAGAAAGAGGGGATCCAGGTGGAAAAGGAAGCGCTTTCCACTTATGGAGAAACCCTTAAGGTACAGATAGACTGTCTGGAAAAGGAAATTTATGAGCTGGCAGGTGAAATTTTCAATATTAATTCGCCAAAGCAGCTGGGAGTGGTCCTTTTTGAGAAATTGAAGCTGCCTTACGGAAAAAAGACAAAGACCGGCTATTCCACAGCAGCAGATATTTTGGAAAAACTGGCTGCAGAGCATCCGGTCGTGGCGAAGATTCTGGAATACCGGCAGCTTGCAAAGCTAAAATCCACCTATGCGGACGGATTGGCGGCGTTTATTTGTGACGACGGCAGAATTCACGGGAAATTTAACCAGACCATTACGGCAACAGGAAGAATCAGCAGTACAGAGCCGAACCTTCAGAATATTCCAGTTCGTATGGAGTTAGGGCGGGAGATCCGAAAAGTATTTGTGCCAAAAGAGGGGTTCCTATTTGTAGATGCGGATTATTCCCAGATTGAGCTGCGGGTCCTGGCGCATATGTCGGGAGATAAACGGCTGATCGAAGCCTATCACCAGGCGGAGGATATCCATCGGATCACAGCTTCCCAAGTGTTCCATACCCCCTTTGAGGAGGTGACGGCCTTGCAGCGGCGGAACGCCAAGGCTGTGAATTTTGGAATTGTGTACGGTATCAGCGCTTTTGGCCTCAGTGAAGGCTTAAGTATCAGCAGGAAAGAAGCGGTGGATTATATTGACCAGTATTTTGAGACTTATCCGGGAGTGAAAGCTTTTTTGGACGGCCTTGTGGCCCAGGCCAAAGAAAAGGGATATGTGTCGACCCTTTATGGCCGCAGGCGCCCGGTGCCGGAGCTTTCTTCTTCCAACTTTATGCAGAGGAGTTTCGGGGAGCGGGTGGCCATGAACAGCCCCATACAAGGGACTGCCGCCGATATCATGAAGATTGCCATGGTAGGGGTGGACAGGCGCCTTAGGCGGGAAGGTTTAAAATCCAGGCTGATTCTTCAGATTCATGATGAACTGCTGGTGGAAACAGCCCTTTCGGAACTGGAGCAGGTGAAAGCCATCCTTCTTGAGGAAATGGATGGAGCCGCGGCCCTTTCAGTTCCACTGGAAGTGGATATGAATGTGGGAAAGAGCTGGTTTGAGACAAAATGAAAGTGATCGGTGTGACAGGCGGCGTGGGAGCCGGAAAAAGTACGGTTCTGGAAATCTTGGAAGAAGTATACGGGGCAAAGCCCCTTTTGGCAGATGAAATCGGAAGAGAGCTTATGGAGCCGGGAGGCGCCTGCTTTTTCCCGGTGGTGGAAGCGTTTGGAAAAACGGTGGTGAGGCCGGATGGAATGCTGGACCGGGGAAAAATTGCGGGGCTTGTTTTCGGGGATGACGAGGCCCTTGACCGGTTAAACGGGATTATCCATCCGGCAGTCCGTCAGGAAATTGAAGCCAGGCTGGACAGGCTTAGGGAAGAGGAAAGGCGGAATGGGGTTCCTGTCTTTGCGGTGATTGAATCGGCCATTCTTCTGGAAGCGGGATATGAAGATATCTGCAAAGAGATCTGGTATGTGTATGCTTCCAAGGAAACCAGGATTTCCCGGCTTATGGAAACCAGGGGCTACACCAGGGAACGGTGTTTAAAGGTGATGGAAAGCCAAATGGAGGAAGGGGAATTTAAAAGGAGAGCCTCCGCCATCCTTGAAAATGACGGCAGCAGAAAACAGATGGAAATCCAGATTGAAAAATTAATGATATGAATTTTAGTACGGAAGAGAGGAAGAGGAGATGCGGCTTGCCAGCATAGCCAGCGGAAGCAGCGGAAACTGTATTTACGTTGGCACAGACACCACCCATCTTTTGATTGACGCCGGCATATCGGCCAGGCGGATTGAAGGGGGGCTTGCGAAGCTTGGAATCAAAGGAAGCGAACTTTCGGGGATTCTGGTTACTCACGAACATTCTGACCATATCGGGGGGTTGGGGGTGTTTTCCAGGAAAAATGGGATTCCGATTTATACTACCAGAGAAACTTATGAGAGGATCCTGACGGCACGGAGCGTCGGGGAACTTCCAGACGGGCTTCACCGGGAAATTTTTCCCGATGTGGACTTTTCCATCGGGGATATGAAGATTTCCCCATTTTCCATCGACCATGATGCGGCCAATCCATGTGCCTTCCGGGTAAATTCTGAATATGCCTCTGCAGCGGTGGTTACAGATCTTGGAAACTACAGCCAGTATACTATCAATCATCTGTTGGGCCTGGATGCCCTTTTGCTGGAATCAAACCATGATGTCCGTATGCTGGAGACAGGGCCGTATCCTTATTACCTGAAGCGGAGGATCATGGGGAACAACGGGCATCTGTCCAATGATTCGGCAGGAAGGCTTTTGGGGGAGCTTCTTCACGATAAATTTAAAAAGGTTCTCCTGGGACATTTATCCAAGGAAAATAATTACGCACAGCTTGCCTATGAAACAGTGCGCCTGGAGGTGACGATGGGGGAAAACGCTTACCGGGGAACGGATTTTGATATTTCCGTGGCAGACAGGAGTGTGATGTCGGAAACGGTTTATATATAGCAGGATACATAAAAATGAGGAGAGGAAACGATGGAAAAGACGATTATTACAGTGGTAGGGAAGGATACTGTGGGAATTATTGCAAAGGTGTGTACTTATCTGGCCAATAACCGTATCAATATTGAAGATATATCTCAGACCATCCTTCAAGGATATTTTAATATGATGATGATTGTGGACACCAGCAAATCCACAAAGCCTTTTGGGGATGTGGTGGAGGAGTTAGACCAGATCGGAGGGGAGATTGGGGTAAAAATCCGTTGCCAGCATGAAGATATTTTCAACAAAATGCACAGAATTTAAGAGGGGCTGTCATGATAAGCAGATTTGAAGTGAACGAAACCAATAAGATGATCGAGCAGGAGAAGCTGGACGTCCGTACCATTACCATGGGTATAAGCCTTCTGGACTGCATAGATTCCGATATCCAGAAGGTAAATGAAAAAGTCTACAATAAAATAGTTTCTTATGCAAAAGATCTGGTGAAAGTAGGACGGGAGATAGAAATAAAATACGGGATTCCCATTGTGAATAAGCGGATTTCCGTCACTCCCATCGCTTTGGTGGGCGGAGCGGCCGTAAAGACTACCGGGGATTTTGTTTCTCTGGCGAAAACCCTGGATCAGGCTGCAAAAGAAGTAAAAGTCAATTTTATCGGCGGCTATTCTGCGCTGGTGGGCAAGGGAATGACCCAGGCGGACGAACTGCTGATCCGTTCTGTCCCGGAGGCGCTTGCCATAACCGACAGGGTCTGCAGCTCCGTCAATGTGGGTTCCACAAAAACCGGGATTAATATGGATGCAGTAAAGCTGATGGGGCAGGTCATAAAAGAAACGGCAAAAGCTACAAAGAACCAGGATTCCCTGGGGTGCGCGAAGCTGGTGGTTTTTTGCAACGCGCCGGATGATAATCCCTTTATGGCGGGAGCTTTCCACGGCGTGACTGAGGCGGATGCCGTGATCAATGTGGGAGTCAGCGGCCCCGGTGTGGTGAAAACCGCCCTGGAAGCGGTCAGAGGGGAGAGTTTTGAGACTCTTTGCGAAACCATTAAAAAAACGGCTTTTTAGGTGTCGCGTGTGGGACAGCTGGTGGCGTAGGATGCGTCAGTGCGGTTAAACGTACCTTTTGGAATTGTAGACCTATCTCTGGCCCCGACGCCTGCGGTGGGAGACAGTGTGGCGGAGATTCTGGAAGAAATAGGGCTGGAAAGCGTAGGCGCCCCCGGCACTACGGCAGCCTTGGCCCTGCTCAACGACCAGGTAAAAAAAGGCGGCGTCATGGCTTCTTCTTATGTGGGCGGCCTTTCCGGGGCTTTTATTCCGGTCAGCGAAGACCAGGGGATGATCGATGCTGTAAACAGGGGCGCCCTGACTCTTGAAAAACTGGAAGCTATGACATGCGTTTGTTCCGTGGGGCTTGACATGATCGCAATACCGGGAGACACGACGGCGGAAACCATATCGGGAATTATTGCCGACGAGGCGGCCATTGGGATGGTGAACCAGAAAACCACGGCAGTCCGTTTAATTCCGGCTGAAGGAAAAAAAGCAGGAGATGTGGTGGAATTTGGAGGCCTTTTGGGGTACGCTCCGGTGATGCCAGTAAACCCTTATTCCTGCGCGGCGTTTGTGGACCGTGGAGGCAGGATTCCGGCGCCTATCCATAGTTTTAAAAACTAACGGTCATAATGCGCATCCCCCAGAGGGTTTTTACTTTATTGGACGTGGTTTCCTAGAACAAAGATTGCGCAAAGCGCAATCGCCGCGCGTGAGCGGGTCTGAAAGGCTAATTTCCTTTCCGCGAACTGCGCATCCTCCGGAGGATTTTTGCTTTATAGGACGTGGTTTCCTAGAACAAAGATTGCGCAAAGCGCAATCGCCGCGCGTGAGCGGGTCTGAAAGGCTAATTTCCTTTCCGCGAACTGCGCATCCTCCGGGGGTTTTTGCTTTATAGGACGTGGTTTCCTACAAAGTAATAAAAGGCCAGGAATCTAACAACAGATTCCCGGCCTTATTGCTTATAATTTGATAATACCGTAAGTATATTCGTTTTTCATCCGGCATCCATATTTATTGTACACAACTGACTGATACAGATTGGAAGCAAAACCCTCCTGGCTGAGCATGTTGGAGCTGACTGGGTCAAGCTGTCCTTCCGCGTCTGCCATTTTTGTAATCAGAGGCACGGAAGTATTCCGCTTTATGGCCTTTAAAAGGGGGGAGGCGCTTTTTTTGAACCCCAGCATCCTGGCGTAGGAAACATAATCCCTTTCCCGGTAACGGATCATATCTTCCACTTTGATATCCAGCAGGATGTGGAGCAGCGCACGGCTGATTCTGGTTCTTGTATACTGGCGGCATTTAACTGCGTCGATGAAACCGGTGAAAGAGGAAATTTCCGTAAGCTGTTTTTTAATCCTGTTCTCCAGGTCGGGGGAAACGTCCAGGTAATCGGTCAGGTCGTCGTACCTTGCAGAGAGCAGTTTATATAACAGCATAGAAGAAAAATCGTCTGCAAAAATGGGGAGCCTGGAATTAAAATTTTCAGACATAACAGAATAAGCTTCCCGCGGTACGAAGGAACGGAACGTTTTTAAAGACTGGGTTATGGGCTGCGTACCGGAAGTCCCCGACTGAAACGTGTGCCGGATGGCCGTGGAAGAAGAGAAGGGGACCGACAGGGATTTTGACAAATAATCGGTGGTCCGCCGGATGGTGACAGGCTGGATGGACGAATGGCGCCGGTACAGGGCCTTGACGTATTCAATTCCCAGAATGTTGTTGGGAGCTGAAATCAAAGACAGAACCTGATCCATGGGGAGGGATTCCTCACTGGATGGAGCGTAGTCTGTCAAATAACGGATAAGCGCCTTGCTTCTGGCCGCCGGATAACTGGAGCCGTCTGAGAGAAATTGCTTTACCAGGCCGGAAAAGGGTTCCGGCTCCCTGGAAAAAATGGAAGCCACAGAGGAAATAAGGGGCAGGTTTCCGCTTTCACTTCCGAAACAGAGAAAATCCACCACCCCCAGTTTGTCCAGTACAGAGACTGCCCCTGCCGCAAAGTATTCGGCGCTTCCGGTGGCAAAAGGAACCGGCAGCTCCAGTACCAAATCGGCGCCGGAAAGAAGGGCGATATTTGCTCTCAAGTATTTGTCCATACATGCAGGTTCGCCCCGCTGGACGTAATGGCCGCTCATAATGACGATGCAATAATCCGCGCCGGTCATTTCCCTGGCTTTTTGGATATGGTAGGCATGGCCATTGTGGAAAGGATTATATTCCGTGATTAAACCTACAACCTTCATAAACTGCACCCCCTGTCCTGTAGTTGTCTCTATTTTAGAACAGAAAGTGGAAAATAACAAGACAATTCATAAAGTATTTTAAAAATCAAAATTTTGTGGTATGATAGAAAAATATTGGAAATACTGTGAAAAGATTGCGCCCTGAGTTTCCCCGAAGGGTTTTTCCTATACGGTCAAACAGTATTTTCCTTACAATACAGATAGCAGGAGGCTTTTATGGTTATGGAAAATGAAACAAAAAACTTTATCGAACAAATTATTGATAAGGATTTGGCAGAGGGGGTGTACGATCATGTGCAGACCAGATTTCCGCCGGAGCCAAACGGCTATCTTCACATTGGACATGCCAAGTCCATTCTTTTAAATTATGGACTGGCCCAAAAATACCAGGGGAAATTTAACATGCGTTTTGACGATACAAACCCCACAAAAGAGAAAAGTGAGTTTGTGGAGTCCATAAAAGCAGATGTGGCCTGGCTGGGGGCTGATTGGGAGGACCGGCTGTTTTTTGCATCCGATTATTTTGAAACGATGTATGAATGTGCCGTTTTACTGATTAAAAAGGGAAAAGCATTTGTCTGTGACCTGACGGCGGAGCAGATTAGGGAATACAGAGGGACTTTGACAGAGCCTGGGAAAAACAGCCCTTACAGGGACAGGAGTATTGAAGAAAATCTGGAACTTTTTGAAAACATGAAGAAGGGGCTTTACAAGGACGGGGAAAAAGTGCTCCGGGCTAAAATTGATATGGCATCGCCCAATATCAATATGAGGGATCCTGTTATCTACCGGGTGGCCCACATGAGCCATCACAACACCGGAGATGCATGGTGCATTTATCCGATGTACGATTTCGCCCATCCCATTGAGGATGCAGTGGAACATGTAACTCATTCCGTCTGTACTTTGGAGTTTGAAGACCACCGGCCTCTTTATAACTGGGTGGTGCAGGAGTGTGGGTTTGACCATCCGCCCAAACAGATTGAATTTGCAAAACTGTACCTGAAAAATGTGGTGACAGGAAAAAGGTATATTAAAAAACTGGTGGAAGACGGCATTGTGGATGGCTGGGATGATCCGAGACTTGTATCCATCAGCGGCCTCAGGCGCCGCGGCTATACACCGGAATCTATTCGGATGTTTGTGGAAATGGCCGGAGTGTCAAAAAGCAACAGCGTTTGTGAAATGCCTATGCTGGAGTACTGTATCAGGGAAGATCTGAAAATGAAGCGGCCCAGGATGATGGCTATCCTCCATCCCCTGAAACTGATTATTGATAACTATCCGGAAGATCAGGTGGAATATATGGAAGTTCAGAACAATCAGGAGAATCCTGACCTGGGCGTCCGGAAAGTGCCTTTTTGCAGGGAGCTTTATATAGAACAGGAAGATTTTATGGAAGTGCCTGTGAAAAAGTATTTCCGCCTTTATCCTGGAAATGAAGTCCGCCTGATGAATGGATACTTTGTCACTTGTACGGATATAGTAAAAGATGAGAATGGCAATGTCACAGAAGTGCACTGTACTTACGACCCGGAAACCAGGAGCGGGAACGGCTTTACGGGAAGAAAAGTGAAGGGCACTATTCACTGGGTATCGGCCCGCCATGCGGTGAAAGCGGAAGTCCGCCTGTATGAAAATATTGTGGATGAGGAGAAAGGCGTTTACAACGATGAGGATGGAAGCTTGAACTTGAATCCCAATTCCCTGGTGGTATTGAAAGAATGTTATCTGGAGCCGGGCCTGGCGGATGCAGCGGCGCCGGAAAGTTTTCAGTTTGTAAGAAACGGCTATTTTTGTGTGGACAGCAAAGATTCAAATCCGGATCACCTGGTATTTAACCGGATTGTATCGTTGAAGAGTTCCTTTAAAGTTGAGCAGAAATAAAAACAATGTGCAAAAGGAGTGAAGATGGAAACAATCAAAGAGAAACTGAAGTTGATGGCAGGCAGTATGAAAAGTGGTACGTTAAATACCTTGTTGAAAAATGATACAGAATACCAGAGGGTGATTGCGCAAGTGCGTAGGGCGGATGAAAAATACAGGGCCCTGAAGCTTTCTGAAGAAGATGAGGAAACTGTCGGTACATTGATTGCCAGGCGGGATGAGGCAGAAACAGAACGGGTAGTAAATGCTTATATGGCGGGAATCCTGGACGGATATGAGATTATGAAGTCTTTGGGCATGGTAGAGGAGTAGCATGTATGAGCTGACGATTCCTTTTAGCGAAAAAGAACCGTTGTATGAGCAGATTTATAAATATATAAAAGTACAGATCAGGACAAAGCGTCTTTTGGCGGGAACAAGGCTTCCCTCCACCAGAAAACTGGCAGAGCATTTGGGCGTCAGCAGGAGCACTACTCAGCTGGCCTATGATCAGCTTGTGGCAGAAGGGTATCTGGAGGCCAGGCCCTGCCGCGGATATTTTGTGGCAAAACTGGATACCCTGTTTCATCTGGAGCAGAAGATGGAACAGGCAGAGGAAAAGAAAAGCGGGGAAAAGCAACGCTGGCTGGTGGATTTTTCCCCGCGGGGCATTGATCTGGAGCGTTTTCCTTACGGCCTTTGGAGGCGGCTGTCTAGAAACAGTTTAAGCGACGACAATAGGGAGCTTTTTTCCGCAGGGGAAAATAAAGGCGATGGGGCTTTGCGGCAGGCCATTTGTACTTATCTTTATGGGGCCAGGGGGGTCAACTGCCGGCCGGATCAGATTCTTGTGGGAGCTGGCAATGAATATCTCCTGATGCTGCTCCATCAGCTTTTGGGAAATCAGAGGATTGCCATGGAGACACCCACTTACCGGCAGGCTTATCGTGTGTTTGAGTGTCTGGGACATCAAGTGATTCCTGTGGAAATGGATGGAAGCGGAATGAGGGCGGATGCCCTGGAGGCTTCCGGTGCGAAAATTGCTTATGTGATGCCGTCCCATCAGTTTCCCACGGGGATTGTCATGCCCATCAAAAGAAGGATGGAGCTATTGGCCTGGGCCTCAGGGCAGGAAGGCCGTTATCTGATTGAAGATGATTATGATAGTGAATTCCGGTATAAGGGAAAGCCTGTCCCTTCTCTGCAAAGTGCGGATACGAAAGGGCGGGTCATCTATCTGGGGACTTTTTCCAGGGCGGTGGCTCCGGCCATCCGTGTCAGCTATATGATGCTTCCGGAATCACTTCTTGCCCTTTATGAGAGTTCCTGTAGTTTTTATGCGTCCACGGTTTCCAGGATTGACCAAAGGATTTTGACTGAATTCATGAAAGGCGGGCATTATGAACGCCACTTGAATAAGATGAGGGGAATTTATAAAGCCAAACATGATGCACTTTTAGCTGCGCTTTTTCCTCTTTCAGAAAGCTTTACCGTCAGCGGGGAATATGCCGGAATCCATATTCTTTTGAAAAGCAGGCGCGGGCATACGGAGGAAGAACTGATACAGGCTGCGGGTTCAGTTGGTGTACGGGTTTACGGCCTTTCGGAATTTGATATTGGGAAACAGGAGCAAGGAAAAGAAGAGACGGGCACAGTGCTCCTTGGATATGCCAGCCTTGGAAAAGAAGAAATTGAACGTGGCGCAGGGCTTCTGGCCAGGATATTTTCTGAATTACCAAAAGGAAAACAATGAGGGCTGCTGCAAACATAAGAGATTTTGCAGCAGCCCTGTATGGGCTTTCCGGTTTATTTTTCTTGATCTTTGGCGGCTCCTTTGGCGGCTTCTTCATATCTGGCCTCTGTCTCTGCGACAGCCTGCTCCAGTTTAGATGCAATTTCTTCTGGGGACGGAGCTGTTTTTTCGGAAGCGGTTTCCGGTGCAGATTCTTCCTGGCCATGGGAGATGGGAACATAATTTCTGGCAGACGTATCGCTGCTCTCATCATCCAAAGATTCGTCGTCATAACAATCCTCAGGGCAGGTTTCTTTGTGGTTCCCTTTTAATTTTGAAATCAGGACGGCAGCCCCGCCGACAATGGCAGTCACAGCCAGAAGCTTTTTAAAAAATCCTTTTCTTTTACACATGTCAAAACTCCTTTCTCAGAAAAAGCTATGGTAATATTGTAATCCTTTTTGAGAAATATGAAAAGGGATAATTTAACGAAAATGAAAAAATATAGAAAAAACAAATAATAATGAGAAAAACGGGGAAAATAAGAGATATAAAGGTATAATAGGGTAAAAGAGAGGATAAGACGACGTTGCATTTTGAATTTAAATTATGTAATATAACAACAGTCAGTTAGCACTCATTTGAAGTGAGTGCTAATAATTAAACAGGAGGAATAGAAATGAAATTAGTACCTTTAGGCGACAGAGTCGTATTAAAACAGGTTGAAGCAGAAGAGACCACCAAGTCCGGGATCGTCCTTCCCGGCACGGCGAAGGAAAAGCCCCAGCAGGCAAAGGTTATAGCGGTAGGTCCCGGAACCGACGAGGTGAAGATGGAAGTGGCCGAGGGAGATGCGGTCATCTACTCCAAGTATGCGGGCACGGAAGTGAAGCTGGATGACGAGGAATTTATCGTTGTGAAGCAGAGTGATATCCTGGCAATCGTAAAATAAGCGGACTACATCATTCATTATATTACAGAATAAAGGAGATTGAAAAGCTATGGCGAAGGAAATTAAGTTTGGCGCTGATGCGAGAGCGGCACTGGAGGCCGGCGTAAACAAACTGGCGGATACGGTAAGAGTGACCCTTGGACCGAAGGGAAGAAACGTGGTTTTGGATAAGTCCTTTGGAACTCCCCTGATCACTAATGACGGTGTGACCATCGCAAAAGAGATTGAGCTGGACGATGCTTTTGAGAACATGGGCGCACAGCTCATCAAGGAAGTGGCTTCCAAGACCAACGACGTGGCCGGCGACGGAACCACCACAGCGACGGTGCTGGCTCAGGCCATGGTACATGAGGGTGTCAAGAACCTGGCAGCAGGCGCAAATCCCATCATCCTTCGAAAAGGTATGAAGAAAGCCACCGATGCGGCCGTGGATGCCATCGCCGAGATGAGCGAGCCCATCAGCGGCAAGGATCAGATTGCCAGAGTTGCGGCGATCTCCTCCAGCGACGACGAGGTCGGCGAGATGGTTGCGGATGCCATGGAGA
>CAOKOS010000062.1 GCA_948470255.1 uncultured Lachnotalea sp.
GCCGCCCGCCAGAAAGCTGTATTGTTCCTACTAATTGGGGATAACACAGCTTATCCATGGACTCATCCAGTTCATCAAAAGTCTCCGTCTTATCCATGTCAAGTCCTGCAAACACCTCTGTGGTAGCCAAGGTTATGGTGGTTTCCATCTTAAAATCTGTCACATCCGCCGTTACTTCCAGATACCCGGGAAGTTCCATTTTTTCTTTGTCCAGTCCCAGGCTTTCCTGAAGTCCCGGCATGGCAAACCCTGCTACAATGGTACGCTCCCCATCATTGATGATTTTTCCGTTGGAAACCTCCACATTGGTGAAATTTTCATTGTCGAGAATCATTCCCGTTACCATAACGAAAGGGACATAAATACGTCTGGCCTCTCCTTCTATTTCCACGTCTTCATACTGATTGTTGGTATAATCAAAGCGCATGATAAGCTTTCCGCTCTTTCCAGCCATATCCTCCGGTTCCACTGTCTTCCCATCCAGCTTATAGTTGACAGACATATCCACGGGAAGCTCCTTTTCCAGGTTTTCCTGTGTATAAGTATCATTTCCGTCCCCGTCTTTCATCCAGTCACTGACAATGATTTTCCGGGGGGTTCCGTCTGCTTCAGCAATGACATAAACCGTCTCCTCCACAGAACCCGCAGATTTTTTCCCAATGGTTTCCTTCGTCTCCGATTCTGTTTTCCCTGCTTTCATCCCTTCCTTTTCTGACTCTTCTCCCTCAATTATTTCTGGAGCTGGAGATCCCCCTCTTTTTAGCCCTGAAGCGTAAGCCCCCGCCCCGGTCATTCCAAAAATCAGGGCTCCTCCCAGAATCATTGCCAGAAGCTGCTTTGATTTTCCGGCTGCATGTTTCATATTCACCTTCTTTATATGTTCCCTCTTTATATGTTTCATAGGAATGTACCTCATATCCTTACCTCCGATTTCTTTTTCATCTTATTTTTCATTCCGATACTTGTGGCGCATATAACCCGGTCAAACAGCATAAACATGGCCGGAAGCGCTAAAATCACGGAGAACATACTGACAATGGCGCCCCTTGCCATCAGCATGCATAAAGAGCTGATCATGTCGATGTCTGAGTAAATCGCTACGCCAAAGGTGGCTGCAAACAGCCCCATGGCGCTGACAACGACGGAATGGATAGAGGCTGTAACCGCCGCCGCCACTGCTTCTCTTTTCCCTTTTCCATTGTACCGCTCGCCCTTATATCTGGTGGTCATCAGGATTGCGTAATCCACCGTAGCTCCAAGCTGAATGGTACTGATACAGATGGGGGCGATGAAAGGAAGGGAAACGCCTGTATAATGGGGCAGGCCCAGGTTAATAAAAATCGCAAATTCAATGACTGCCACCAGGATGACGGGCAAAGTGAAGCTCCGTTCCACCACCAGGATGATCAGGAAAATCGCCACAATAGAAACAGCGTTTACCACCTTGAAGTCACGGTCTGTCACCTCGATCATGTCTTTCGTACAGGGCGCTTCTCCAATCAACATTCCCTTCCGGTCATATTTTTTAAGAATCGTATTCAGGCTGTCGATCTGTCCATTTACCTCGTCACTGGCTGTCTTATATTCCGAATTAATGAGCATAAGCTCCCAATTATCGCTCTGCAAAACCTCTTTTATGGACTTCGGAATCATCTCTTCCGGTACCAGTGGTCCGATGACAGACTCCAGCCCCAGCACATACTTTACTCCATCCACTTTCTCCATTTCTTTCATCATTTCCCGCTTCTCATCCATGGGAACCGACACATCTGTCAGTACCATATGGGTGGAACCCACATCAAAGGCTTCCTGAAGTTTCGTATTGGCAATCATATTGTCCATATCCCTCGGAAGGCTGTCGGATAGTTCATAATAAACTTCTTTTCCTGTTTCCCGATACCCCACATAGGCCGGAATAAGAAGCGCCGCAAATAGGATAAGAAAAACAGGGTAATATTTGGTAATAAAAGCTGCCAGTTTTTCCGTAGACGGAATCAGGGACTTATGCCTTGTTTTCATCAGCAGTTTATCCAGCACAAGAATCATAGCCGGAAGCGTTGTCACACAGCCAATTACCCCCAGGATAACTCCCTTTGCCATAACAATTCCCAAATCTTCCCCCAAAGTAAAGCTCATAAAACACAGGGCGATAAAACCGGCCACGGTGGTAATGGAACTCCCCACCACAGAGGCGAGCGTTCTCTTTATGGCTTCTGCCATGGCTTCCTTTTTATCTAAAGCAGTCTCCCTCTGCTCCTCATAACTGTGCCACAGGAAAATGGAATAATCCATAGTCACTGCCAGCTGAAGCACTGCCGCCAACGCTTTCGTCAGATACGATATCTCCCCCAGAAAATAATTGGTCCCCATATTGAGCAGAATGGACATCCCGATACTTAAAAGAAACACAAAGGGAATCAGGAAATTGTCCATGAAAGCCATCATGGCCCCACAGGCTAAAACCACAGCTATCCCCACGTAAATTGGTTCCTCCTTCTCACATAATTCCTTAAGGTCTGTAACCAGGGCCGACATGCCGGAAATAAAGCACTGCCTCTTCGTCACCTGTTTAATTTCCTGGATGGCTTCCATCGTCTCATCTGCAGAGGTGGAACTGTCAAAAAACACAGCCATCATTGTGGCCTCCCCGGAATTAAACGCCTGGTATAGTTTGTCGGGAAGCAGTTCCATGGGGACAGAAAGATCCATGACACTGTCATACCAGAGCGCCGTATCCACATGTTCCACCATTTCAATGGCTGCTTTCATTTCAGCCACCGTCTCCGCCTCCATATCTTCCACAATGATAAAGGAGAAAGCCCCCTTTCCAAAATCCTCCATGAGAATATCCTGTCCCTTAACCGTATCCATATCCTCCGGCAGATAGGTCAGCATATCATAATTAATCCTTGTGGCTGCCATACCGATAAGTGAAGGTATCATCAAAAGAATGGCGGTTACCAAAATCGGAATCCGGCATTTAACCACTGCTTTCCCGAATTTCATCCCTTTTCCTCCTTTTTACTCTCGATAATTTTCACTGCATAAAGGGCTACACATAAATTCAAAACTCCCTCAGTGAAAAAAGTAACTCCTGTCAGTGTCATGAGAGCCATGGCTCCGGCAAAGGGGGCCGCCACTAAAATCAGTCCGAACACTGCCGATATTGCCGCTATGGCCCCAATCACCCACCAGTGTTCCAACCCAAACCGCCTGGCATCCAGAGCTGTCTGCAGTTTAAAAAGCCCATCTGCCAGCGCCATCACTCCGATGATCACATGTAGTGTCAGAATCACCCCTTCGGTATGAAACAAAAGCAGCAGTCCCATGACGACTGAAAGCAGGCCAAAAGCCAGGTCAAACTGAAAAGCCAGCCGGTAGAGATCTCTGGAAAAATATCCAACCAGTTTAATAATCCCGCATACAACCAGCAACATTCCTGCCATCCTTCCAAGCAGCCTTACGGAAAACCCGGGCCTCGCCATCAAGAACACTCCCGTCCCACATAAGAACAATGAAGTGACAATGTATCCAAGCTTTGCCGCTTTCACAGTTTTTGAATTTCCCATAATTACACCTCCCTCTTACTGCTTTATTCTATCTGTTTTCCCCAAAACAGGAAACGGACAAAAAAAGCCCGGTGTACAAAAATCGTACACCGGACCGTATTTGCCCGAAAACCAGACATATAACAGGTATTTGCCTAAAAATTTATGTACCGGCTACTTTCGCAAAAGCCGCCTCAATGCTACCATCCAACATAACCCCAAGGCGTCTGACAACCTCCTCTGGCTCATATTTCATACCGGAAGCCAGCCAGTCTAAAATCATTCCCGTAAGCGCCGCCCTGTAAAAAGATGCCATCAGCCTTTTATCTTCCTCCGACACGTCAAACCCTTCTGCCGCCCCCCATACAAAACGCTCCATCACATCCATCCCGATCCGGTTCAAATACTGCTCGAAAATCTCCCGGTTCACGGAATTATAAATATGGTAAATGCTCCTTTTATTCTCCAGTGCAAACCTGGTGGCGGCAATAAACCCCTCCTCCCAGGAATCCTCCCCCAGCCGCTCTCCCAGCACACGCTCCGTCTCATCTCTCAAAATCGTCTCCACCAGCGCAGGAATATCGCTGAAATGGTAATAAAAAGTATTCCTGTTTATTCCACAGTCCTCCACAATATCTTTTATGGTAATTTTGTCCAACGGCTTTTCCCTCAGAAGTTTTAAAAAAGAATCCGCAATGGCTTTTTTTGTAAATGCCGGCATAACAAATCTCCCTTGAAATTTTCTTCGTTATCATTGTATCGGCGTCTGTAAAGAATGTCAACTTAAATTCATCCTTGCGTTTTCGTATTTTATATTTCAACAGGAAAAATGTTGGCGCATTTCATCTTAAGATAAAATGCAAAAATTCAAGGATATTTATATCTTGCTATATAGTTTTAGATACTATATAATATAAAAAGAGGTGAACATATGAAAAGCAATGAAGAATTAGTGAAAGATTTGCTGGTACGGCTACGGAAGTTAAATTATATCCACAGCCGGGACATACCGGATATTGAATTATATATGGATCAGGTGACGACCTTTATGGAGCAGCACCTTTCTCCTGGTAAACGCCATGACGAAGACAAAATTCTCACAAAAACCATGATCAATAATTACGCAAAAAATAATCTGCTTCCCCCGCCGGTAAAGAAAAAATACTCCAGAGATCATTTGATTTTGCTAGCTTTTATCTATTATTTTAAGGGCTTCTTGTCCATTGGGGATATCCAGGTCTTACTTTCGCCTCTGTCAGAAAAATACTTTACAGAGGAGCATCACGAGCTGGACAAGATTTATAATGAGATCGTAAAAATAGAAAAACTGCAGCTGGTTGACCTATTGAAAGAAGTGGAGTCCCGCGCATCCCTTGCCGAACGTTCTTTTAAAAACGCCCCCGAAGAAGAACGGGACTATCTTCAGCTTTTTTCTTTCGTCTGTATGCTTAGTTTTGATGTTTATTTAAAAAAACAGATGATCGAACAGATCATTGATGAAATGCGGGAAACCGCAAAAGAGGAGATGCCTGACAAAAAATGAAAAAGAATCCTGCTTGCAGGATTCTCCGCCTGCGGCGGAGATAAAATGCTTATCTCCGCCGCTTTTCTACTTTTCCTCTTCATACAGTCTGGCAAACACCATATCGTATCCATCATTTCCATAGTTCAGAGAACGGTTTACCCGGCTGATGGTGGCAGTTGAAGCACCTGTCTTTTCTGCAATCTCCAGATACGTTTTTCCCGCCCTCAGCATTTTAGCCACCTCATAGCGCTGGGACAGAGACAAAAGCTCATTCACCGTACAAACATCCTCAAAAAATATATAACATTCATTGATATCTTTTAATGTAAGGACGGCCTGGAACAAATGATCGACGGCCTCTGTTTTCAACTTTTTATTCATCGCAACTCTCCTCCGATGGTTTTTGACGCTGTAAATAGACCCTCATACATTTTAACATTTTAACACTTTAAAGTCCAGTCCCAATTCCCTTCTTTTTCTGCCTATTATTTTTTCAGATATCTTTCCAGTTTTTTCACATCTGTATTGACAATCAATTCTTCCGGAAATCCTGTCTGGCCCAACAATTTCTCAGCCTCCTCAAACCGTCCCACGTATGAAGGGAAATGCGAATCTGTATTGACTATGATTTCCTGTCCGTACCGTTCACAGAGCTTTAATATTTCCGTCAAATTGGGAAGCGTCCCTATCCTGCCGCCGCCTGCCGCCAGGGAACTGTTGTTGAGTTCAATGAGAACCCCCTGCTCCTTTGCCCCTTTTACCATGGCCTCATAATCAATGGGATAACGCCCGTCGTCCGGGTGTCCGATGACCTGGACATAGGGATTTTCCATCACCTTAAGAAGGGCCCTGGTATTTTCTGCCTTTGTGCCAGGCGTCAGGCAGACCGTATGGAGACTGGCAATGCAAAGCTCCATACGCTTTAATAGCGCTTCTTCCATATCAACGGTCCCGTGGTAATCAATAATATTTAATTCCACGCCCATTAAAATCTTTACGCCAAACATTTCCCTGTCAATGACCTTAAAATTCCTGAAGTACATCTCAGACGTACCTCCGGGAAGCTTCGGCGCATGGTCTGTAATGGCTAAAAGCTCAAGTCCTATACAGGAAGCGGCCTTTGCCATCTCTGTTACTGTCCCGTATGCATGTCCACTGGCAATGGTATGGGTATGAGTATCCAAAACAAATTTTTTCATCCTCGTTCCTCCCATTTTAATGATCCTGAAGCATGAATTTTTCTATAACTGCCGCCACTCCATCTTCCTCGTTGGAGCAGGTAATATAATCTGCTTTTGCTTTGATTGCCGGACAGCCGTTTTCCATGGCTACGCCCAATCCCGCCGCCTCATTCATGGGAATATCATTGTCATAATCCCCGCAAGAGACGGTTTCTTCCCTGGAAATCCCCAGATATTTCAAAGTTTTAAGAAGCCCGCTTCCTTTATCAATGCCAGAAGGAAGGATTTCCAGGTGATATGCTTCCGAACGGAACACTGAAAAATCCGGCCCCAGCGCCTCCCGTATAACAGGCTCCATACGGAGAATCTGCCCCTCAGAGCCAACCATCATCATCTTCACCACAGGAAACGTCAGATATGAAACTAAATCAGGGATCTCCTTCACTTTCATCCTGGTATTTCGAGCCTCTCCCTGCACGTAAATATCGCTGCCGCTCTCACTGATGACATATTCATTTTCATAAGTAAGGATTGCCGTCCGGTAACGGCGGGAAAGCCCGACAATTTCAGCGATACGTCCCGGCGGTATCTGAACCGAAAATTTCACCTTCCCATCTTTACAGTCCAGCAGTTCCCCTCCGTTGTAAGCCAGGATATAGCCGCCCGACTCAGAAAGCCCCAGTTCATCCGCCACATACCATACGCCATAACTTGGACGCCCGGAAGACAATACCACAGTCCCGCCTCTCTCCACAAAAGCCTTCACTGCTTTTTTTGTCCTGTCTGTGACTCTTTTATCCTCAGTCACAAGGGTACCGTCCAAATCTGTTGCCAACAATTTATATTTCATAGTCTCTCCCATCAAACTGTAAAAAAGATTGCGCATCCCCCGGAGGGCTTTTTGTCGGCTGGAAAACCAGCTGGGATTTCTATCCGACAAAAAGCAGGACAGCTTCTCTAAAACCGCCCTGCCTTTTTGTGTTTTTCGTCTCGTCGTCTCATCTGAGTCTCTTCGGTAAGCTAAATCCTGATGTCTCCACAGGTGTCCGCAGCCGATGTCCACTTGATGTCTCCATAGATGTCCGCTTTTGGTGTCTGCCGAGGTATCCCCTTCTGATGTCTCCATGATGTCCACTAAGATGTCTGTATTTTGAATATATCATGGCATTTTTCAGAAATCAAGCTATTTTTTTCCTCATGTCCTCATTTTGTCATATTCACAAAAAGCCGGCGCCCTCTCTTTCTTCATCTGTGCAATTTGCCCGTCTCTTCTCCAAAAAGGTATTTTGCATATGCCTGGAAAGCCCCTGGAAGCGCATACGCTTCCTGCGCCTTTTCTTTATCTGCAAAAAAGCCAACTGTTGTGCCCGCTCCTTCCCTAAGGAGGATATAATACCCTTTCATCCGCCATTCCACATGGGAAAAAATATGTTTTGCCTCAGGAAGTCCCTCCAAAAGTTCCACATCCTCCCCTTTCACTCCCAGCCAATCAAGGATTTCCTCTTCATTCAGATACCCTTCCGTCCCGGGCAGTTCGTAGAGGCCGGCTAAAAGACCTTTTCCCGGCCTTTTGCCCAGCAGTACCTGGTTCCCCCTTTCCACTGCAAAAATTGTCCTTTCCTCAATGACCCGTGCTTTTTTTGGCGCTTTTACCGGAATCAGGCCGGTTTTCCCTTCCTCCTTTGCCAGACAAAGCCGCTCCAGAGGACATTCATCGCAGTGGGGAGGGCCGTTGGGCACACATACTAATGCCCCTATTTCCATCAGCGCCTGATTATAATCCCCTGCCGCATCCTGCGGCATCACCGACCGTATTAAATCTTCTGTCCTTTTTTTTACAGACTGCTTCAAAACGTCTTCCATATCTGCAAGGAGCCTTGAAACCACCCGCAGCACATTTCCGTCCACTGCCGGCTCAGGAATCCCATAGGCAATCGAGACAATGGCTCCCGCCGTATAAGATCCAATCCCCGGCAGGGAAAGAAGCTCTGTATAAGAAGCAGGAAGGTTTCCGCCGTAGCGGTTCACTGTTTCCCCCGCTGCTTTTTTCAGATTCCTGGCCCGATTATAGTAGCCAAGCCCTTCCCACAGTTTTAAAAGCCGCTCCTCAGGCACCCTTGCCAGCGCGTAAATATCAGGAAGGGCTTCCAGAAAACGCCGGTAGTATTCCTTGACAGCTTCCACCCTGGTCTGCTGAAGCATAATTTCAGAAATCCAAACATGATAAGGCGTAGGCTCTTCTCGCCACGGAAGGCTTCTGGCGTTTTCCCTGTACCAGGAAAGAAGCGGCCCTGCGGCCGCCCTCATGCGCTCCTTGGCAGAAAGGCACATAACTTCCTGTTCCGAAGCTCCCATAATTCCATAAACTCCATAATCCATATTCACAGTTCCACCACCTGATAATCATGGCCTGTATAAGGCAGAAACTTTTCCAAAATATCTTTTGTGGCCATTTTTAAGCTGGAAGTATTGATACAGGGATGGCAGCCGATCTCCGGCTCATCCAAAACTTCTTTGTCAATCAGCAGCCGCACTCTGTTTCCATGGTCATTCATAAGGCCAAGGACGCTGACCGACCCTGGCGTAATATCCAGGAATTCTTCCATAAACTCCGGCGGCCCAAAGGAAAGCCGCGCAGAACCAATCTGTTTTGACAGTACTGCCGTCCTAAATTTTTTAGTCCCCGGCATGAGAAGCAAATAAAAATCTGTCTTTTGAGCATTGCATAAAAAAAGGTTTTTGCAGATCTCAATATGCAAAAGCTCGTCCACCTGGTGACATGCCTCAATGGAAGGCGTCACTCCATGATCCAGGCGCACATAAGGGATCTCCAGCTTATCCAACAGGTCATAGACCCGCATTTCCTTGGGCAGGCGCCCCTCCGGGGAAGGGCGCCCTTTATGAAGTTCCTGGTCAATCCAAATTTTATCCATCGTTTCTATTCTCCTGCTTAAAGCCTCCGCTTATTTTACTGCGATGGCTTCCACCTCAACCAGTGCGTCCTTCGGCAGTCTTGCCACCTCCACGCAGGCCCTGGCAGGGCAGTCGGATTTGAAATACTCTGCATAAATAGCGTTTACTTTTGCAAAATCATTCATGTCTTTGATGAATACTGTCGTTTTTACCACATCTTCCGGCTTTACTCCGGCCGCCGCCAAAAGATTCACCACATTTTCCAAAGACTGTCTTGTCTGGGCTTCCACACCTTCAGGAATCTGGCCGGTGGCAGGATCTACCGGAATCTGGCCGGAAGCAAATACAAAACCATTTGCCTCTATTGCCTGAGAATAAGGTCCGATTGCCGCAGGCGCCTTGTCTGTAGAAATCACTTTTTTCACGATACATTACCTCCTGATTTGTTCTATACTGTCTGTATTTATTTGAATCTTTCCCTCTTTCAACAGGCGCCCCACCGCCCGCTTAAAGGCATTTTTGCTGAGTCCTGTCTCCAGACGGATCAGATCCGAATCGGATTTATCTGTAAAAGGCAGCTTCCCTCCATAATCCTCAATAAGGGAATAGACTGCTTCCGCATCCATATTCATTTGTTTATAAGCCTTTTTCCTGGAGCTTAAAACCAGCTTTCCGTCGCTGCGAACCCTAGAAACCCTGGCCTCTATCTGTATGGCCGGCCGAAGATCCCTGTCAAGTTCCGCTACGGGAATCATACCGAAATACTGGCTGTCCACAGCCACGAAACCGCCAAGCTCCCTGTTGATCTCATAGAGAATCCCCGTCACCTGGCCGTCCTTTCTGTACGGCGAATCGCTTTTCAGGTACTGATCCACCTTCATGGTGGCGCAAAGCCTCTTGCTTTTATCCAGGTAAACAGCCACAAATACCTGTTCCCCTTTCTTCACCTTCCACTTCTGTTCCCTGAAAGGCAAAAAAAGATCTCTCTCCAATCCCCAGTTTAAAAATGCTCCGATATCGCCCGCTTCTGCCACCGTAAGGATTCCAAGCTCTCCCATACAGAGAAAAGGCGCTGCCGTCGTGGCAATCAGCCTGTCCTCCGAATCCTTATAAAGAAACACTTCCAGCTCATCGCCTACTTCTATCCCTTCCGGTACCTGCCGCCTGGGCAACAAAACCCCTGTCTCCAGTTCTTTTTTTCCCTGCAGTTTTTGCCATTTTCCTGATTCCGGCTCCCCTCCGGCGTCCCGGCCCTCTCCCAGGTATACGCCGTTTTCCCGTTTCCTCAATACCTTAAGGGTCTGTTTTTTTCCCAGTTCCAACATAGATATCCCCTTTGTTCTCTTTCTGATCTAAGTTTCTGAATTTCATTTACCAGCTTCAATAACTGCGTAGACCTGCCCTTCCGGCCCTTTCAAAGCTACCGTATGGCGGTTTTCCTCTTTTTTGACAGCCGGCACAATCATGTCCCCGTACATGGCGGCGTGTTTATACGCCACCCGGAGAGTTTTTATCTCAGAATCTTTTGGCAGCCACTCCTCCGCCATTTCAATATATTTTGCATTATTTACATGCCCATTGGTATCTATCTGGACTCTCCTCACCGGAAACGCCGCATATTCTGACATGCCCTCAGGAAGTTCTATTTTTCTCCCCATATTTTCCATATCCAGAGCTTTTTCCTGGTCATACAAAGCCATGGTTTCCTGGTCAATCCGTTCCGGCCGCCCGGTTTCCGTGTTCATATAAACCCAGGTGGAATCGGCTCGGATAAGGAACTCCCCGGCCCTGTCCCAGACCGCAAAGTTTCTGTAGCCATACATGGCCTTAAACCCCCTGGCCCAGGTTCCCACAGTGATCTCTTCCCCCAGTTTTGGCCTGCCCTGGATCTCAATCTGCCAGGCCGAAAGAAACCAGGCCCGTTTCTTTTTCTTCATATCCTCCACGCCTGCGCCTAAAGTCTCTGACTGAAATGTACTACAATCCTGCATATAATGAACGGCCGAATAAAGACTTAAATATCCGTCGGCCCCTGTCTCACTGTATCTGACTCTACTCTTAAAAGAATACATCAATATTCTCTCCCTGTATCTTGACTGTGTCCGTTTTTAATCATATATTGTATAAGGAAGGAAGTTCCCCATATCATAAACCGCTGTATAGTTGTCTGTGGCAGCTCCAAAAATGACAACCCTTCGGATAGTATAACACATCTGTCCATAAATTGCTCTTACTTTTTTACCTATGGAGGATAATTATGATTCGCCTCATCGCAAGCGATATTGACGGTACGATTTTAAGAAACGGCGCTCAGACGCTGCCGCCCCGCATGCCTGCCCTTTTACAAGGGCTCATCAGAAAAGGGCTTCTTTTCGTGGCTGCCAGCGGCCGCCAGTATGCCAACCTGCAGCGGCTGATGGGAGCGGCTGCCTCAGACGTGGATTATATCTGCGAAAACGGGGCTTTTGCAGTCCACAAAGGAAAGATTATTTACAAATCTGTCATGGACAGGGCGCTGGGCCGGGAGCTGATGGCCGATATCCTTTCTGTTCCTGACTGCGAGGTTCAGCTTTCCGGCATAAATACTGCTTATATTAAACCAAAGCGCCCCGCTTTCACGGAGCACTTGAAGTATGTGCTGAAAAATAATATTACGGAAGTGGAGGATCTCTTTTCCACCCAGGAAGACTATATTAAAATCTCCGCTTACGTCCACGGGGAAAAAACGGAAGAATATATGGAAGGCTTTCAAAAACGCTGGGGGAGGTATTTTACCCTGGCTTCCACCTGCCCCCACTGGATTGATTTTATTCCCCCGGGCATCCACAAAGGCTACGCCATGGAAGCCCTTATGGAAGCTCTTGGCATATCAAAAGAAGAAACCATGGCTTTTGGGGACAATTATAATGACCTGGAGCTTTTGGCCTGTGCGAAAGAAAGCTATGCTGTCTCCACTGCCAAACCGGAACTCATCGCCGCCTGCCGTCACACCTGCCAGTATGTAGAAGACGTCCTGGAAAGGCTTTTGGGTCCATAAAGTATATTCTAAAAACTAGTTTCAATTTCCCCGGATATACTCAAGAACAGGCTTGATTCGTTTCCGGTCGGAAACATCATAGGAGCGGCTCACCATCTGCGCCATCTGTTCCTCCTCCGGGGTTTTTTCTTTTTTTCTGTTCACCATGGCAGAAAACATCTTCATCATAATCCGTGAGGCCGTCCCCATCCGCTCATAGCGAAGGCCCCCCGGCAGATAAAAAGCTGTTATCTCCTCCCCCGGTATCTCCAGGGTTTTTAAGAACTGCTCTGCCTGTATTGTCCCTGCGGGAGACGCCCCCACGGCAAACACTGCTTTCCGTTTTCCCTTCCACCGGGGCAGCATGTCCTGAAACCATTTATATTTCTTAAGTCTCCCCGCGTGGCACCAGCTTCCAAAGATAACTGCATCGAACTGGGAGAAGTCAACACTTTTTCCTTTTTCAAAAGCAAAACACGGGCAGGAAAGCTCCTCCGCCATCCATTCCGCGTACTGTTTTGTAAATCCCGTCTGTGAATAATAAAGTATCACTGGTTTCATTTATTTTCCTCCTGCCTGATGTCCTCCCGTATCCTGCGGTATTGTCTGATAAACTGCCTGATATGATTTCCCATGGCCTCTTTGGCTTCCTCCATACTGTCGCAAGTATGGATCAGCATAAATACGGGGCCGTAAAATTCCAAAGCCGCCGTCCCGGGGTCTGTTTTTTGAAACTCTCCCTGTTCCATCAATACAGCAAACAGACGGCTTTGAAAACGAAGGGGATAATCCCTGTAGAGGCTCCGGTAGATTTCTTTTGCCCTTTGGTTTTCGTACTGGTTCACTGTCAGAAGCTTTCGGAAACGTATATTCCAGGGATCTTCAAAAAAATACCGGAAGGTAGATAACAACAGTTTTTCCAGCCTGTCTGGCTCCGTATTAAAATACATGGAAATATCGTCTTCTTTTGCAAACGGAAGCCCATGGCCCCGGAAATATTCCTCTGCCTTCCCGAAACAATACTCCACAATGGTGTCAAAAATATCCTGCTTATTCTTAAAATGATAATATAAAGAGCTTTCCCGGATTCCCACTTCCCTGGCAATGTCCCGGACCGATACAGCGTCGTACCCCTTCTCAGAAAATAACGCCAGCGCTGTCTCTATAATCTGTTCTTTTGTGTTCCCCATCTCCCTTTGACTCCCCTGTTTCTCCCTTTTACCGAACGATCGTTAGGATTATTATATCTAACAGTCGTTCGATTGTAAAGTACTTTTTTTCCTCTCCGCGAACTGCGCATCCCCCGGAGGGTTTTTTACTTTATAGGACGCAGTTTCCTATAAAAAACAAAGAATCCTGCTTGCAGGATTCTCCGCCTGCGGCGGATCGCTTCAGCGATATAGTTCCTCTCCGCCGCAGTGCGATCCTCGCGGAGCGTTTTTGCTTTATAGGACGCAGTT
>CAOKOS010000063.1 GCA_948470255.1 uncultured Lachnotalea sp.
CAGCGTGGAGAGAACAGCAGTCTTTAAAAATGGAAAAAGCCGGGATTCCCGTAGAACTTCAGAGCTTTTTGTATGAAGAAGATTTCAGGGATGTGTCGAAAGAGATTCTGGCGATGACAGCTGTGTGCCGGGACTATACATTTTATAACAGGATTGTCTGCCAATGGTATGCGGACAATTTATGGGAGGAGACGTATCCCTATGAGGTAATAGGAACGAAATATCAGGAGAAAGCGCTGAGGCAGCTGCAGTCTCTGGCCGGAGGGACGGTAGATTTTCTGGGAATGGGAGGGGCTTCTCTTATGAATGCGGTGGAACACACAGAAAATGTATTTGACGGCCGGTGTAAGGTGGCTGTCATCTTAAAGAACCGTCCGCGTACAGAAATTTATGATATGGATTACTACCAATTTCGGATACCCGTGGAATGGGAGGGCTGGACAGAAGAAAAACGCCGGGAATGTGACGCCCTCATTGCAATGGAGGATGAAGCTTTCCGGGAAGAAATAGAAAAGCGGCAGGCAGAAAGCCTTCTTTATTCGCCATTGCCTTTTTATAAACAGGGGGCTGCAGAATGGGGAGCAAAAGCATTTGGAGGCGGAACCCTTGCCAGCGATGCATGTTGTCCGACGGCCATTGCCATGGTGCTCTCTTATTTTAAGGGAGAGCGGATTACCCCTCTGGAAGTGTCAAATAGATATGATCATGATGCATACCGGAGCAGGGAGCAGGGGTCTTATGGAGGGAAAATGTGCGCTGCGGCTGGAGCAGATTATGGCCTCTGGGTACAAGCGGAAACGGCCCCCCTTTCCGGCCGGGAGATTTTGGAGGCATTGGAGGGCGGCGCCAAAATTGTTATGTCCATGAAACCGGGAGGGGACGGCGGACGTTATGCAACGGTGTACCATTACGTGACCTTGGCGGGACTCACAGACGACGGGAGGGTAATTGTAAATAACCCCGGGATTAATACGGATGTGACTTATGATGATATTGAGACAATTATCAATAACCAGTCAGGCCGGGGGTATGGAATTTTTAGAGGGAAGCAATAGGGCTGAATGGAAAGGACGAAAGGATTATGGCCGGTGAAAAGCGGCGGGATGCAGATTATTACATGAAAGAGGCCATCAGGCAGGCGAAAAAGGCGGCGGCCATGGGGGAGGTGCCCATTGGCTGTGTAATCGTGAGTGAAGATAAAATTATTGCCAGGGGATATAATCGGAGGACCACAGATAAAAATACCCTGGCCCATGCGGAACTTCAGGCTATTCGGAAAGCCAGCAAAAAGCTGGGAGACTGGAGGCTGGAAGGATGTACCATGTATGTGACTTTAGAACCTTGCCAGATGTGTGCAGGCGCCTTGATCCAGGCGCGTATGACGGAGGTGGTTATTGGCTGCATGAACCCCAAGGCGGGATGTGTGGGGTCTATTCTGAACCTTCTTGAAATGCCGGAATTTAACCATCAGGTGAAAGTGGTAAGGGGGGTTATGGAGGAAGAGTGTTCTGCCCTTTTAAAAAGTTTTTTTAAAGAGCTGCGTTTACGTCTGAAAGAAGAAAAAAAGAATGTGGAAGGTTCCGTGGAAAGCTGAACTGACAGTAGCATAGAGGAAGAATTATCCGCATACATTAGAAAGAGAATGGCCAAGGAGGGTGAAAGGCAATGAAAATGCGGATAAGAAAAATGCGGAGACAGAGCATATGGATGCTTTGTCTGATTCCGGTTTTTCTTCTGGCAGGCTGCGGAAAAGGAAGCGGGAAAGGCGACAGGGAAACTCTGGATTATGAGATGGTGGCGGAAGAAGGGATCCCGCCGGAATTAAAGACCATTATCGAAGAGAAAAAGGTGACAGAGTTCAGGCTGACTTATACCTGTGACGGATTTCTGTACCTGGTAGTCGGGCTGGGGCAGCAGGAAACGGGCGGATACAGCATTTCTGTCAAAGATTTATATTTGCAGGATGGTTCTGTCTGTCTGGAAACAGAGTCCATGGGACCGTCCAAGGATGAAGAGGTTTCAAAAACTCCGTCCTGTCCCTATCTGGTGTTAAAGCTTCAGTATCGGGAAGAACCAGTGGTATTTTTGTAGGAGGGAGCTATGGAACTGACAAAAAAAAGCATACGTATGTGCAGGCTGAAGAAAAAGGCAGTATCGCAGATTACCATGGATGACGATTTTATTGTGCCTGATGTGAAACCGGATATAGAAAAAATTATACTTGATGACGGAAACGTGGAAATTGAAGAAGTTAAGAAATTGACAGAGAAAGCAGAACTGCGGGGAAAGCTTTCTTACCGGATTCTTTATCATCCGTCGGAGGGCGGAAGCCTTTGCGCCATGGAAGGAACGATTCCCTTCGACGAATATGTAAATATTCCAGAGCTGGGCGAAAAAGATTACCTGCAGGTGGAAGCGGAAATTGAGGATCTGACCATAGAGCTGATTCATTCCAGAAAAATCAACGTGAAGGCGATACTTACCTTTTGGCTGAATCTGGAAGGGATTGAGGAGCAGATGGCGGTGACGGCAGTGGCTGACGATACGCCTGTGGAAATGCTTATGCGGGTTATGCGGGCGGCCCAGACGGCAGTTTGCCAAAAGGATACATATCGTTTAAAAGAGGAAATAGAAATTTCTGGAAGCCAGCCGGATATTGAAGAGCTTTTGTGGAATCAGTGCCGTTTGAGAAATGTGCAGATCAAACCTCTGGACGGCCAGCTTAATATCCAGGGGACACTGCATGTATTTTGCATTTACAGGGGACCGGAAGCCCATATTCCGCCTCAATGGCTGGAAAAAGAAATTCCGTTTTCAGGGACTGTGGAACTGCCGGATGCCACTGAGGATATGTATCCGGAAATTACAGCGCGGCTGGGACACTGCCAGATGGAGATACAGCCGGATTTTGACGGGGAAAACAGAAGTATTTCCCTGGATGTGGTAATTGAAATGGATATTAAACTTTATGAGGAAGAAACCCTTCAGGTGGTGAGCGACGTCTATTCTCCGGCAAAAGAGCTTTTACCGGAATATTTGTCGGCCCAGGTGGAGGAAATCCTTGTAAAGAACAGTTCCAAGACGCGTATCAATGAACGGCAGAAGAGTGGGACGGAAGACAACATCCTGCAGATCTGCCATGTGGATGGCGTACTGAGAGTGGACGATAAGAAGCCTGTGGAAGGCGGATTGATGCTGGAAGGGGCATTGTGTATCAAAGTGCTTTATATGACGGACAGTGACAGTCATCCCCTCCAGTCCATGAAGGGCGTTATTCCGTTCCAATACAAAGTGGAAGCGCGGGGGATGGATGAGCAATGCGCTTATCAGCTGGACACTGGATTGGAGCAGCTTAGTGCCACCATGCTGGGCGGCGGAGAAATCGAAGTGAAAGCGGTGCTCCTTTTCGATATGCTGGTGAGAAAGCAGTTGGATGAGCAGATCATAACGGGAATCACAGAAACGCCTCTTGACCTGGAACGGATTCAAAAGCTGCCGGGGATTGTGGTTTATATCGTGCAGCCTGAAGATACTTTGTGGAAAATCGCAAAAAAATTCCATGCATCTGTGGATTCCCTGCGGCAGTTCAATGAGCTTAGTGATGACGGGCTGGTTCCGGGGAAACGGCTTTTGGTAATGAAACAGGTGGAGGAAGCAGTCTGAGTAAACGGCAGAAAAATGTAACCCAAAAGAGGGATAATTTCAGTAGACAAAAAAGGAAAAAGTACATAAGATAAATTATAGACGGGAAAGCGAAGAGAATGTACTGCAGGCATCAGACATTAAACCACAAGCTTTTCCTGATGATTTTTAATGTACTGGGGGCGGCAAGTCCGCTCTGAGGTCTGATGCTTTTATATAAATACGGAATCAGCCATTGGCGGTTTCATGAACGGCGTGCGGGTTCCGCACGCTTACATAGTTTAGGAGATAAAATGGAAGACAACTATACATACATTTTAAAGTGCAGTGACGGAAGCCTTTATACAGGCTGGACAAACCATCTGGAAAGGCGGGTGTCTGCCCATCAGTCCGGCAGAGGGGCAAAGTATACAAAGAGCCGGAGGCCGGTGGAGCTGGTCTATTGGGAAAGGTTTTCCACGAAAGCGGAAGCCATGAGCCGGGAAGCTGCCATCAAGCAGCTTTCCCGGAAAGACAAACTGGAGTTAATTGAGAGAGGGGATTTATAAAGGCATAAAAGCTATAAAACGGTACATAAGAACGAAATGGCAAAAGCTTCCAGCCATGACAAACAGATGAAAAATTTCATGGGAACCAAAGTTCTGGTGCCTGGAATTAAAAATAGGAAGTTTCAGGGCGTAAATAATCCCACCAATGGTGTAGATGATCCCGCCGGCCAGCAGCCAGCCGAAAGCAGCCGGAGACAGACTATTGAGGATTTGGGTAAAAGAAAGAACACACACCCAGCCCATGCCAATGTAAAGCGTGGAAGAAAACCATTTGGGGCAGTTGATCCAAAATGCTTTAATCAGGATTCCAGCCAGGGCAATAGCCCAGACAAGGCCCAGAAGGAAAAATCCCTGGCTGCCGCCGATGACGATGACGCAGACAGGCGTATAAGTTCCCGCAATCAGGATAAAAATCATCATATGGTCGATTTTCTTAAGTATTTTATTGATTTTCGGAGAAATATCGAGGGTGTGGTAAATGGTGCTGGCTCCATACAGTAAAATCATACTGAGGATAAAGACAGCCAGGCAGAGGGTATGAATCTTGTCTGGAGCTTTTGCGGCACGTATGAGAAGCGGCGTAGCGGCGAATATGGCCATCAGCCAGCCAATCAAATGGGTAATAGCGCTGCCAGGATCTTTAGGTCTTAGATTTTTCATAGCATTACCTCCTTACATATAGTTTTAAAAACTACATTAAGTATATGTAAATATTACAACAAACATTCGATGGTGTCAAGACATGATGGAATAAAAAACATTATAAAGCTTCAAATACGAGAAGATATGGGTTTTTCAGGCCGCAGTTAAACGCTACAAAAATTTTACGGCCAGTACATCGACGTGGATATTAGAAATTTTTCATGTTTTGTAGAATATATTAGAAGTTTTCAGACGGAACATTCCAAAAAGACGGATGAAAAATAGTTGACTTTATATATGCCCGGCGCCACAAAACCTAAAAATCAATGAGGACAAATGCGAAGACAGGCGGGGCGCCGGGCAGACATCAATACCGGAATATTTTACGATAACCCCATGGGGGTGATTTTTATGCACATCCGATGGTCAGGAGAATATTGGAAAATACCCGTTTTTCTCCGGTGGAGATCGCCAGAACCACGTCCGGTTCACAGCACAGGTCATAATATTCAAAACGGCCTGTACCGGAAAGCTCCAGGCCCAGCTCTTCCCGAAACTCTGCAAAAATTTCAGGAGTGGAGCCGTCGCCAGGTTCCATGACTTCGGCTTTTTCAATTTCTACCACGGAATGGATGGCTTTCAACACTTCTGTGACAGTGGGAAGCCCAGGCGTTAAACCCAGATAAATTTTTTCAGCGTTTCCACTTTTTTCTTCCAGTGGGTAATTGCCGTCGGCAATGAGAACTTTACTGCCATGTCCGCATAAAGACAAGGCTTTCATAATACCAGGGTGAATACATTTTGTGGTCAGCATAAAATCTCTCCTTTTTTGTTATTTTTCGTTTTCACGAAGCTTTCCAAGAGTTCCGCCGGGATGCCATTTGACATACTGCTTTGGAGAAACATCCTTGTGGGCCTGGAGCGCGACACTGAGGGCCTGGAGCGCCAGCGTTTCGGCCAGGATAGACATGCGGGGGGCACGTCCCATGGGGCCGCCTTCTTTTTTGATTCCTGCAAAAATATGGACAGCGCTTTCCTTTGCAAGCCAGGAATCGGAATTTCCGCTGACACCGATGATACTGCCGCCGTTGTTTTTAACAGCGAGGACTGTGGAACGCATCTCTGCCGTTTCACCGCTGTTGGAAATAAAGATTACCACATCACCGGGGATAAGCTGCCCGCAGGAACCATGGACTGCTTCAGTACCGTGGAGAAAATATGCAGGATTTCCGGTTGAAGACATGAGAGATGCAATATAGCCGGAAATGTGTCCAGGCTTGCCGATGCCGGAAATATGGACGCGCCCGCCGTTTTTCTGGGCTTCTATGATCAGGTCTGCGGCATCTTCAATTTCGGAGTAATCCATATGTTCAATGAATTCACACAAGTCGGTTTTTACGGTATCCAGGAAAAAATCATATGCTTCTTTGCACTTTGCTTCCATAATGGGACTCCTTTTACTTTAATATGGATGTATCGGGGGCGCTTCCGGTTTTCTCCGTTAAAAATGCTTCCACTTTTTCGAGGGACGGCAGAGAAGGCATAGCGCCCAGGGCAGATACTGTAAGGCCGGCAGTGTGGTTGGCGAACAGGAGGGTTTCTTCATAACCCCAGCCGCAGCAAAGGCCGACCGACAATGCGCCCACAAAAGAATCGCCTGCCGCAGTGGGATCCACAGCCATGATGCCGTCCACGCAGGGGCTGTAAAAGAATCCATCTTTTTCTGTATCCAATACTGCGCCGGATTCACCCAAGGTGATAAGTACGTTTTTTACACCTTTCGCTTTCAGGGCAGCAGTGGCGGCTTTAGCCTCTTCCATGTTTACCGTTTTACCCTCATGGCTGATTTTGATTCCAATCATGTCAAAAGCTTCGTGTTCGTTGGGGGAAATATATGTCAGATGAGAAAGCAGCTGGTCGGATAAAGGAGCGCTGGGAGCGGAATTGAGCATTACAGGAACGCCCTTTTCGTAAGCATATGCGGCCACCAGCTCATTGATTTCCATGGGAATCTCCAGCTGGAGTACAACCAGATCATATTCTGCCACCTTCTCCTTTAAAAATGCAATGTCAGCGGGGGTGATGCTCATATTGGAACCGGATAATACGATGATACGGTTTACTGTTTGCTTTCCAGGCGCCTCTTCCAAAATAATTACGCTGCAGCCGGAAGGAAGTTCATCGTCATAAAGGACATAATCCGTATTGATACCTGCCTGTTTGCAGGTTTTGATCATGTCTTCGCCATTGCCGTCATGGCCCAGTTTTCCCACCATGGTGACATCTGCGCCTAGGCGCGCCATCTGTACTGCCTGGTTTGCTCCTTTGCCGCCAGGGGCCTTAGAGAAAGTCCCTCCCAGGACTGTCTGCCCCTCTCTGGGGAATACTGCAGTTGTTGCGATCTGATCCATGACGAAACTGCCCACCACAAGAATTTTCGGTTTTGCCATTGTAAAAATCTCCTTCCCATAAAGAAAATATTGAAATAAAAACGTTTTTATTTTTCTGTATAATATTTTAGCATATACTTTAACCACTTGACAAGGGATTATAAGGATAATTTTTATGCGAAATTTAAGACCTTCATTGACTATAATTGGTTCATTAACTATAATAAACTATAGAAAGGCAAAAAATCCATATATCAGGGGATGCCGGATTTTTACGGCGGCTGGAAACAGGGGCCAGTGGGGCAGTCCGTTGGGATATGAGGAGAAAACTCAGGAGGAAAGAAGAGGTATGGGAAAGTTTTGTAGGAGTTGTGGGAAACAGCTGGAAGAAGGGGAGAAGTTCTGTAGCAGATGTGGAACGAAGTGCAGTGGAGAAGCGCCTGTGCAGGCTGGAAAAAATGTGGGGAACGTGCCGGGAGGGAACCAGCCTTACGGAAGTACACAGGGAAAGAGCCAGCCTTATGGGGACATATCCAGGGGGAATCAACCATACGGAAATATGCCGGGAGGGAGCCAGCCCTATGGGAATATGCCGGGAGGAAACCAGCCATACGGGAATATGCCAGGGGGGAATCAGTTTTATGGGAACGGCGCATATGGAAATGCTTCCCAGAGGGGAAATGTAGGAAACAGTGCCGCGTCAGGGAAGATCGGGGTAATCATTGCCGCTGTGGCCATGGCGGTTTCAACATTCCTGCCATTTGCAACAGCATCTTTCATGGGATACAGTGAGAGTATCACTTTGATGAGCAATGAAGGGGAAATGAGAGATGGAATCTTTTTTATCATAGCAGGGCTTTTGACTGTTTTGTTTGTATGCCTCAGTAAAAAGATTCCAACACTGATTTTCGGGATACTTTCCCTGGGACTGGCCGTTTTTGAGATTATAGACCTGAATTCAAAGCTGGGAATGGATCTGGGCTATGGGATCACAGCCTCATCAGTGGTAAACAGGGGGATTGGTTTCTATTTAATGGTAGTTTCGGCGGCGGCGTTGTGCATTTTCAGTATTATATATTTTGTGCAGATGAATAAAAGGATAAACTGATTTTGGAGGAACGGGACATGCAGGCAGGATTGGCGAGGGAGGCTGCCCTCTCACTTTTAAAACAATATAATAAAGAACCTTTTCATATTCTCCATGGGCTGACTGTGGAGGGGGCCATGCGTTACTATGCCAGGGAGCTGGGCTATGGAGAGGAAGAAGATTTCTGGGGGATTGCAGGGCTGCTCCATGACATTGATTTTGAACTTTATCCAGAGGAACACTGCGGGAAAGCTGCAGAACTTCTGCAGGCGGGAGGCGCAGATGAGACGCTGATTCATGCGGTATGCAGCCATGGTTATGGCCGTGTATCAGATGTAAAGCCGGAGCATGAGATGGAAAAAGTGCTGTTTGCTGTGGACGAACTGACTGGACTCATTGGCGCGGCTGCCAGGATGCGTCCTTCCAAGAGCGTGATGGATATGGAGGTTTCCAGCCTGAAGAAAAAGTTTAAGGACAAGCGGTTTGCCGCAGGCTGTTCCCGCGATGTGATACGGGAAGGGGCAGACATGCTGGGCTGGACATTGGAGGAGCTTATGGAAAAGACGATTCTTGCCATGCGCTCCTGCGAAGAAAGAGTAAATGCCGAAAGCCAGGCGTAGAGTTGGGAAATCAGGGAAGGAGAGGCCATGGGAAACAGAAGCAGGAAATATGAGATTGACACAGAGGAAAATAAGAAGTTTCTGGAAGATATCCGGCAGAGGCTCTTTGAGTTTGGGAAAGATTTCCCTTCACCAGGAGGGAGCGCCTACTACCTGGGGGACGATGGAACCCCCTGGAAAGAGCGGAACAGAGACGTGTATGTGACCTGCAGGATGGCGCATGTATATGCAATCGGGGAATTTCTGGGATTTGAAGGTGGAAAGGCATTGGCAGAGGCAGCGGTAAAGGGCCTCTGCGGGGAACTCCATGACAGGGAAAACGGAGGCTGGTATGCGGGGCTTACGGCAAAGGAGACACCTCTCCCCGGAAAGCTCTGCTATGCGCATGCTTTTGTGATTCTGGGGGCTTCTTCCGCGGTTTTAGCCGGAGTGGACGGAGCAGAAGACCTTCTCAAGGAAGCCGTCGAAGTATACGACCGGTATTTCTGGAATGAAGAAGAGGGGATGTCTGGCGATACCTGGAATACGGAGTTTACAGTTTTGGATGATTACCGGGGGCTGAATGCGAATATGCATACGGTGGAGGCTTTTTTGGCAGCAGCGGATGTCCTTGGGGATGAGAAGTACCGTGAACGGGCGGGACGTATCATCCGGCGTGTGGTTTCCTGGGCGGAAAATAATAACTGGAGGATTCCGGAACATTTTACAAAAGAGTGGAAGCCGGATTTGGAATGTAATAAAGAACGGCCGGACGACCCCTTTAAGCCTTACGGCGCAACGCCAGGGCACGGGCTGGAATGGTCCAGGCTGATTGTCCAATGGGCGGTTTCTTCCTATCCGGATGAGAAAGAAAAGGCGGTTCCTTATATTGAAGCTGCAAAGAATTTGTACCACAGGGCCATAAGCGACGGCTGGAATTCGGACGGGGCGCCTGGAATTGTCTATACGACAGACTGGGACGGAAAACCGGTGGTGCACGACAGGATGCACTGGACCCTGGCTGAGGCAATCAATACTGCGGCAGTATTATACCGTGTGACGGGAAATGGGGGCTATGGGGAAGACTATGCAGGGTTCATGGAGTACTTGGATGAGAAAGTACTGGATCATGTGAATGGTTCTTGGTTCCATCAGCTTGACAGAGAAAATCAAGTGGCAGGCACTGTATGGCCGGGAAAAGCAGATTTGTACCACGCGCTGCAGGCGGTATTAATTCCTTATTATGTACCGGGTGTTTCCATAGCGCTGGCGGTGAAAAAAGGGTTGGAAGTTTAAAACTGGCAGCAAGACGGAGGCCGGAGCGGCTTTTCATCAGAAAGCGAAAATGATTCCGGGGGAACAGGTGGAAGTTTATGTCGGCCATGCCCCAGGCGGCGTATGCCCTTTTGCGGTCAATCCAGAAGCGGCTATTTACCTGGATGTTTCATTGAAACGCTTTGAAAAGGTTTATCCAGCGGCAGGAAACGGCCACAGTGCGGTGGAGCTTTCGCTTTTGGAATTAGAACAGTACTCTTGTAGCACAGGATGGATTGACGTATGCAGCGGCTGGATGGTGAGCGGGTGATTTTCGCCTGGAAAGCAACAAATTCTTCCATATATATGGTAAACCGACGGAACTACTTAAAAAACACGGAAATTCAGAAAAAAGCCCTTGCATTTTGCAGGGGCTTCGTGTATAATAATTCGTGCTGTGGCATGATAGCGATGAAGCGTGAGGTTGCTGCCCATATGTGGCAGGTTTTTCCGTGGAGCGAATGTCAAGTTAGGAAACTGGCGACAAGTCACTGTACAGATTGAATCATCTACGGATAAGAAGTAGAAATGACGTGTGAGCCTACAGGATACACACGGGAGAGTGTACAGTCACCGCTTGTCGTACTTACATTGAAAAGTGCGAAAAGGAGGCGACTTTTTTTATGGCAAGTCAAGTAATGAGAATCACTCTGAAGGCATATGACCATCAGCTGGTCGATCAGTCTGCAGGGAAAATTATCGAAACTGTAAAGAAAACCGGATCCCAGGTGAGCGGGCCTGTGCCGCTGCCCACGAAGAAAGAGGTTATTACAATCCTTCGTGCAGTACACAAGTACAAGGATTCCAGAGAGCAGTTTGAGCAGAGGACCCATAAGAGGCTCATCGACATCACGGCGCCCACGCAAAAGACCGTTGATGCCCTTTCCAGACTGGAAATGCCTGCAGGTGTCTATATTGACATCAAAATGAAAACAAAGTAGTGATTGGAAGCGATTGCATCCCACGCAATCGTTGTGCGCAAGCGGTATATGAAAGGCAAGTCCTTATTCCGTTAGCTGCGTATGCTCAGAGTTTTTGACGTATGGAAAGCAAAGGTTTTCATGCGGCAAATAAATCCGGAATTGGTTTCGGCCTGTTCTAGGATGATTGCCAGGCGGCAATCCGCTGTAGAATAACAGGAGGTAAAAGAATGAAGAAAGCAATTTTAGCAACGAAAGTTGGAATGACTCAGATCTTCACAGAAGACGGAGCGCTCATTCCTGTAACTGTGTTGAAAGCCGGTCCCTGCGTTGTGACACAGGTGAAAACGGTTGAAAATGACGGTTACGAAGCAGTGCAGGTGGGATTTTCCGATATCAGGGAAAAACTGGTGAACAAGCCTGTCAAAGGACAGTTCGATAAAGCGGGCGTATCCTACAAGAGATATATAAGAGAATTTAAGCTTGAAAATGCAGCAGACTATAAAGTGGCCGATGAGATCAAGGCTGATATCTTTGCGGCGGGGGATAAAGTGGATGCCACTGCAATCTCCAAAGGCAAAGGGTTCCAGGGCGCAATCAAGCGTCACGGACAGCACAGAGGCCCCATGGCCCACGGTTCCAAATTCCATCGCCATGCAGGTTCCAACGGCGCGGCATCTGATCCCAGTAAGGTATTTAAAGGAAAGAAGATGCCCGGCCAGATGGGTAATAAGAGAATTACCATTCAGAATCTGGAAGTGGTAAGGGTTGACGCAGAGAATAATATCCTGCTTGTCAAGGGCGCAGTGCCCGGACCGAAGAAGTGTCTGGTGACAATCAGAGAAACTGTGAAAGCAGTTTAATGTTTTTGCGAGGAAAGGAGGAACACACAGATGGCAAACGTATCTGTTTATAATATGGAAGGCAATGAAGTTGGCACTTTAGAGCTTAACGATGCCGTGTATGGTGTGCAGATCAATGAACACCTGGTACACCTGGCGGTGGTCAGCCAGCTTGCGAACAATCGTCAGGGAACACAGAGCGCTAAGACACGTTCCGAAGTGAGCGGCGGCGGAAGAAAGCCCTGGAGACAGAAGGGAACAGGCCACGCGAGACAGGGTTCCACAAGGGCTCCCCAGTGGACCGGAGGCGGCATGGTATTTGCTGTAAAGCCCAGGGATTATACCATTAAGCTCAATAAAAAGGAGAGAAGGCTGGCCCTCAAGTCCGCGCTGACCTCCAGAGTGGAAGCCAACAGGTTCATCGTTCTTGATGATTTGAAGCTGGATGAGATTAAGACGAAAGCCATGAAGAAGGTGCTTGATAACCTGAAAGTGGAGAAAGCGCTGATCGTCATGGATGCGAAGGATGAGAAGGTTATTATGTCTGCAAACAATTTGCCGGGCATAAAGACAGCCCTCACTTCCACCATCAATGTATATGATATTCTGAAATACAACACCGTTGTTACCACAAAGGCTGCTGCCAAAGCAATCGAGGAGGTGTACGCATAATGGCTGACATTAAATATTATGATGTGATCCTGAAGCCGGTAGTTACCGAGAAGTCCATGAATCAGATGTCTGAGAAAAAGTACACATTCCTGGTGCATGTGGATGCAAATAAGAGCATGATCAAAGAGGCAGTTGAAAAGATGTTCAAGGGTACAAAAGTTGCTTCTGTGAACACCATGAACTGCGAAGGCAAGGAACGCAGAAGAGGCCGTACCGTTGGTAAGACTGCCGCTACGAAGAAAGCGATTGTGAAGCTTACTGCGGACAGCGCCGATATCGAGATCTTTGAGGGCCTATAAGGCTTAGCGATTGGCAAGCGTCAGCGCAGACTGAAGCTTAGCCGGGGTCCGTTCCCGATGTGCTTTATATAGCGAAGACTTATCTATACGGTGAACATTATACCGTGACAACAAAACACACTCGGCAGAGTTGTTAAACAGAAAGGAGTAAGGAAATGGGAATCAAGACATACAATCCCTATACACCTTCCAG
>CAOKOS010000064.1 GCA_948470255.1 uncultured Lachnotalea sp.
TTCCGCGAACTGCGCAGCCCCCGGAGGGTTTTTGCTTTATAGGATGTGGTTTCCTATAAAATAACAAAGATTGCGCAAAGCTCAATCGCCGCGCGTGAGCGGGCCTGAAAGGCTAATTCCCCTTCCGCGAACTGCGCAGCCCCCGGAGGGTTTTTGCTTTATAGGATGTGGTTTCCTATAAAATAACAAAGATTGCGCAAAGCTCAATCGCCGCGCGTGAGCGGGCCTGAAAGGCTAATTCCCCTTCCGCGAACTGCGCAGCCCCCGGAGGGTTTTTGCTTTATAGGATATGGTTTCCTATAAAGCAAAAACCGCAGCCTCTCTTTTCAGAGAAACTGCGGCTCCATATACATTCTTTTCTCAGTCAACGCTAACGATTTCTTTCTTATTGTAGCAACCGCAAGCCTTGCAAACTCTGTGAGGCATCGTAAGGGCGCCGCACTTGCTGCACTTTACTAAATTTACCTCGCCCATTTTCCAGTTTGCCCTGCGGCTGTCTCTCCTAGCTTTAGAATGTTTATTTTTCGGACAGATAGACATGGTCACACACCTCCTTAATCCATTATTTTTCTTTTCACGTACTACTGGTTTGCGTCTTTAAAAATGTCACGGATCACTGCCATCCTGGGGTCAGGCTCTGTAACATCACAGCCGCAATCTCCATAATTGAGGTTTGCACCACATCTATTACAGATTCCCCTGCAGTCCTCTCTGCACAGAACCTTCTCAGGCATATGCACAAACAGCTCATCGCGGATCAGGCCATCCACATCCAGCACATATTCTTCAATATATGTCTGTTCTGCCAACTCTGCCCCTTTTTTTCCGAAATCCGCCATGCGGCTGACTGTATAAGAAAAAGGAATCTTTACCTCTTCCAAACATCTGTCGCAAGGCATCAATAATGAAAAGGACACATCCGCCTCAATCTGCAGCTTTTTCTCTCCGGTATGGGTAATCCTGAGCCGTACCGTTTTTTTGTCAACCACCGGATAGCTGCTCACGCCGTTATCAAATACGTCAAACTCCAATTCCGCCTGCCAGGTTTTTGTCTCCCCCACGCAAGCCAAAGAGTCCGATAAATGAATATGCATACTATTCTCCTGATACACACCTGTACTATTATACACAGGTGTTTTTGTTTTGTCAACCGTTAGTTCAACTTGACTTTCTGCATGTTCTGTTCAAACCTGACATACGGAAATCCAAGTTATTTAATTTTTATACTACTGAGCCTGGGCCTGTACTGCAGTGATGGCAACTACGCCTACGATATCGGCAGCGCTGCATCCCCTGGACAGGTCGTTTACGGGAGCTGCGATCCCTTGGGTCAGAGGGCCGTATGCCTCTGCCTTTGCCAGCCTCTGTACCAGCTTGTAACCAATATTCCCTGCATCAAGATCAGGGAAAATCAGGACGTTGGCCTGCCCCGCCACATCACTGCCCGGAGCCTTGGAAGCGCCCACGCTGGGAACGATGGCGGCGTCAAGCTGCATCTCGCCATCCAGCTTAAGATCAGGATATGCTTCCTTAGCCAGCCTGGTTGCTTCCACCACTTTATCCACATCGGCATGTTTTGCGCTGCCCTTTGTGGAATGGGACAACATGGCAACCTTGGGCTCCTTGCCCACCAGAAGTCTGAAGGACTCTGCAGAAGAACCTGCGATGGCAGCCAGCTCTTCCGGATTGGGATTCTGGTTCAGGCCGCTGTCGGCAAAAAGGAATGTCCCGTTCTCACCCATATCACAATCAGGCACCACCATCATAAAGAAGGCGGATACCAACTTTGTGCCAGGTTTTGTCTTCACGATCTGAAGGCAGGGACGTAATGTATTCGCTGTGGAATGGCAGGCGCCGGACACAAGGCCGTCGGCATGTCCTGCTTTAATCATCAGACAACCATAGTAGCAGTAATCATTGAAAATAGTTTCTTTGGCCTTTTCAGGCGTCATGCCTTTGGCTTTTCTTAACTCCACAAATAAGTCAATGTACTCCTGAGTCTTTTCATATGTATGGGGATCAATGATGGTAGCGCCGGAAATGTCAAGTCCCTTGCTATTTTCGGCAACTTCCTCCGGCGTCCCGATGATAATCAGGTTTGCAAAATCTTCCGCAAGAATCTGCGCTGCCGCCTCAAAAGTCCTCCTGTCCATAGACTCCGGCAGGATAATTGTCTTTTTGTCACTTTTTGCCTTTGCTTTGATCGTGTCAATAAATCCCATGATATTGACTCCTTTCGTATTTATAAAATTTTCATTTTCAATCTGATCGTAGGCCCCCCCGCCGCCGGGAGAACCTTATAGCCACATTCATTATAACTCATTCTTTTCCACTTCTCAAGCCAAATTTCCTCCGGCTTCCAAAAATGCTGCCGCTTCTGAAAACGCCCTTAAGCCTTTTCTTTTTTAAACACAAACAGCTTACTGAGGACATAATTTCCCGCCATTACAAGAACCTGGCTCACCAGCTTTCCAATTTTATCGCTTCTTCCCAAAAGCGTCACAAAAATATACATAACCGCCATATCCATAAAAAGCGTCGTCACCCGGGATCCCACAAACCGGACAGCTTCCGCCAGGCGGTTTTCACTGTGGCTTTTAAATACAAACCCCCGGTTGATAAAATAAGCAAATGCCACCGCAAGTATCCAGGAAATCACGTTTGCCACCTGAAGTTCAAAGGCATCCGAAGGATTCAAAAATGTCAACACACAGACATAATATGCCACAAGGCATACCAACGTCGTCAGTACGCCGGCAATGAGATAATTGACGATTTCCTCATATTTTTTATATAATCCCATGAAAAATTTCCACATCTTACTCACTCTTTCTCATTCTTTTTTCCCGTTTTACTTTTTTTATAAAAACCTTCCACACGGCCGTAACACCCTCTGACCTGGGCGCTGTTATTTAACCGCAGTACATTATCAATTCTCCTGGAAACAAAGTCCTCCAGCTTTTTCATATATTCCTCACCGGTAATGGCCCCTTCCGCCACGTAAGTAAGGCCCTTCTCCCAGCTGGCTGTGAGGTCAGGGTTTAAAAGAGGCCGGATGGACATATATACCGTATCGTGAATCACTTCTCCCAAAAGCGTAGGTGTAATCACCTGTGTTTTTTTATTTAACGCCAGATATTGATTATTCACCAGTTTTTTCAGGATTTCCGCCCTGGTGGCGCTGGTGCCGATTCCACTGCCCTTAATCTGTGCCCTAAGTTCTTCATCTTCAATCAACTGTCCTGCATTTTCCATGGCAAGAATCATCGTGCCGGAAGTATAACGCTTCGGCGGCGATGTTTCCCCTTCTTTCACAGAAATATCCTTCACCGGAAGCGTCCGGCCTTTCACAAGCTTTTGCAACGCCTCCAAAAATTCCGGATCACCCACATCCGCTTCCGTAGTTTCTCCCTTTTCTTTTTCTTCCGTTTCTTTTTTCCTGTCCTCTCTCTCCCCATTTCCCTTGGCGTTCTTCCCGTCCGGGGCCTGTCCTGCCACTGCCAGGTAGCCTTCCTCCAGAAGCACACGAAATCCCGCAAAAAAATGTTCCTCCCGTATCAAAAGCTCCAGGTTCCACTTCTGGTAAACAGCAGGCGGGTAAAAAATACTTAAAAACCGTCTTGCAATCGCTTCATAAACCTTCACCGACACGCCGGAAAGGCTTTTCAGGCTTCCAATTCCCTGTCCTGTGGGAATAATCGCATAGTGATCTGTAATCTGCCTGTCATTGACATATCTGGTTTTTGCAATCCCTTTATAACTTCCTGTTTCCAGGATGTGAAAAGCAAACTCAGAAACAGCAGGCACAATTTTAAGCCCCTGGATATTTTTATGGATTTCCTTTGCCACCGCAGAAGAAAGGACTCTGGCGTCGGTCCTTGGATACGTCACCAGTTTTTTCTCATAAAGCTCCTGCGCCACCTTTAAGGTTTCATCGGGGCTTAGTTTAAAACGTCTGGAACAAGTATTCTGAAGCTCCGCCAGGTTAAAAAGCAGCGGAGGATTTTTCTTCTCCTTCTTTTTTTCTATGGAAGAAAGAAGCGCTGTCACCGGTTTTTCTTCCATTAACCAGGCCGCCAGCTTGTCTGCCCTTTCTTTCTCTAAAAAACCATTATCTTTATAGAGATACGGCGTTCCAAAATAGCGGCTTCCTTCCACAGCCCTCCATTCCGCATCAAAAGTCTTTCCATCGCAGGAAACGGAAGCCGAAAGGCGGTAAAAAGGCGTTTTTACAAATCCCCGGATTTCCCTCTCTTTCCGAACCACCATCCCAAGCACACAGGTCATCACCCTGCCCACGCTGACTACGGTCCTGTCTGACCTCATACAGCTTGAAATCACATTCCCATACTTTAATGTCAGAAGCCTGGAAAAATTGATTCCCATGAGATAGTCCTCTTTAGCCCGCAAATAAGCAGATTCTGCCAAGTTGTCATAAGCGCTCAAATCTTTCGCTTCCCGGATACCCTTTAGGATTTCCTCTTCTGTCTGGGAATCAATCCACACCCGAAGCCGCTTTTTTTTCCTGACTCCCGCCATCTGTTCCACCAGGCGGTAAATATACTCACCCTCCCGTCCTGAGTCTGTGCAGACATAAATCGTATCCACATCTTCCCTGGTAAGAAGGCCCTTCACTGTTTGAAACTGCTTTTTAACGCTCCCGATCACCTCATACCGAAATGTATCAGGCAGAAACGGCAGCGTCTCCAGACTCCACCGTTTATATTTTATATCATAGACTTCCGGATAGCTCATGGTGACAAGATGGCCCACACACCATGTGATAATGGTATCTTCCGATTCCACATAGCCGTCTCCCCTCCGTCCTCCCACATTCAATGCCTTTGCAAATTCCTGGGCAACGCTGGGCTTTTCCGCAATATAAAGTGCTTTTCCCATAGATCAGCTTCCTCCAACGGTTTCTATCATACCATAAGACATTCTGCTATACAATACAGCAAAAAACCGAATAACAGCCACAGGACACCGGAAAGATATCACTTCCCGCTATCCCATGGCCGCCATCCGGCGCTTCTTAAATGATCACTTTCTAAAATTCTTTCTCTGTCAGTCCGTCCCACCTTCTGGTAATCTCGGGGTACAGCTTTCTGTACCGGAACTCCATAACAAGGAGAACCATCAACACACCAAAAGAAGTCCACAACGCTGCCATCCATAAAGCAATATTTGTAGTGTCGCCTGTCTGTACATTTGACGATTTCCCGTCAGTGACAGTGCCTGAGCCACTTCCTGAACTGCCGGAGGTAGTATTGGAATTTCCTGAAGAAGAAACCCCGGAATTACTTACATACAGCCATTTTGCCACAACCGTGACATTTTTCCCCGGCATAGGAAAAGTAGTGTCTGCGCTGCTTGCATTGGCAAAAGTAATCTCATTATTGGTCATCCATCCGTCAAACCGGTAACCTGGACGGGTTCCTGCATGAATCGTAACCTGCGCCTCCTGTTCGTAGCTTCCAGCGCCACTTTGCGCCGCATAACTCCCATTGACTGTTACCGTATAAGTCTGCCCGGGAGCCTCCTCAAACACTGCCACCAGTTCCCTGTCCCTGGTGACTAAAAAGCGATAATCCGCCTCTGTACTTACCTCATTCCCATTTTCTGCCCACCGGACAAACCGGTAACCTTTGCCGGCTTCTGCCTTCACCGTTACTTCTGTGTTCTCAGTATAGGTTTCACTGCGCGGCGTGGTTTCACCGCCCGCCTCCGGACTGGCGCTTGTGGTAATCCGGAAGGCCTGCGGCGGCTTGGGATCGCCTATAGGCTTAAAAATTGCATAAATCGTATGATCCTCCGTCACATCCTCAAATGTATACCGGTTCCCGCCCACAAGCTGATCTGTCACATCTGTCCCGTTATCCAGGCCGTCCACCATGACCCGGTCAATCTCAAATCCTGTATCCGGAGTAATCGTAAAGGTCAGGTTGCCCCCTTCTGAAACAGTCTGCTTTCCTTCTGGATTGATACTGCCGCCATTTCCCGCCGCTGCTTCAATGATATATTCCTGCACCGTGCCGTCTGTCACAGTAAAATCCGCCGTTACACTTGCCTTTGTGCCATTGCTGCCGGAGATCACGATTGTTTCCAAATACTGGCCAATGGAAAGCCCTGCCTTTGGCCGCACCGTAAATTCCGCAGAATCACCCACCGGCAATGTTGTTTTACTCAAAGTTCCGATTTCATAATCCCCTGAAACCGGCTGTGTCAGGGTAACCTCCTGGTTTCCCGTATTTTTAACTGTAACTGTCTGGGCTTCTGGCTGGGTATAGCCAACCTTTGCCCTTCCGAAATTCAAATCCTCTGGAATGGCCTCAATGGAATAAAAAGGGGAAACATCCGCTGGAACAGTAATTTTAAAATCCGCACTGCTTTCATTTCCCGCCGCATCCTCCGCGATAATATAGACGTCCCATGCGCCTGCCGTCAGATTGCTCAAGGAAATCGTCTGCTCCTCTGTATCACAGTCTCCGCCGTCTGTCCATGCAGCAGCGTCTGTCGGGGCCGGATCTCCCTCTGCCACTACAGCATAACGGTAAGTCCCCTCCTCACTACTTTTAAATTTCACAACCGCTTCCGCCTCACTTTTGCGGACCGCATCGATTCTTGTAAGTACAGGCGGCGTACCATCCGTCACTGTAAGTCCAATATCCTGAAAATCACTGGCATAATCTGTATTCCTGTCGCCATTATACTGCTCGCTGAATATTTTAAGAATGTATTCTCCTGCCGGAAGGCTCTCTGGGATTTTAATGTCCATATCGCCGCCTGCAGTTTGGTTCACAATCCTTCCATAATACAGGATATCCCCACTGTCTTTTTCCTCAATCATGGCAGAAACAAAATCCTTGGCATCCGTTCCCGCGCCGGAATATGTGACCTTTACACTACCCCCGTTTTTTACAGTAACGCTGCTTCCTCCGGCCGCAGGCGCTGCAGTAAATCCGTTCCGGCTGCTGTCTTTCAGTGTCAGTTTCCATTCCGACGGATTCTTTGCCTCCACTGCCTTAAGTGCATCCGCCCCGGTAGCGCCGCTGCTTTTTCCATTTGCCGCCGACGTAAAAAGGACAGCATCCATATTCAGGTTCATGGCCGGGCGGGCATAATAATTTTCCATCGGCTTACACATAGCGGAAACACCCGTGTCGTCCATATAAAGTATATTACTGGTATCTGCTTTGGCTGTCGAGCGAAGCCACCAGCCCTCTTCTGTTCCATTATAAGAAGCTATGCGTTTATCAGGCGTTCCCAGTCCATAAGCTTCTTTTTGTGCCTCTTCATTGGACAGAAAAAATACCGTGTCGCTTGGTAAAATATTATTGATCGCCATCGATTCAACGCCACTATCACCCATATACTCAGCGTCACTCTTTATCGTCCGCCTAAGCGCCGCCAGCTCCCCGGCCGAAAGGGCCACTACGCTTCCTACTTCCTCCCCGGAAAAATTCCGGCACCATTTCTTGGCATCGCTGGCATGCCATTGGGGACCGGAACCACTAAATACGATGGTTTCCTTTGCGGGATCTCCCGAAGCCAGTAAAGCATCCGACAGCAAAAACAGATGGTCACTTGTTCCGTCATTGGCCTCTTCATCCAATACCCGCCATTTAAGCGGATTCCCCTGCCATGTCCCATAATAAATATAATCATACCCTGTCGCGTCATCATACCCTGCAATACCGCCGTTTGGGTTTGTTCCCTTTTTTATTTGTATGGCGCGGCCCACTCCAGCCGCACGAGCTATCCCTGATGTCTCCGGCTCTGCCAAGACAGTCCCCGGTATCAATCCCGCCGCCAGACATACAGACATTAAAAAACTGAGAATCCTTCCTCTTCGCCTCATCACAACTTCCTCCAGATATTTTAAATCTTCTGCCAAAACAAAACTATTTCTATACCGCCGCCATTTATCCGCCGACGTCTTTTATGCTGTCCTGCGCTCCAGTTCCTCAACGCGTGCCTCCAGCCTGTCGATTTTTCTAATCAGGATATCAAGGGTATCTTTTTCTAATTTACATGCATTGATCTCATGCTGCATGGCTTCCATGCGCACTTCCATCTTATCCATCCTGAACTCCAATGCATCAAACCGCTTGTTGATCCGGTCTTCCATACGTCCCATTTCGTCAATGATAAAATTGAACATTTCTTTCATTTCCTGATTCATAGAATCCCTCCCAGGGTAATATAACACTGCCTGCGCCCGCTTTTTGCTAAAAATATTATAACTTAGAAACAGCGGGTTTGCAATTAAAAACGCCAATCTTCTTCCTGTCAGCATATAAAATGCAAAAACTCAGGGAATCCCCATTCCCCGATTCCTTCCATTTGTATTCAAAATGGAAATATGTTATACTGGCCTACGGGCAAACCTATACTTTTCATCTACCTGAAAGGAGTCCCCATGGCACAAACCCCTTTGATTTTTCATATCGACGTAAATTCTGCCTACTTAAGCTGGACAGCCGTAAATGAACTTAAGAAAGGGCGGATGGAAGACCTGCGCCTTATGGCTTCTGCCATTGGCGGGAACCGTGAAAAGCGCCATGGTATCATCCTGGCAAAATCGCCAAAAGCCAAGGCCTACGGTATTCGTACCGGAGAGCCGGTGGTGTCCGCTTTAAAAAAATGCCCGGGGCTTTTACTCCTTCCCCCTGATTTTGAGCTGTATGATAAAAATTCCAGGGCTTTTATGGAAATCCTGAACCGCTACAGCCCTCTTGTGGAACAATTTTCCATTGATGAAGCTTTCATGGACATGACCGGCACGGAGCTTTTATTCGGAACACCTCTGGACGCTGCCGAATCCATTGGGCGCGCCATTTATGAAGAACTGGGTTTTACTGTCAACGTGGGGATTTCCGTAAATAAATTTCTGGCAAAGATGGCCAGCGATTTTGAAAAGCCCAATCGGATTCACACACTTTTTCCTCATGAAATCCGGGAAAAGATGTGGCCTTTGGATATCCGGGAGCTTTTTATGGTAGGCCGTTCTGCAGAAAACACTCTCCGGAATCTGGGAATCCACACCATCGGGGATCTTGCAAAAAGCAACCCTGCCACCATCAAAGCCCATCTGAAAAAACACGGGGAAACGCTGCTTGCTTTTGCCTCAGGTATTGATAACGGCCAGTTTTTCTCTTCCGCAAAAGACAAGGAAGTGGGAAATTCCACCACCATCCCTTACGATGTGGAATCCGCTGATATAGCCAAAAACATCCTGCTTTCTTTATGTGAAACTGTATGTACCAGGCTGCGCCATGAAAATCTCCGGGCTGCATGTGTCTCTGTCCGTATCACCGACTGCAATTTTATCAGCCATACCCATCAGAAAGCCCTTCCTGTTTTGACAAACGTAACCGGGGAACTGTTTGCCGCCTCCACTGCCCTTTTCGATGAAATGTGGGACGGCTCCCCTATAAGGCTTCTCGGCATACAGACCAGTAAGCTTGCCGGGGAATCTTACCGCCAGTATAATTTATTTGACTCGGAAAAATTTGAAAAATTAGAAAAGCTGGACTCCTGCGTTGATGAAATCCGCCGGAAATTCGGCGAAGATTCCATCAAACGGGCCAGCTTTTTAAACAATGAAACGTATCGTATGGTTGGAGGGATTTCTAAAGACAAAAGAAGGTAAGCCTCTCTTCCCTGTCCCTTTAACAGCTTAAATAATTCCTCATACTTCTCAGGGCATTTTTTTCTAGGCGGCTCACCTGCGCCTGGGAAATCGCTATTTCCTGGGCCACTTCCATCTGGGTTTTCCCCTCATAAAACCGAAGTTTAATGATATGGCGCTCCCGCTCCGGAAGCCTTGCCAGGGCTTCATTGAGGGAAATCTCTTCCACCCATCGTTCTTCTTTATTTTTTTTGTCGCTGATCTGATCCATCACATACAGGGTATCGCCGCCATCGGTGTAGATCGGTTCATAAAGGCTCACCGGGCTTTGGATAGCATCCAGGGCATAGACAATCTCTTCTCTGGTCATACCCACTTCCTCAGCGATTTCCATGATCGTGGGTTCCTTGGAATTTCTTTTCATCAGGGATTCTTTCGCATAAATGGCTTTATAGGCCGTATCCCTGAGAGAACGGCTGACACGTATGGGGCTGCCGGAATCCCTGAGATAACGGCGGACTTCCCCGACAATCATGGGCACGGCATATGTGGAAAATTTCACCATCATATCCGGGTTGAAATTGTCAATGGCTTTCATAAGACCGATGCATCCGATCTGAAACAAATCGTCATTGTTCTCATTGTTCCCGGAAAACCGCTGGATAACGCTTAAAACAAGACGAAGGTTCCCCTTAATGTAACGCTCCCTCGCCTCCTTGTCCCCCGCTTTGATCTTTTCCCAAAGGGATTCCTTTTCCTCAGCGCTTAAGAGAGGGAGCTTGGACGTATTTACCCCGCAGATTTCCACCTTGTATACAGCCATACACTTACCTCCGCATCTTCATTCTATATAAAATGATGCACGGATTTAAGTGGATTTATACGGAGAGTTTCCCGTAAAAAAAAGGAAAATCCCTGCGCTATCGAACCATCTTTACCACTTTATCATCAAGCCCTTCCATCTGCTCGTCGCTGATGAAATAAACATGATTTTCTTTATCATAATCAAGAACCACATCCACCTTGATCTTGCTTCCGTAAGAAACATTTTTGACCTTGGCTTCCAATGCATTGGCTACGGCCACACCGTAAGCCTCCTCGTATTCCGCATCCGTATAGCCGTCAAAATCCCCGCTTTTCGCCTGGCCGTTAAATTCATCTACGGCCGACTGAAAGGGTTCCTGCACGGTTCCCAAAAAATCTATGGGTTCAATTTCTACTGATACGGTATAAATATCCCCCTCCCGTACCACATCAACTGCCTGATACTTCACCTGGCTGTACAAGCTCCCGGCCATGGCCACAAACCGCTCCGCCAGATTCCTGCTTATCACATCTTTCTTAACGGAAAGGGCATCTTCAATTTCCATGGAAAAATTCAGAATATTCGCCTCATAAATCTTTTCCGCTTCTGCCTGGGCCGATCCGGTGATTTCCATATATTTCTCGTACTTCGCCAGATAATTGGCATCCATAATACCGATCACATATTCCTTATACGCTTCCGTCCCTCCGGAACTGCCACTGCCTCCCGAACCGCAGCCAGCCATCCCCAGCAATATACACCCTGCCGCCAGCGCCGCCACTGTTCGTTTCCATATAACGGATATCTTCATCGCAAACCGTTTCCTCCTAATTTTTCCAATATATCTTTTGTAGTATAGCACATTTACTCAAAGCGTACAATTTCTTTTTTTAGCTGGTGTATGATCTTTTTTTCCAGTCTTGAAATATAAGATTGGGAAATCCCCAGCAAATCCGCCACCTCTTTCTGCGTCATTTCATTTCCGTCTTCCCTGTCCAGCCCAAATCTGAGACAGACGATTTTCTGTTCCCGCTCCCCCAGTTTTTCAATGGCCAGTTTCAGCAGGGATTTTTCCACTTCCTCCTCTATACCCCGGGAAATTACATCTTCTTCTGTTCCCAGAATATCCGAAAGCAGAAGCTCATTTCCATCCCAATCCACGTTGAGCGGCTCGTCTATGGAAATCTCCAGCCTGGTTTTACTGTTCCTGCGCAGATACATAAGGATTTCATTTTCAATGCAGCGGGACGCGTAAGTGGCCAGCTTAATATTTTTTCCACTGTTAAATGTATTAATAGCCTTAATCAATCCGATGGTCCCGATGGAAATCAAGTCTTCCACGCCTACCCCCGTATTATCAAACTTCTTTGCTATGTAAACGACCAGCCTCAGATTATGCTCAATCAGCGCTGCCTTTGCCTCTTTTTCTCCCTCTGTCCCCAGCCTGGAAATCATCACGGCTTCTGTTTCCGGTGGAAGCGGCGCCGGAAGCACGTCACTTCCTCCTATATAATGGACTTCATTTTTCTTTGAAAACAGAAGGCCCTTCATACTGGAAATGATTTTCAGCTGAAACTTGCTGGGTACTGCCACTTTGATGACCATGTTTTTTCCTCCTCTTCTTTAAAGACGCTGCAATTCCGGCAAAATCGCCATGTAAAATCAACTGATAGCTCCCGTCTTCTGAAAGCTGTCCTTCTTTAAGAGCCACAAGAAAAGTTTCTTCTGAAAAAGGAGTAGAGCTTCCATCTTCCCGGACAACGGCGATCTGATCCAGTTTCCGTCCTTTCAAGAACCCGTCTCCTCCAATGGAACGATACGGGATCAGAAGAAACCCTTCCCTCTCCTCTTCTGGAAACAATGGAGACAAAGCTTTCAACTCTCCCACAGAAACCGGCTTTTTTGTAACAGGTTCATACAGCCGGTTTCCCGTATCTAAAAGCGCTGTCACCTCCACCTGTTTGTCCCCTTTTATAAGCAGTACCCGCAAAAGATCTGTTCTATCCCTGTTCATGGTTCCAAACAGAAAAAAAATCTCTTTTCCCGCAAAAAAAGAAGCCGCCGCCAACAGAAGGAGCACCGGCAAGCTTCCCCCCCGCACACTTTTTCCTGTCAATAACTCTCTCATCACGTATCCTGCGCCGGTATAAAAATACAGTTGATTCAAAAAACCTCCGATAAATATAGATACAGCTGCCAGTACAAAAGCGGCTTTGTAGACAGCCTTTATCCCTTTTTTTCCAAAAGCCGCCCTGCACATAAGAGGCCCTGTAAATAAATAGGTAGACAAAAGTTCTACCCACCTTGGGAAAACGGGATACGCCGCAAACAAACAGCTGGATATTCCTCCGATACTGGCTCCGAAAAGGAGGCGAATTGCCCTCCTCCTGTATTTAAACCAAAATCCGGTTAACGCCAATAGCCCCATATTCATCCAAACATTTACTGCAAATAATACGTCTATGTATAAATTCATTTTCACAAAAATTATTATAGAAGATTCTTCATGCAGAATCTGTCAAAAGGACAGAGGAAAACCGTAGATTTTATCGACCTTTTTTGCGTATCGGAAACGGGATTTTCTGTACAAGAACAAAGAATCCTGCCACGCAGGATTCTCCGCCTGCGGCGGATCGCTTCAGCGATATAATTCCTCTCCGCCGC
>CAOKOS010000065.1 GCA_948470255.1 uncultured Lachnotalea sp.
ATAGGAAACCACGTCCTATAAAGTGAAAACGCTCCGCGCGGATCGCACTGCGGCGATTGTGCAAAGCGCAATCTTTGTTCTCAGCGCAAAGTTTTTCCGATACGTTCGCCTGCTTTTACAATGGTTTCAAAGCCTTCCAGGCTGTTTTTCAACAGATCCGTATCAGGCAGGATCCGGTGAGGCTCAAAGAGAAGGAGGACTGTGGAGCCGCCAAATTCAAAAAATCCTTTTTCAGCGCCGCGAGTGACAAAAGCCTCCTGGTGGTGGTTGTTGATTTTCCCCACCATAAGGGCGCCTACTTCCATCATGAGGATGGTGCCGAAATGGACGGATTTTAGGAGACTGTACTGTCTTGCGTTTTCTTTATAAATGGGATAGGCATCATTGGCGGCGGGATTTACTGTATGGAGGACGCCGGAAAGGCATATATTTCGGCTTTTTCTTCCGTCATCCACATAAAAATAGCGGTGGTAGTCATCCACCGTCAGACGAAAAAGAAGAGCCAGTCCATTTTCATACCGACTGGCCAGCTTTTTATTACGCAAAAGGCTTTCTGTCGTATAGGTAGTCTGTTTGATCAAAAATCTGCCATTTTTTTGAATGGGGTAAATGGTCAGCTTCCCGTCGCAGGGGCTGACAAGATGAGAAGGGTTTTGGTCAAAAGGCCTGGCTTCTTTTTTGATTTTTCTGATAAAAAATTCATTATAAGAATGGTAGACGGCTCTTTCGTATAAACTTAAATCAATTTTATTTTTCTTTATGAATGGATGGATCATGAACCTGGACAGGGGACTGTTCAAAAAAACCCCGCCGATTTTGGAAACAGCCGGGTGAATCAGAAGACGGACGGCCATTCTACCGGGCAAGGAACCATAAAGGAGCGACAGAAACTGATCCTGTCCGTCATTTCCAGATATTTCTTTACCATCTCTCGTTTTATAAATCATGAAAACACCTCTTTATTCTAGGGTTCCTCAAAGATTTTATCAATAATTGGATTACTGTCTTCCGTAGGTTTAGGAAGCCGGAACTTGCTGTAGATAAACAGGGCCAGAAGAGCGGCGGCGACTACAGCCACTAAAACAGCCAACACATGATTATTGGGTTTACGGAAAGGAAAATCCACCACAAAGAGGATACCCACCACCAAAAGAACAACATGTAACAAAATAAGGAATACAAAATCGGGGATAAAAAACTGAGTCATGAAAATCAAAGGTAAAACCACAGACATGGAAGTGATGGGAAGCCCATGGTAATAGTGGTTTGTACCGCCTTCCGTCTGCTGGCGCCGCCCTTCAAGAACATTAAAAAAAGCCAGGCGGACAACAGAGCAGACACAATATATGGAGATAATCAGAAGCCCCAGAATACCGCGGACTCCGAGGAGATAACAGATCAGGGCAGGAAAAGCCCCAAAACAGACCACGTCACACAGAGAATCAATCTGGATACCAAAGGCTTTTTCATCTTCCGTGCGGTCTTTTTTCGTCCGGGCGATTTTTCCGTCAAACATATCGCAGAGTCCTGAAAGGGCCAGACAGAAGATGGCAGTTTTAAAATGCCCGTGGATGGCCTGCGTCATTCCGAACACAGAAGAAATCAGGCTGATATAAGTAAGGATTACTGTGTAATTATAAAACCCAATCATGTCGTTGTGCCTCCTGATTTTGTTTCTTTTGAGTGATGGTTTCCAATGATAAAATGTGCCGCCACAGTCATAATGGCGCTGATGGTCAGCTGGGAATAATAGCTGATTCCACGGCTTACGATCATGGCCGGCAGAAGGAGCGTCGTTCCGAATACAGGAGCAAAAATGGAAAGGAACAGCCGTTCACTGATTCCCATTCCGCCGGGAAGAGGAAGCATATCCACTGCCAGGGAGATCATTCCCTGCAGACATACAATCGTAACTACATTTTCACCGGAGAGCCCAAATGCACGGTAGGTGAGATAGGTGACAAAAAATAAAAGCAGCCTTTGAACCACAGTGATCAGAAAAGCACGGATAACCACTGGTTTATGTTTCCAGTAGAATTCGCCGGCCACATGGTAATCGTCCATGGAAGATTCCAGCTTTTTCAGCCGCTTTCCTTTTTTTCGCAGCAGATGCATCCGTTCCAGAAGCTTCAGCCCTTTTACCATCAGCCATTTTGCCAGTTTTGGATGGAAGACTAGAATCATCATAAAAGTTACGCAGAACACATTCAAAGCCAGGCCCAGATAAATCCAGAACATGACGGGTTCCAGGTAAAACATGACCCGCTCGGGGCGAAGCAGTAAAACCAGGATTCCCAGTACCACCAAAACCATCTTGTAAGTGATGGTGACGATCATCAGGACAAGAGTAGATTCGGGAATCGGGATATGGTCTTTTTTCATATAATAAATCTGTGCAGGCTGTCCTCCTGTAGCAGAAGGCGTGATACAGCTGAAGAAAAAGCCGATAAAGGAATAGAGGTAACACCTGGCGGCCCGGACGCGGTATCCTAAGACACGGAGAAGATAACAGATAATGACGGCTTCTCCCAGGATAAAAGTCACTACGCATAAAATGCCTAAAAAGAGGAAGATAGGCTCTGCAGTCTGGATATAGGAAAAAATCAGACTGAGGTCTTCACCTTTAAAAACTGCCCAGATGGTCAGAGAGAAGACCAGGAGCAGAAACAATAGATTTAAAATATGATTTTTTTTATTTCCCATAAAGTTTCCCTGCTTGTGTCATGATAATTATGTCTCCAAATTTAACCGTCCAGTTGACAAGAGTATACATGGGCAGAAAGGGTGAATCCCGCCCTTGGATCGGGACGTTTTCGCCCTGTGTACGTCTCTTCTGTATGCGTCGCTCAAGCCCCCTGTCTTTGTCTGCCGACGATATTATTGATATATTCAAAAAATTTCATAACCGGTTTATACCAGTCGAATTTCATGGATAAAGAGTAGCAAACCTGTGCCAGCGCGATGCCGCCGATGACGTCCACCAGGTAATGCTGTTTGGTGAATTGGGTGGACAGGCAGATCAGTACCGCAAAAATCAGGGAAAAAAACTGATAAGTACGCGGGATGCCTTTTTGTCCACGGATTCCAATATAACAGAACCAGCTGGTAAGGCAGTGGATGGAGGGAAACAGATTGGTGGGGGCATCAACGGCATATAAAAACCGCATCAAATTTTCCCAAAGTCCGTTTCCGGTAATCTCAGGACGTATATTGGTGGTGGGCAGTAGTATGAAAAATACCCCGCATATGAGGCGGGAGAGCAAATCTGCCGTCACAAAACGGTAAAGATGCTCCTTTCCCCGGCCGGCAATTAAAAGATAATTTACCACCCAGAAAATATAACAGATAAAATAAATACTGACCCATCCGGGAATGAATGGAATCTTTTCATCCAGAGGGGTGGTCATATCATAATGATATGCGTTTTCCATAAATATACGCAAAATAAAATAAACAAAATTATTTACCAGAAAACAAGTCAAAAGCGGGATCAGCCCGCCCATGGGAAGATGTTTTAAAAGTTTCTTTATCATGTAAAAAAGCCTTTGAAAAAATACTGTCCGGAAGGAAAACCACCCGCCGGACAGTATGGAAATCTAGTTACCGGGTGTCAGATACTGATGATACCGAAAGCGCTTAAAACAGAGCTGATTAAAATTGCGACAATGCAGATAGGCGCAAGGTATTTGATTACAAAAACGAACAACTGCTTTCCCTTGAAAGCGGCCCCTTCTGCTTCTGCTTCTTCGATCATAGAAGCAGGCTTGATTACATAACCCACCAGGACACAGGTAAGGAAAGCCACAATGGGCATCAGTACGCTGTTGCTTACGAAATCAAAGAAATCCAGGAACGCCATTCCAATAATCTGAACCTGTGCAAGGAGGCCGTAGCCAAGAGCTGAGAGGCTTCCCAAAACGATGAGGATCACGGCTGTGAGAATACAGCTGCTCATACGCTTCATGCCGGTTTTGTCGCAGATGATGGAAACCACGGTTTCCGTTAAGGAAATGGCAGAGGTTAAAGCTGCAAACAGTACCAGCAGGAAAAACAGAGTTCCGATGATGTTGGTGATGGCGATGCTTCCGAATACTTTCGGCAGGGTGATGAACATTAACCCGGGGCCGGCATTGACATCTGCTCCTCCTGTAAAGGAAAAGACTGCAGGAATCACCATCAGGCCAGCCAGGAATGCGATGCCAGTGTCGAAAATTTCAATCTGATGGACAGAGGCCGTCAGGTGGGAGTCTTTTTTCATGTAAGAACCATAGGTGATCATAATACCCATGGCCAAAGACATAGAATAGAAAAGCTGTCCCATGGCGGCTAATACGGTGGTGGCGGAAAATTTGCTGAAATCCGGTTTCAGATAGTAGACGACGCCATCCATGGCTCCGGGCAGAGTCAGGCAGTAAATGGCAATGCCCAGGGAAAGGAGGACAAGAAGAGGCATCATAAATTTGCTGACCTTTTCAATTCCTTTTTCCACGCCGGTCATAACGATAATAACAGTGATGGCCACAAAAACAATGAACCATACCATAGGCGATACGGATGAAATAAATTCAGAAAAATAATTTCCATCGGCTAAGGTAGCGCCATTACCGGTGGCATAGACGGTCAGATATTTGACAACCCATCCGCCGATGACGCAGTAATAAGGGGTGATGATAATGGGAACCAGGGAAGCCAAAGGCCCCAGAAACCGGAACCGCTTGTCGAGGACACCGTAAGCGCGGATGGCGCTCTGTCTCGTTTTCCGTCCAATGGCGATCTCTGCCACCATCAGGGCGAAACCAAAAGTCACAGCCAGAATCAAATAAACCAGGAGAAAAATCCCTCCGCCATATTTAGCTGCCAGATACGGGAAACGCCAGATGTTCCCCAGTCCTACTGCAGAACCGGCAGCGGCTAGGACAAAACCCAGCTTTCCGGAGAAACTGCTTCTTTTTGTTGTCTGATCCATAGTCTTTCCTCCAATAGTGATAGTTTCCTACTAGTTTACAATAAAATCACTGGAGGGACAAGGGAAAAGTGAATTTTCTATAAAATTCCTAAAAATACCATATATAATAAATCTCTATTTTTTCCCTATTTTATAAAATTATCAAAAAAAGGCGAAGGGATTTACTTTGCTATCGGAAGGGAGTATGGTATACTCATAGACAGGAATGTCCGCATAAGAATATTCAAAAGAGAAGGGATGGTGGGATCATGAATATCCGGGAACAGTTGGAGGTGCTGGAGGAAAAAACCTTAAGCCCATATGCTTCCTTCAGCAAAAATACGAAAGGACGGGAACGGGAAGAGGAGCTTTGCGATATCCGTCCGGCGTATCAAAGGGATAGGGACAGGATTCTTCACTGTAAATCTTTCCGCCGTCTGAAACATAAGACCCAGGTGTTTCTTTCCCCGGTGGGGGATCATTACCGCACCCGCCTGACCCATACTCTGGAGGTGGCACAGATTGCCAGGACCATTTCCAAATCCCTGCGTCTCAATGAAGAGTTGACAGAAGCCATTGCCCTGGGCCATGATCTGGGGCATACTCCATTTGGCCATGCCGGGGAGGCGGCTCTTGATTCCGTCTGTTCCGAAGGGTTTGCCCATTATAAACAGAGTGTACGGGTGGTGGAACGGCTGGAAAAGAATGGAGAAGGGCTGAATCTGACCTGGGAAGTGCGGGACGGTATTTTAAACCACAGGACTTCAGGAAAACCTTCTACCCTGGAAGGGATGATTGTGCGCCTTTCCGATAAAATTGCATATATTAACCACGACATTGATGACGCCATCCGGGCAGGCATTTTGACGGAAGCAGAGCTTCCGGCGGAATATACTGATATTTTAGGGCATACGGTAAGAGAGCGGCTGAATACGATTATCCATAGTATTATCAAAGAAAGCCTAGGGAAGCCGGAGATTGTCATGTCCCCTGAGGTGGAGAAAGCCATGGGAAACCTCAGGGCCTTTATGTTTCAACACGTTTATACCAACAGTGTGTCAAAAGAGGAAGATCCGCGGGCGAAGGATCTGCTGATTGCGCTGTTTGATTATTATATGAAATGCATGGAAGAGCTTCCGGAAGAATATCTATATTTTATGGAGCAGGGGGATTCCAGGGAGCGGGTGGTCTGCGATTACATTGCGGGAATGAGCGACGGCTACGCCATAGATACTTTTACCAGGTTGTTTGTGCCGAAGGCGTGGAAAGACTGACAGGGGTGAGCGAATGTTTTATCCAGAAGAAGTGGTGGAGGAGGTCCGTTCCCGTAATGATATTGTGGACGTGATTTCCTCCTATGTAAAACTGCAGAAAAAGGGCAGCGATTATTTCGGGCTGTGTCCTTTTCACAATGAAAAAACGCCTTCTTTTTCCGTGGCGCCGGGGAAACAGATGTATTATTGTTTCGGATGCGGCGCAGGCGGAAATGTGATTACATTTTTGATGGAGTATGAAAATTACACCTTCCGGGAAGCGCTGGAGGCGCTGGCGATGCGGGCGGGGGTGGAGCTTCCGAAAGGGGAGGAAAGCGCTGAGGCCAGAAAGCAGGCAGATCTGAAAGCCAGGATCCTGGAAGTGAACAAAGAAGCCGGAAGGTATTTTTATTATCAGATGAAAGGGAACGCAGGGGCGAGAGCTTATGAATACCTGAGGGGCAGGGCGCTCAGTGATGAAACCATCCGGAGGTTTGGTCTGGGGTATTCCAATATGTGCAGCGATGACTTATACCGGTATCTGAAGAAGAAGGGATACCCAGATGAACTTCTTAAGGAAACAGGGCTGGTAAAGATTGAAGAGCGGGGCGCAAAAGACCGGTTCTGGAACAGGGTCATGTTCCCCATTATGGACGTGAATGGAAAAATTATCGGCTTTGGCGGCCGGGTTATGGGAGAGGGGGAACCGAAATATTTGAATTCCCCCGAAACGCGGGTCTTTGATAAAAGCAGGAATCTTTACGGGCTGAATTATGCCAGGACTTCCAGAAAACCGTATATGTTGATTTGCGAGGGGTATATGGATGTGATTTCCATGCATCAGGCGGGATTTTCCAATGCAGTCGCTTCCCTCGGGACAGCGTTTACCCCGGGGCAGGCAAACCTTCTGCGCCGTTATACGGAGCAGGTGGTTTTAGCGTATGACAGTGACGGGGCGGGGAGGAAAGCGGCCCTCAGGGCCATTCCGATTTTAAAGGAGGCAGGGCTTTCGGCGAAAGTATTGAGCTTAAAACCTTATAAAGACCCGGATGAATTTATGAAAGCCCTTGGAAGCGAAGCCTTTGAGGAACGGATTTCCCAGGCGAAAAACAGTTTCCTTTTTGAGACGGATGTCCTGTATGCCCAGTATGACATGGGGGACCCAGAACAAAAAACAACATTCCACAATGCCCTTGCAGAGAAACTTCTGCAGTTTAACCAACGGCTGGAGCGGGAAAACTATATGGAAGCAGCCGCAAGGCAGTACCATATTGATTATGACGGCCTGAAAGGGCTGGTGAACGCCAAAGGCGGACGGGTGGGACTTGTGGCAAAGGGGACGGATCAGGGTTACAGACAGGGAAAAAAGAAAGAAAAACCGGATGGTATCCGCAAATCCCAGAGGCTTTTACTGACCTGGCTGATTGAAGATAAGAGAGTATATCCCGCGGTAAAGGGGATTCTCACGCCGGAAGACTTTACGGAAGACTTATATCAAAAGGTGGCCGCCATGGTATATGAGGGCCTGGAACACGGGAACCTGGCGCCGGCCGGCATTTTGAATCATTTTATCAACGATGGAGACGAGTATAAGGAAGTGGCATCGCTGTTCAACACTTCTCTTTCAGAACTGACAAAGGAAGAGCGGGAGAAGGCGTTTTCAGAAACTGTAAAGCGGATTAAACGGCACAGCCTGGAGGAAAAGACCAGGCGTGCGACAGACATGGCCGCTTTGCAGGAACTCATGAAAGAGCAGACAAACATAAACGGACTGCATATTTCTCTCAATTAAGGAAAAAATATCTTTGAGGAATGTCAAGTGACAGCCATGGGGTATCACCGAACAGTAGTAGACGACGGAAGGATGGGAGTTGTATGGAGGCGGTAAATCTCCGACTGGAGGACAAGCTGGCAGGATTAGTTGCGCTGGCGGCACAGAGGAAAAACATTCTGGATTATCAGGATATCATGGAGGCGCTTGGGGAGGACAGTCTGAATGCGGACTGCATTGACAGGACCTTTCAGGTGCTGGAGGCTGCAGGCGTGGAGATACAAAGCGAGCTTCCGGAAGGGCCTTTTACCCTTCCAGAGGAGGCGGAAGGTGAAGAACTTCCATTTACTAAGGAGATGGAAGGCGCTTCGGAGGAAGATCCGGTACGGCTTTATTTAAAGGAAATCGGAAAGATTCCGCTTCTTACGCCGGGGGAAGAGGCTGGCCTGGCAAAAAAGATTGAAAAAGGGGATGAGGAGGCGGCAAGAAGGCTTGCGGAAGCAAACCTCCGGCTGGTGGTCAGCGTTGCCAAGCGGTATGCGGGCCGTGGGATGCAGTTTTTGGATTTAATTCAGGAAGGAAACCTTGGCCTGATGAAGGCTGTGGAGAAATTTGATTATAAAAAAGGCTACAAATTCAGTACCTATGCCACCTGGTGGATCCGCCAGGCCATTACCAGGGCCATTGCGGATCAGGGAAGGACCATCAGGATCCCTGTCCATATGGTAGAAACCATCAACCGGGTTATCCGGGTGTCCCGAAGTTTAACCCAGGAATACGGACGGGAACCCAGCCCGGAAGAGATCGCAGAATACATGAAATTGTCTCCTGACCGGGTACGTGAGATCATGAGGTTCTCCTTGGAACCTGTTTCCCTGGAAACGCCTGTGGGGGAGGAGGACGACAGCCATCTATCGGATTTTATCCAGGACGACCGGGTATTGGTGCCTGCAGAAGCGGCGGATTTCTCCATGTTGAAAGAACAGCTGGGAGAGGTGCTTCATACGCTTACGGACAGGGAACGCCAGGTACTTTGTATGAGGTTTGGCCTTTTGGACGGGCAGGGGCGTACCCTGGAAGAAGTGGGAAAAGAATTTAATGTGACAAGGGAGAGGATCCGCCAGATTGAAGCTAAAGCCTTGCGGAAACTGCGTCATCCCAGCAGGAGCAGGAAGCTGAAAGATTTTCTGGAATAAATTGAGAAAGTGGAGTGACACACGATGGGACAGCACACAAAAGGGAAAACGCCGCTTTCCTCCAGGCTCCAGGCAATCGCAGCCATGGTGGAGGAAGGGAGCCTGTTGGCGGATATTGGTACGGATCACGGATATCTTCCCATCCGGCTTTTGGAGGACGGAAAGATATCCGGCGCCATTGCGGCTGATATCAACCGGGGTCCCCTTCTCCGGGCAAAAGAACATGTGCGGGAGAAGGGGCTGGACGACAGGATATCCTTAAGGCTCAGCGACGGGTTTTTGGCCGTATTGCCGGGGGAAGCCGACGTGGCAGTCATTGCGGGAATGGGGGGGCCTTTAACGATCCGTATCCTGGAAAACGGAAAGGAAACAGCCAGGGCGCTGAAGTATCTGGTGCTTTCCCCCCAGTCAGAGGTACGGCTGGTACGCCGTTATCTTCTGGAGAATGGATATGAAATCCTGGACGAAGATATGGCAGAGGACGGGGGAAAATATTATACCGTGATAAAAACAGCTTATCATCAGGGAGCAGACGGTAAAAAACAGTGGAATTACATAGAAGAAGCTTATGGGCGGTATCTGCTGAGATCAGGGAAGCCTGTGGTGGGAGAGTTCCTTTTAAAGGAGAAACGGACATGTGAGGATTTGAAAAGGAAGCTTTCCCAGGCAGGTACAAAACGGGCGGATGGACGTCTTTTTGAAATAGAAGAGAGATTAATACAGGTCAATGGGGCCCTTGACTTGTTCTGGAAAGCAGAGGGAAAGAAAGGGGAAGAGTTTTAACCATGAGAACTTGCTTGGAAATAATGGAATGGTTTGATGCAAAGTGGCCGGAATCCCTGGCCTGTCCCTGGGATAATGTGGGGCTTCTGGCAGGGAGGGCGAAGAAGGAGGTAAAGAAGGTATATATAGCCCTTGATGCTACGGAAGAAACCATAGAAGCGGCAGTAACTGTGGGAGCCGACATGATGATTACCCATCATCCGCTGATTTTCGGCGGCATAAAAAGGGTCTGTGACAGGGATGCCCTGGGAAGACGGCTTTTGTCTCTCATAAAAGCAGATCTTTCCTGTTACGCAGGCCACACAAATTTTGACATTGCAAAAGGCGGAATGGCAGATTTGGCAGCAGGGCGTTTCGGCCTGTTTGATGAAGAGAGGGGGATTCTTCCGCTGGAGCCTTCCGGGGAGCAGGAAGGCGTTTTGGTGGGGATTGGGAAAGTGGGATATTTGAAAAAGCCTGTGTCCCTGGAGGGACTGGCAGAGGCTTTGAAAGAGCGGTTTCAGATACCGTCCCTTATGGTATATCCTGCTTTACAAAAGCCCTTATCTTCGTCAGGCCATGTGGGAATGATAAAAAAAGTGGCAATTTCCCCTGGTTCCGGGAAGAGTATGGTGGAAGCGGCCCTCAAGGCGGAGGTGGATGTCCTGATCACCGGGGACATGGGCCATCATGAAGGGCTGGATCTTGTGGCAGAGGGGGTTGCCCTTGTGGATGCCGGACATTACGGGCTGGAACATATTTTCGTGGAAACAGTAGCCGACAGGCTTTTGGCAGAAAAACCCGGATTGGAAGTGGTGCAGGCGCCGGTTTCCTATCCGTGCAAAGTACTATAGGAGGGATTTACTATGTGGAAGGTAATGTGGAACAATCAGGAGCTTCAGGTGGAGGAAAACAGTACGCTTTATTCTCTGGCGGAGCAGGTGCAGGAACATTATAATCATGATATTTTACTGGCTTCCGTGGATGGAAAACTGGCGGAGCTACATAAAACAGTGGTGGACGGAAGCAGCGTCCGGTTTTTTACGGCAGCAGATAAACCTGGTTTTCAGACTTACCGGCGCAGTATGATTTTCCTTTTGGTGAAGGCAATCTATGCCGTGGCGGGACGGGAAGCGCTGGATAAGGTGCTGGTGGATTTTGCTGTCAGCAAGGGGGTTTACGTGGATATCCGGGGCCGTGTCCTGGTGGACGAAGCTTTTACTGCAAAAGTGGAAGAAAAGATGCGGGAGCTGGTGGCAGAAAGACTTCCCATCGAAAAAAGGAACCTCCCCATCAATGAGGCTGTGGAGCTGTTTGGAAACTATCAGATGCATGATAAAGAAAAATTGTTCCGTTACCGGAGGGTATCCAGGGTAAATGTCTATAAAATCCGAAATTTTGAAGATTATTATTATGGATATATGGTGCCGGATACGGGGTATTTAAAATATTTTAAATTATTTTATTTTGATGGAGGCATTGTGATCCAGATGCCCATCCAGAGGGAACCGGAGAAGATTCCTGATTTCAATCCGGGAGAAAAGGTGTACCGCTGCCAGAAGGAGGCTTCCAGGTGGGGAGAAAATCTGGGGGTGGATACCGTGGGGGATCTCAATGAACAGATTGTCAATGGCACCATCGGTGACTTGATCCTGGTGCAGGAAGCTTTGATGGAAAAACGCCTTGCGGAAATTGCTTCGGAAATTGCGGCGGACAGGAAGAAAAAATTTGTGATGATCGCGGGGCCCTCCTCCTCAGGGAAAACCAGTTTTTCCCACCGTCTTTCTATCCAGTTAAGGACTCTGGGGTTAAAGCCCCATCCCATTGCCCTGGACAATTACTTTGTCAACAGGGAGGATACCCCCAGGGATGAATTCGGGGAATACAACTTTGAGTGTCTGGAAGCCATTGATGTGGAGCAGTTTAATAAAGACATGACGGAGCTTTTGGCAGGGAAGACGGTCGCCATGCCCACCTTCAATTTTAAAAAGGGAAGACGGGAATACCGCGGCGATACTCTGGCCATGGGCCCGGAGGATATCCTGGTGATAGAGGGGATCCATGGGTTAAATGACAAGCTCTCTTATAGTCTGTCTTCAGAATATAAATATAAAATTTATATCAGCGCCCTGACCCAGCTGAATGTGGATGAGCACAACAGGATTCCCAGTACGGACGGACGGCTTATCCGGAGGATGGTGCGGGATGCCCGTACCAGGGGAACGGCAGCCAAGGATACCATTGCCATGTGGCCTTCTGTCAGGAGAGGCGAAGAGGAGAATATTTTTCCTTACCAGGAATCAGCGGACGTGGTGTTTAATTCCGCGCTGATTTATGAACTGGCAGTATTGAAACCATATGCAGAGCCGCTGCTTTTTGGAATCCCGAAAGAGTCGCCGGAATATGTGGAAGCGAAACGGCTTTTGAAGTTTTTTGATTATTTTCTGACTGTGGTAAACGATGATATCCCGAAAAATTCCCTGCTGAGAGAATTTATGGGAGGAAGCTGTTTTAATGTATAATATATGGCTGGGAAAATTCAGAAGAAGGGCAGAGGGATG
>CAOKOS010000066.1 GCA_948470255.1 uncultured Lachnotalea sp.
GAGAATTCAAGGAGATGTTCCCTGAGAATGCAGTAGAGTATTTTGTGTCCTATTATGATTATTACCAGCCGGAAGCATATGTGCCTTCGACGGATACTTACATTGAGAAGGATTCTTCCATTAATGATGAGATCGACAAGCTGCGCCATTCGGCCACGGCGGCTCTTTCGGAACGGGAAGACGTGATCATCATTGCGTCGGTGTCCTGCATTTATGGCCTGGGAAGTCCCATTGATTATAAAAACATGGTGGTTTCCCTGCGGCCTGGCATGGAGCGGGACAGGGATGATGTGGTGCGTAAGCTGATTGAAATTCAGTATAATAGGAATGATATGGATTTTAAGAGGGGATCCTTCCGGGTGCGGGGGGACGTGCTGGAAATCTATCCTGCCTATTCGGAAGGGACGGCCTACCGTGTGGAATTTTTTGGAGATGAGGTGGACAGGATTTCGGAGATTGATCCGCTGACCGGGGAGGCGAAAAGCCGCCTGGAACACATTGCCATTTTTCCGGCTTCTCATTATGTGGTACCCAGGGAAAAAATGCTGGAAGCCACAGGAACCATTGCGGAGGAGTTAAAGGAACAGGTGGCCTATTTCCGCAGGGAGGACAAGCTTTTGGAGGCACAGCGGATTTCGGAGAGGACGAATTTTGATATTGAAATGATGCGGGAGACGGGATTTTGCTCCGGGATAGAGAACTATTCCAGGCATTTGACCGGGCAGGAGCCGGGAGAACCGCCCTGTACGCTGTTCGATTATTTCCCCGACGATTTTCTGATTATCATTGACGAGTCCCATATGACAGTGCCGCAGATAAGAGGTATGTATGCGGGGGACCGCTCCAGAAAAATGACTTTGGTGGACTATGGATTCCGTCTGCCGTCCGCCCTTGATAACCGTCCCCTTAACTTTGCGGAATTTGAGGAGCGGATTGACCAGCTTTTGTTTGTGTCGGCCACGCCGGGGCCTTATGAAGGGGAGCATGAGCTTTTCAGGACGGAGCAGATTATCCGGCCCACCGGCCTTTTGGATCCGGAGGTGGAAGTGAAGCCTGTGGAGGGACAGATCGACGACTTGGTTTCCCAGGTGAATCAGGTGGTGGAGAAAAAGCAAAAAGTGCTGGTGACCACCCTGACAAAACGGATGGCAGAAGATTTGACGGACTATATGCGGGAAGTGGGTATCCGGGTCAAGTACCTCCATTCAGATATTGATACGCTGGAGCGGAGTGAGATTATCCGGGATATGCGAATGGACATGTTTGACGTGCTGGTGGGAATTAATCTTCTGCGTGAGGGGCTGGACATACCGGAGATCAGTTTGGTGGCGATCCTGGACGCGGATAAGGAAGGGTTTCTGCGGTCGGAAACTTCCCTGATTCAGACCATAGGAAGGGCGGCGCGGAATTCAGAAGGGCATGTGATCCTGTATGCAGACACCATGACAGATTCCATGCGGGTGGCCATTGAAGAGACGAAGCGGAGGAGGGAACTTCAAAAGGCATACAATGAGGCCCACGGCATTACTCCCACTTCCATCAAGAAAGCAGTGAGAGATCTGATCAGTATTTCCAAATCAGAGGAAGAGCCGGTCCGCGGCCTGAAACTTGCAAAGGAACCGGAGTCCATGAATGAAAAAGAGTTATTGAAGCTGATCGGCGAGGTTCAGAAAAAAATGCAGAAGGCGGCGGCAGAGCTTAATTTTGAACAGGCGGCCGTGCTCAGGGATCAGATGATGGAGCTTAAGAAATATTTATACGAAGTGAATCATTGACGAAACATTGAAAGGGCCAGGCGGTATGCCGGGGTTCTGGATGAACATTCAAGAAGGAATTATGACAGGAGAAAACCATGGAAGAGATGAGAAAAAGGGCAGATGTGAAATATATCAGAATCCGGGGGGCCAATGAGCATAATCTGAAAAACATATCAGTGGATATTCCCAGGGACAAATTTGTGGTCCTGACGGGGCTTTCCGGGTCAGGGAAGTCATCCCTGGCATTTGACACCATTTATGCGGAAGGGCAGAGGCGGTATATGGAATCCCTTTCCTCCTATGCCAGGCAGTTTTTAGGGCAGATGGAAAAGCCGGAAGTGGAAAGTATAGAGGGGCTTTCTCCCGCCATTTCCATTGATCAGAAATCCACCAACAGGAATCCACGTTCCACCGTGGGGACAGTGACGGAGATTTATGATTATTTCCGGCTCCTTTATGCCAGGATCGGGATTCCCCACTGCCCGAAATGCGGACGGGAGATTAAGAAGCAGTCGGTGGATCAGATGGTGGATCAGATTTCAGGCCTGCCGGAACGGACGAAGATACAGATTTTGGCTCCTGTGGTCCGGGGACGCAAAGGGCGTCATGAAAAAGTACTGGATCAGGCCAAGCGGAGCGGCTTCGTCAGAGTCCGTATTGACGGAAACCTGTATGAGCTGACAGAAGAGATCGCCCTGGACAAAAATATCAAGCATAACATAGAGATCGTTGTGGACCGTATTATGGTGAAACCGGGGATTGAGAAAAGGCTGACAGATTCCATAGAAACAGCCATGCGGCTTTCAGACGGCTTGATGGTGGTGGATGTGGCTGACGGGGAACCGCTTAACTTCAGCCAGAGCTTTGCCTGCCCGGACTGCGGCATCAGCATTGATGAGGTGGAGCCGCGGAGCTTTTCCTTCAACAACCCCTTTGGCGCCTGTCCGGAGTGTTCCGGTCTTGGCTATAAAATGGAATTTGACGAGGAGCTGATGATACCGGACAAGGCCCTCAGCATTAACCAGGGGGCCATCACTGTCTGCGGGTGGCAGTCCTGTAACACTCAGGGAAGCTTCAGCAGGGCCATTTTGGAGGCTTTGTGTGAAGAGTACCATTTTGACTTGGATACGCCTTTTCAGGATTACCCGAAAAAAATTCATGATGTGCTGCTCCATGGAACTGACGGCCGCACAGTGAAGGTCCATTACAAGGGACAGAGGGGGGAGGGAACTTATGATGTGGATTTTGAGGGGCTTTTACGGAATGTGGAGCGGCGTTACCGGGAGACAGGGTCGGAAACCATAAAGGCAGAATATGAAAGTTTCATGCGGATTACCCCCTGCAAGGTCTGCGGCGGAAAGAGGCTGAAGCAAAGCTCTCTGGCAGTGACTGTCTGTGATAAAAATATTTATGATATTACCGCCATGTCCATAGGAAAGTTGAACGGGTTTATGGAGGGTATGGAAGAGAAACTGACTTCAACGCAGGTGTCCATTGGAAAACTGGTTCTTAAGGAAATCCGGGCCAGGGTAGGATTTTTGGTGGATGTGGGGCTGGATTATTTGTCCCTGACCCGTGGGACGGCGACGCTGTCCGGCGGCGAGGCCCAGAGAATCCGCCTGGCGACCCAGATCGGCTCCGGCCTGGTGGGGGTGGCTTATATTTTGGATGAACCCAGTATCGGCCTCCATCAACGGGACAATGACAAGCTTTTGCGGACTCTGATTCACCTGCGGGACTTGGGAAACAGCGTGTTGGTGGTGGAACATGACGAAGATACCATGAGGGCGGCGGACTGTATTGTGGATATCGGGCCGGGAGCGGGGGAACACGGCGGAGAAGTGGTGGCTGTGGGCAGGGCGGAAGATATCATTGCATGTGAGACTTCCATTACCGGCGCCTACTTGAGCGGAAGAAAAAAAATTCCGGTGCCGCCAGCCCGGAGGAAGCCGGAGTATTTCCTGACGGTCAAAGGGGCGGCTGAAAATAATCTGAAGAACATTACTGTGAAAATACCGCTGGGAGTCTTTACCTGTGTGACAGGTGTTTCCGGCTCAGGGAAATCTTCCCTGGTCAATGAAATCCTCTATAAATCCCTTGCCAGGAACTTAAACCGGGCGCGTACCATTCCAGGCAGGCATAAATCCATTGAGGGCATGGAACGGCTGGATAAGGTGATCGCCATTGACCAGTCCCCCATCGGGCGGACGCCTCGTTCCAATCCGGCCACCTATACGGGAGTGTTTGACCAGATTCGAGATTTGTTTGCTTCCACGGCAGATGCGAAAGCCAGGGGCTATCAGAAAGGACGATTCAGTTTTAATGTGAAAGGCGGGCGATGTGAAGCCTGCGGCGGCGACGGTATTCTGAAGATTGAAATGCATTTCCTTCCCGACGTATATGTCCCGTGTGAGGTTTGCGGCGGGAAACGATACAACAGGGAAACTTTGGAAGTAAAATATAAAGGGAAAAGTATTTATGATGTGCTGGATATGACGGTGGAGGAAGCTCTCAAATTTTTTGAAAATGTCCCTTCTGTCAAAAGAAAAATAGAAACGCTTTACGATGTGGGGCTTTCTTACCTTAAACTGGGGCAGCCGTCCACGACGCTGTCCGGCGGCGAGGCCCAGAGGATTAAACTGGCCACGGAGCTGTCCAAAAGGGATACGGGGAAAACCATTTATATTTTGGATGAACCGACGACGGGGCTTCATTTTGCAGATGTTCACAAGCTGGTTGAAATTCTTCAGCGTTTATGTGAAAATGGAAACACAGTCATTGTAATCGAGCATAATCTGGATGTGATCAAAACAGCGGATTACCTGATTGATATGGGGCCGGAAGGCGGCGACGGCGGCGGGACGGTGATAGCCATGGGAACACCGGAAGAGGTTGCTGAAAATCCTGTATCCTATACGGGACAGTATGTGAAGCGGTATCTTTCCTGAAAGGAAGCAGGTACGAAAAAGAAAATAGGTGAGGAGAGCAGGCGATGCGGTTTATATTGGTAAGGCATGGGGAGACAGAATGGAATATACAGGGACGCTATCAGGGGCAGACGGATATTCCACTTTCAGAGAAAGGAAAAGCCCAGGTGGCAGCATTGGGGCAGCGTTTTGAGAAGATTCATGTGGATGCCGTATATTCATCTCCCCTTCAGAGGGCATATGACACGGCAAGGGCCATTGCGGAACCGAAAGGGCTTCCGATTCATAAAGTGGAGGGGATCAAAGAGCTGGATTTTGGAAAGTGGGACGGTCTTACACTGGAAATGCTTCAGGAACAGTTTGGGGAAGCATTTATGAGATACAGGACGGAGCCTTTCCATTATCCAATGGAGGGAGAAGGGACGCTGAACAAGGCGAAACTGCGGGTAGGCGCTGCACTGGAGGAAATTAAGGAGGAATACCGCCACACCGATAAGACGGTGGCGGTGGTGGCCCACGGCGGTATCCTGAAGCTGGCAGTGTTCTACTTATTGGATATGAGTTCCCGGTTTTACCGGTGCATGGAGCTGGATAATACTTCTCTGACAATCATCGACGTGGAGGAGGATCGCTGTATCCTGCGGGTGCTCAATGATGCGCATCATCTGGGGGAAACAGGGCGGATTGACAATTATCATAGATGAAATTATAATATAGAAATACGTCAATTCGCAAGGCGCTTAAGCGACACGTACAGAGACGTACACGGAGCGAAAGTAACGCAGTCTACGGCAAAATGTACCTTTATCCGGCCGTGTATGCTCTTGTCAATCGACGGTATGAAAGCGGCTTAGGAAGGAGGATTCAAATGGGATTTTTTGATACATTGGGTGAAACGCTTGCCAGCACCAGCAAAGTGGTGGGAAGCAAGACGAAGGAAGTGGCAGGTTCCACGAAGCTGTGCCTTCAGATTTCTCAGGAAGAGACAAAATTAAAGAAGGCTTATGAGGCTCTGGGTGAAGCATACTTTAAAAATCATGAAAGCGATATGCCGGAACCGTATGCCGTCTATGCGGCCGATATCCGGGAGTGCGCAGCCAGGCTGGACAGCCTGACAAAAGATAAGCAGATTTTAAAGAATCAGAAGCAGTGCACAAGCTGCGGGGCATGGATGCCAAATGAAGACAGATTCTGCGGAAAATGCGGGGCGGAGAACGATATCCTGGCAAAAGAGGCGGAGTCCGGGGATGGGGAAACGCCGGAGGATTCCGAGGTGTAAAAAGGGGTTTTGGAACCACTTGGGGAATACAAAATCATTGAAAAATGCAGGAGGAATCCTTTGTGAAGAAAGAAATGATTGTTGTCCTGGATTTCGGCGGCCAGTATAATCAGCTGATTGCCAGAAGAGTCCGCGAATGTAACGTCTATTGTGAGGTTCACCCTTATAGTATGGGGCTGGATCAGCTGAAGGCCATGAATCCCAGGGGAATCATATTTACGGGCGGTCCCAATAGCGTATACGGCGCGGCGTCTCCCCGCTGCGAGAAAGAACTGTTTGAGCTGGGGATTCCGATTCTGGGAATCTGCTATGGTTCCCAGCTGATGGCACATATGCTGGGAGGAAAGGTGGAGACGGCGCCTGTCAGCGAGTATGGAAAGACAGAAGTGGAGGTGGAGGGTGGGTCAGTCCTTTTTGACGGCGTACAGGCCCGCACCATTTGCTGGATGAGCCATACGGATTATATTTCAAAAGCGCCGGAAGAATTTCTGGTGACAGCCCATACTTCCGTGTGTCCCGTGGCGGCCATGGAATGTGAGGGGCGGAAACTGTATGCCGTTCAGTTCCATCCGGAAGTGATGCATACGCAGGAAGGCATGAAAATGCTTTTTAATTTCGTACATAAGATTTGCGGATGCAGCGGGGACTGGAAGATGGGTTCCTTTGTGGAGGATACCATTAAAGCCCTGCGGGAGAAAATCGGCGACGGCAAAGTGCTTTGCGCCTTGTCGGGCGGCGTAGATTCTTCTGTGGCTGCAGTGCTGCTTTCCAGGGCAGTCGGAAAACAGCTGACTTGCGTATTTGTTGACCATGGCCTTCTTCGGAAGAATGAGGGAGATGAAGTGGAAGCCGTATTTGGCCCGGAAGGCGTTTACGAGCTTAATTTTATCCGTGTGGACGCCAGGGAACGTTACTATAAAAAACTGGAGGGTGTGACAGAACCGGAACAGAAGAGGAAAATCATCGGCGCTGAATTTATCCGTGTGTTTGAGGAAGAGGCCAGAAAAATCGGCAAAGTAGATTATCTGGTGCAGGGAACCATTTACCCGGACGTCATCGAAAGCGGACTTGGGAAATCAGCGGTGATCAAATCTCATCACAATGTGGGCGGCCTGCCTGATGTGGTGGATTTTAAGGAAATTATTGAGCCGCTGCGCCTCCTTTTTAAAGATGAAGTACGAAAAGCCGGTCTTGAGCTGGGAATTCCTGGATATCTCGTATACCGCCAGCCATTCCCGGGTCCGGGGCTTGGTATCCGCATCATCGGAGAAGTGACGGCCGAAAAGGTACGGATTGTCCAGGAAGCCGACGCCATTTACCGGGAAGAGATCGCCAAGGCGGGGCTGGATCGTGGACTGGGCCAGTATTTTGCCGCTCTCACAAATATGCGTTCCGTCGGCGTCATGGGAGACGGGCGGACTTATGACTATGCAGTGGCTTTGCGGGCGGTAAACACCAGCGATTTTATGACAGCCGAAGTATCGGAACTGCCCTGGAATGTGCTGGGTATCACGGCAAACAGGATTGTCAACGAGGTAAAAGGGGTCAACCGGGTCTTGTATGATTTGACCAGCAAACCGCCTGGAACGGTGGAATTCGAGTAGCCGGGTTAAAAAAATGCGACAGTATGCGGAGCAGGAAACTGTTCCGCATTTTCAGATGGGGAGGCATATGAAAACAGTTTCCAGGAAAAGGGAAAAACATTCAAACAGAAAAATAAAGTTGATCCTGCAGTATTTTTATGGCTCCAAACGGTACTTTATCTGTGCGGCGGCGGCTTCTTTTGTGACGACGGCGCTTAATGCGGTGACTCCGCAGATTTTCCGGTTCAGTATTGATGAAGTACTGGGAGGAGGCGGATATCAATATCTGGAGGAACACCTTTGGGTACTGTCACTGGCCATTGCAGCAGTGGCTGTGCTTTCCGGTTTTTCTACTTTCGTGACTCGCAGCTGCACAGCGCGGGCAGGAGAGGATTTTGCAAAGAATATGCGGGATTCTCTGTTTACCCATGTACAGAGGCTTCCTATGAGCTGGCATGACAGGAACCAGACAGGTGATATTATCCAGCGGTGTACCTCAGATGTGGAAGTAATCCGGAATTTTGTGGTGACGCAGCTGCTGGAGGTATTCAGGACAGCATTTCTGGTGGGCATTTCTTTTATGGCAATGGTTTCCATGAACAGGAAACTGGCTTTTTTGGTACTGCTTTTTGTTCCGGTGGTGATCTTATATTCCGCAGTTTTTTACCGGCTGATCGCAAAACGGTTTACAAAGGCGGATGAGGCGGAAGGGGAACTGTCTACCGTGGTACAGGAAAATGCCACGGGTGTCCGGGTGGTCCGGGCTTTTGGGCGGGAACAGTTTGAGATGGACAGATTCCAGGAGAAAAATGAAATTTTTGCCCGTATGTGGATTAGGCTGGGAACCTTGTCCGGCCTTTACTGGGGGATAGGGGATCTGATCACAGGGCTGCAGGTGGTTGTGGTAATCGTGCTGGGGGCGGTGGAAGCTGTCCACGGGAATATGTCCGTAGGTGAATTCGTGGCTTTTGCTTCCTATAATACTGTGCTGGTATGGCCGGTACGCGGACTGGGACGGATTCTCTCAGATATGAGTAAGGCGGGAGTATCTTTTGAACGTGTGGATTATATTATCCGCGGACAGGAAGAATCATATGGGGAAGAAGAACAGCAGGACAAAAATAGTTGCCGGAATGAAAAACAGCTGCCGGAACACATGGATATTGCTTTTTCCCATGTGTCGTTTGGTTACGAGCCGGGGAAGAAAGTGCTGGATGACGTATCTTTTTCCGTCCCTGAGGGAAAAACCTTTGGAATCCTGGGCGGCACCGGAAGCGGGAAGACCACTATTCTGCAGCTTTTAACCAGGCTCTATGAACTGGATGAGGGCGTGATCACCATTGGTGGTATTGATATCCGAAAGCTGCCTCTGCCCTGGCTTCGCCGCCACGTGGGTATGGCGCTTCAGGAGCCTTTTCTTTATTCCAGGACCATCCGGGAGAATATTGCCGCCTCTGCGCCGGCTGCAACTCTGGGAGAAATCCGTCAGGCGGCAGGCATTGCCTGCGTGGATGATTCAGTTATGGGATTTGCAGATGGTTATGAAACATTGGTGGGAGAACGGGGGGTGACACTTTCAGGCGGACAGCGTCAGAGAGTGGCCATTGCCCGGATGCTTTTGCAAAAGGCGCCAATCATGGTCTTTGATGATTCCCTGTCAGCGGTGGATTCCCAGACGGATTACCGAATACGGAATTCTCTGAAAGAGCGGATGAAAGGGGCGACAGTCATTCTCATTTCCCACAGGATTACAACGCTGATGGGAGCAGACAGAATCATGGTGTTAAACCGCGGGAAAGTGGAAGAAATGGGAACCCACGCCGAATTAATCCAGAAGGAAGGAATCTATCGCCAGATTTATGAGATACAGATGAGCGGCGACGATAGGCAGAAGGTGAAACCGGGCAAGCCGGCGGAGGAAGGCAGATGGAATAGGGAAGGCCGCCAGGAGCGGAAGATAGGAGCGGGGGAACCCATGGAAGAGGCCAGATGAAGGATTTCTTATGAAACAGCAGGAGGGAGAAGAAGATGGCGGCATACGAAGAGCAGGAATATAGCAAACCTTTCAGCTTTCGGATCTGGGCGAAAATGATTCCTTTTTTTAAGCCTTATAAAAGATATTTCCTCACCACCATGGGGTTGAATATTTTTCTGGCGGGGGTGGATATTCTGGTGCCCCTGTTCCAGAGCTATGCGATTGATCATTTTATCGTGCAGGACAGCCTGGATGGCCTGGGGTCGTTTGCGCTTATCTACGTGTTAATGATTGCATTACAGACAGTCAGCGTGTATATTTCGGTGCACGCGGCTATCACCATTGAAATGAATTTGGGGCGGGATCTGAAATGGGCGCAGTTTGAACATCTGCAGACACTGTCTTTTTCCTATTATAATACAACGCCTGTGGGATACATCCATGCCCGGGTAATGAGCGATACCTTAAGGATTGCTTCCATGGTTGCCTGGGGGCTGGTGGATATGTTTTGGGCTTTCGTCTATGTGGTGGCTGTATTTGGAGTCATGCTGTTCCTGAATGTAAAGTTGGCTCTTATCATTATGCTGGTGGTGCCGGGCATTGCATTTCTGACAGTATATTTCCAGAACAGGATTCTACACTGGAACAGAAAGGTGCGCCGGATCAATTCCCAGATTACCAGCGCTTACAACGAGGGCATTACAGGCGTCAAGACATCCAAAAGTATGGTAATAGAAAAGGATAACGACCGGGAATTTTTTTCAAAAACAGCACAGATGCATCAGGCAGCCAGCCGAAGTGCAAAATTAAATGCTGTTTATATTCCAACCATTCTTTTCTTCAGTTCAGTGGCGTCTGCCATCGTACTGGCAAAGGGAGGAAGGATGGTACAGGAAGATCTGATGCAGATTGGGATGCTGTCGGTATTTATATCGTATGCAGTCATTCTTTTTGAACCGGTTCAGCAGCTTGCAAGGCTTTTGTCAGATTTAATTTCCTGCCAGGCCAACATCGAGCGTGTTATGGATTTGCTGGAACAGAAGCCGGGTGTCATGGACAGGGAAGACGTGATACAACGATACGGAGACAACTTTACAGCTAAAAAAGAAAACTGGGAGCGTATCAGGGGAGATATCGAATTTGAAGATGTGTCCTTTATGTACCCTGACGGGAAGGAATATGTACTGGAACATTTTAACCTTCACATACCGGAGGGGATGAATGTGGCGATTGTAGGAGAAACAGGGGCAGGGAAATCCACACTGGTCAACCTGCTGGGGCGCTTTTTTGAGCCGACTTCAGGGCGGATTCTGATTGACGGCGTAGATTACCGGGAGCGGTCTCAGCTGTGGCTCCACAGCCAGATCGGCTATGTGCTCCAAAATCCCCACCTGTTTTCCGGTACTGTCCGGGAAAATATCCGTTATGGGCGGCTTGACGCCACTGACAGCGAAGTGGAGGAGGCGGCCAGGCAGGTGTCGGCAGATGTGGTGGCGGCAAAACTGGAGGACGGATATGAAAGCAATGTGGGGGAGAGCGGCGGGCGCCTTTCTGTGGGAGAAAAACAGCTGATCTCTTTTGCCAGGGCAATCCTTGCGGATCCGGCTATTTTTGTCCTGGACGAGGCGACTTCTTCCATTGATACAAAGACAGAGCAGTTGATTCAAAAAGCAGTCGGACGTCTGCTGAAAGGCCATACTTCTTTTGTGATTGCCCACCGGCTGTCCACCATCCGTCAGGCAGATCTGATTCTGGTGGTGAAAGACGGAAAGATCATCGAGAGGGGGAGCCATCAGGAGCTGCTTGGGCAGGGAGGATATTACAGCGAACTATATTTCAGGCAATTTGAAGAAGAGGCGGCGATGTCCCTGTTTGCGGAAAAATAAGAGGTTTGCACGATTTGACGGCGCTTCCCCATATTCATAGCTTTTCAGGAAAAATCCTTTTCTTGAAAAAGCAGATTTATAAAATTTGACAGCGATTCCATAAAGGTATATCCTTCGTTTTTGGATTGTGATAGAATAGGAAAAAAGAAGAAACTATAAAAAGACAAAGGAGACTGCAATTTATGAAACAAGATCTGATTGTAATTCTGGATTTGGGAAGTACGGAGAACACAGTGCTTGCCCGTGAGATCCGCAGCCTTGGCGTATACAGTGAAATCCATCCCCACGACATTACGGTGGAGGAACTGAAGGCTTTCAAAAATGTGAAAGGTGTGATTCTGAACGGCGGCGAAAACCGTATCGTAGAGGGACAGGCTGTGGAGATCCGGCCGGAACTTTACGACATGGGGATTCCCATGATTTCCATTGATTACCCCCAGTCAAAATGCAAGGCACAGTTCGACAAAATGCCGGCTCAGGAGGCATTGAAGAAGTTTGTGTTTGAAGAATGTAAGTCGGAAGCCAACTGGAACATGAAAAATTTCATCGAAGATCAGGTGGAGCTGATCAGAAAACAGGTGGGAGAGAAAAAGGTGCTGCTGGCCCTCTCCGGCGGCGTGGATTCTTCCGTGGTGGCGGCAATGCTGATCAAGGCCATCGGGCAGCAGCTGGTATGCGTCCACGTGAATCACGGGTTGATGCGTAAAAATGAATCGGAAAGTGTCGTAAAAGTTTTCCGGGACGAACTTCATGCAAACTTGATCTATGTGGATGCTTCCGAGAGGTTCCTGGGCAAGCTTGAAAATGTGGCAGATCCGGAGCAGAAGCGGAAAATCATCGGGGGAGAATTTATCCGAGTCTTTGAAGAAGAGGCGAGAAAGCTTAAGGGAATCGACTTCCTGGGCCAGGGAACCATTTATCCCGACATCATCGAAAGCGGAACCAAAACCGCAAAAATGGTGAAGTCCCATCACAATGTGGGAGGCCTTCCGGAAGATCTGAAATTTGAACTGGTGGAGCCCTTAAAGCAG
>CAOKOS010000067.1 GCA_948470255.1 uncultured Lachnotalea sp.
AGGGATTATATCGCTGAAGCGACCCGCCGCAGGCGGAGAATCCTGCAAGCAGGATCCTTTGTTCCTTTATAGGGAACTGCGTCCTATAAAGTTAAAAACCCTCCGGGGATGCGCAGTTCGCGGAAAGGAAATTAGCCTTTCAGGCCCGCTCACGCGCGGCGATTGCGCTTTGCGCAATCTTTGTTCCTTTATAGGAAACTGCGTCCCCACAGCACAAAGGCCAGAGGGAGAAGGGCACAGACTACCGGGCTCTTCGTATTTCAATGAGCCGGAATACATCATAATACATGGAATCCTGATCTTCCAGATCAATCATGAGCCATCGCTGACCATTTCCTTCTTTGGTCCGGTGGTATAGTTCCTGTAGTCCGGCAGTAAAGCCAGGAAGCGCTGCTTCAACGGCTCCTTTTTCTTTTTGTCCGACAACGAGTAATACAGTGAAATATTGTTCCCTGGGGTATATGGTACATAAAGATTTTCCTGCTTTTTTAAATTTGATGTTCCATCCCCTTTCTAAACTGCAGGAACTGAATTCTATCTTTTCTATGATTTTATATTTCCCTTTGATTTCCCAACAAAATTTTTGGAATAGGGGATTTTTGACATGCTGTCCGATTTCTTCCAACGTGGGACAATGGCTGCGATCTTGTAAATCAATCATAAACGGCTCCTCCTGAGGTTTTCTATACAGTATCTGATTGGGTTATTAGAAATCTTTTATACTCTGCAAAGCAGGAGATTTCCACAACTGGGCCGTTCTCATTTTACCACAATTTCTCGGAAAACCAAAAAACTATTTATCAGTGGTGTTCCTTTTTGGTGACAAAAAGGAAAAAACCAAAACAAAGAACAAATAAAATCCCGGAACCCATTAAATCCAAAAGAACAGGAAGGCCGTCGTGGATTGGGAGGGATTCCCATGCGTTGGAAATGCCCATTGCAAGGACGGCGGCAAAGACGGGACGGAGCAGTTCATATACAGGGGCGATGAAAAGCCCGATTTTTTTCCGAAGGAAGAAAAGGTGGGAGAAGGTGAGGACCAACTCGCTGCAAAGAAGTCCATATAAATAGGCGCGGATACCTATGCGGGGAATAAGGAACATCACAAAAAGAAGCCGGACCGCCAGGCTTAAAGCAGAGTGGAGAAAGGTTGTTTTCGTATACCCCAGGCCGTTTATGATACTTCCGGCGGTGCCAGATACATACAGGAAAGGGCAAAGCCAGGCAAGTACGGAAAGGAAGCTTCCAGACAGTTCATTGTGAAAAATGGCAGGGCCGACCGTTTTTCCAAACTGAAGGAAAATTCCAGCAAACAGGATTCCGATGTACAGGCTGTAACGGACAGAGAATCCGGCGGAGGAATTGATTCTGTCATAGGCATTGGCTGACTGGGCGGCGGCAATGTGGGGAAGGAGCATGACAGATAAAGAGCCGGTAATGGCGGTGGGAAAGAGAATGAATGGAAGGGACATACCTGTCAGGACACCGTAGACACTTAAGGCTTCGCTGGAAGTGAGGCCGTAAGTTTTCAGGCAGCCGGGGATCATGATGGCTTCGGCGCTTTGAAGAAGGCTTAAAATCAGCCGGTTGCCCATCAGAGGGAGAACCATGGCCAAAAGGCCGTGAAAAAGGAATCGGGAAGGATATTTTTTTATGGCGTCTGGTTGAGGGGCGGGAATTTTTTTGGCGGAGAGCCTGGAAAAAGCCAGAAGGCTTGTAAACAGCGCGCCGCCTTCTCCGGCTAAATGTCCGACTACTGCATAAATAGCTGTAATTTCCCTGCCGGAAGCTTCCGCAATGTGGATAACCGTGATCACAGTCAGAATTCGGACAAACTGCTCCATAAGTTGGGCGGCAGCCGGAATCTGTGCTTTACTGATCCCGTAATAATAACCGCAGATACTGGCGTGAACAGCGCTTAAAGGAACAGAAAAAGCTAAAACCCGAAGCAGGTTTTCAGCACGTGGTTCCAGGAGAACGCGGACAGACAAAATCGGAGCAAACCGGTAAATAATGAATGCAGCGGTTAAAGAAAGAGAGAGAGCCAGAAAAAGCCCGCATGCCAAATAACGGCGGCTGTCCCCTTCCCCCTTTTTTCGATACTCAGCAGCCACGAAACGGGAAATGGCAGTCTGTATGGAGCCGCAGCAAAGGGAAAAACAGATGCCATATATGGGATAGACAAGCTGATAAAGCCCCATGGCTTCGGTACTGATTTTATGAGAAAGAAAAATTCGGTAAAAGAATCCGGCAATCCGGGCAATAATCCCGGAGGCTGTCAACAGGAGCGTACCGAAGATCAGAGGACTTTTTTGTCTGTTTTTCTTCATGATTAAACCTCAAACGTGTGCAGATTTCAGGATACTTTAAACTATATTCAGCGAAATATCATATTATATCAGAAAGAAGATCTGGCAGGAACGAATATAGGGCAGTATTATATTGGGGGGTTACATTTTTTACCATCAAGTGTTACATTTTTGGACGTTCTATGATATACTGGCTAATATGACAAAGTACATGTCAGAATGTAAAGAGTAAGGAGTTAATTTATTATGAATAACCAGCTGGAGTGGAAAGATGAGTTTAATATTGGAGTAAAAATCATTGATGAGGAGCACCATAGGCTGTTTAAGATTATTAATAAGCTTTATGCTCTGGGGGAAGAGGAGAAAAAAAGTAAAAAAGCATGTGAGGAAGGAATCAAATACTTTAAAGAACATGCAATGAAACATTTTGAAGATGAAGAAAAGTATATGGAGCTGATTGCTTATGAAGATTTTGAAATGCATAAGCGCATCCACAGAGGATTCCGGAATAATACCCTTCCGGCCCTGGAAGAGGAACTGGTGCGGGAAAATTATTCTTCTGTTGCTGTAGATCATTTTCTGGCAGCCTGCGCCGGTTGGCTGATTGGGCATACTTTGACGGAAGACCAGGCTATAGCCGGAGAACGGGAGAGTAAGTGGACGGATCTTTTGCCGGAGGAAGAACTTTCGGTTATGAAAGAAGTGATCAGCAAGCTGTTATATGATATGTTCCAACTGAAGTCACGGGCGATCAGCGAGTCCTATGGTGGGGAACGATACGGGAAAGGGATTTATTACCGGCTGGTTTATGGCAGGGAAAACGATGAAAAAAAGTGGGAAATCGTTTTGGTCTGGGAAGAGAAAATTGTTCTCAGTACCATCGGAAAAATGATGGGATTCCAATCGGATAAGATAGATATTATGCTGGTCAATGCGACCAGATATGCGGCAAGCCAGTTTGTATGGCGCGTTATGGGACGTTTCCCATCCCTGGAATCTTATGAGATGGTGGAAGAAAATCTTTTGACTTATGAACAGTTCCATGAAATGTTTGAGAAAAAGAAACCTCAGGTCAGCCTGCTGTTTGATACAAATGAAGGATACTTCTCCTATTGTGTCTTTGCTCCCCACCTGTTGGAGAGCGGTATAGGGACGCCTCTGATGGTGAAAAATGAAATGCGGGAAACTGAAAAATACCTTCTGAACAGAAAATTAGATCCAAAGCAGAAGATATTGGTAGTTGACGATTCCATGACCATACGGATGGGGATGAGAAGGCTTTTGTCTGGAAAGTATGAAGTCTCAGAGGTGGATTCTGGAACTGCAGCAATCAGGGCAATCACCTTAGACAGGCCGGATTTGATTCTTTTGGATTATGAAATGCCTGTCTGTGATGGAAGCCATGTATTTGAAATGCTTCGTTCAGAGAAAGAATTTGAGGATATCCCGGTGATTTTCCTGACCAGCAGGGATGATCCGGAAAGCGTCAGAAAGGTATTGTCTTTAAAACCGGAAGGCTATTTGCTGAAATATTTGAAGCCTGCAGATATTAAAAATAGGATTGATGAGTTTTTTAAAAAAGATTAAAGGGTAGCAGATATTTTATGATAGTGGCGATACGATGAACAGCCGTCCCAGTTTTTACGATTGGGACGGCTGTTTGTATGGGATTCCGGTAAAAAAGACAGTATATTATTTCTGGAGATGGCTTGACAAAAATACCTACGGGTGGTATAGTGTCACTGTAATTCATAGTAAATTGCTGGGGATTCGGAGGCAGAAGATGAAATTATCAACAAAAGGCCGGTACGGACTTCGGGCAATGGTTGATGTGGCAGTAGCCGGTGAGAAGGCGCCTGTATCAATCCAAGCGATTGCGAAGCGGCAGGATTTGTCTGAAAAATATCTGGAGCAGCTGCTGGGAATGTTAAAAAAAGCCGGGTTAGTAAAAAGTATCCGGGGAAACCAGGGTGGTTATCAGATAGAAGGGGACATGGCAAAAATTTCAGTCGGTGACATTTTAAGGACCCTGGAAGGAGAGCTGCTTCCGGTGGAATGTGCAGGCTTTGAGGAAGAAAGCAGCTGCAAAGCCGCCAAATCCTGCGCAACAAAATATGTCTGGAAGAAAATCAATGAAAGCCTGGAGTATACAGTGAATCATATTACTTTAAAAGAGCTGGTGGATCAGACAAAATCCATGCAGGCAGGGACATGGAAAGAGGAATAATATACCTTATAAGGCAGGCGGTCTTGGGAGGCCGGGGAGGTATACCCTATAGGGCACACGTGGCCATTGGGCCGTTACAAGAAGGTATAAAATAAGGAAAGAAGGGTACAGATTATGGAACAGCAGTTAATTTATCTGGACAATGCAGCGACGACAAAGGTAAATCCGAAAGTATTGGAGGCCATGCTTCCCTATTTTTCAGAAAAGTTTGGAAATCCGTCTGCAGTGTATGGCTTTGCATCGGCAAATAAACAGGCGATTACGGAAGCCAGGGAACATATAGCAGAAGTTCTCGGCGCAAAAACGGAAGAAATATATTTTACGGCAGGTGGTTCAGAATCTGACAACTGGGCGCTGAAAGCGGCTGCCGAAGCCTATGGGAGTAAAGGGAAGCATATCATTACTACAAAGATTGAGCATCATGCCATTCTTCATACCTGTGAATATCTGGAAAGCAGGGGATTTGAAATCACCTATCTGGATGTGGATGAGAGCGGCGTGGTGGATATGGAGCAGTTAAAAGAGGCTATCCGTCCCGACACTATTTTGATTTCCGTCATGTTTGCCAACAATGAAATCGGGACCATAGAACCCATCGCAGAGATTGGAAAGCTGACAAAAGAGGAGGGCATCCTTTTCCACACGGATGCAGTCCAGGCTTTCGGCCATGTGCCCATCAAGGTGGATGAAATGGGAATCGACATGTTGAGCGCCAGCGGGCATAAACTGAACGGCCCTAAAGGTATCGGCTTTCTGTATATCAGAAAAGGGGTAAAGATCCGTTCTTTCGTCCATGGCGGGGCACAGGAAAGAAAACGGCGTGCGGGGACAGAAAATGTGCCGGGAATCATCGGGATTGGCGCGGCAGCAAAATTGTGTGCGGAAACTATGGAAGAGAGAAGCGCCAGAGAAAAGAAGCTGCGGGACCATCTCATTGACCGGGTTATGAAAGAAATCCCTTATACCAGGCTCAATGGGCATCGGGTTTCCAGGCTTCCCAACAACGCCAACTTCAGTTTTCAGTTTGTGGAAGGGGAATCTTTGCTGATTATGTTAGACATGGCCGGTATTTGCGCTTCCAGCGGTTCGGCATGTACTTCCGGTTCCCTGGATCCTTCCCATGTGCTTTTGGCCATTGGACTACCCCATGAAATTGCCCATGGTTCTTTGCGCCTGACTTTAGGGGAGGATACGACTCTGGAGCAGATTGATTATGTGGTTGACAAATTAAAAGAAATTGTGGAAAAGCTTCGTTCCATGTCTCCCCTTTATGAGGATTTCATAAATAAGGGCAGTGAAGTGGCGCAGGCGGACTGAATGAAATAAAATTTGACAGAATACAAACATGGAGGAAACAAAATGTACAGTGAGAAAGTAATGGATCATTTTCAAAATCCCAGAAACGTGGGCGAGATAAATGGAGCCAGCGGCGTGGGGACTGTTGGAAATGCCAAGTGCGGGGATATTATGCGGATTTATCTGGATATTGACGAAAACCAGGTGATCCGTGACGTGAAGTTTAAGACCTTTGGCTGCGGCGCGGCAGTGGCCACCAGCAGCATGGCGACGGAGATGGTTAAAGGAAAATCAGTGAAGGAGGCTCTTTCGGTGACAAATAAAGCTGTGATGGAAGCGCTTGACGGACTGCCCCCTGTTAAGGTACACTGTTCATTGCTGGCAGAGGAGGCCATTCATGCCGCCCTCTGGGACTATGCGGAGAAAAACCAGCTGAAGATCGAAGGGTTAGAGAAGCCAAAATCCGATATCAGTGAAAGTGAAGAGGAAGAAGATTATTAATCCATGAAAGGGAAAAAAGTAGTGGTGGGCATGTCCGGCGGGGTGGATTCTTCGGTGGCTGCCTGCCTGCTGAAAGAACAGGGATATGAGGTCATAGGTGTGACCATGCAGATTTGGCAGGATGAAGACCGGACAGTCATCGAAGAAAATGGTGGCTGCTGCGGTCTTTTGGCAGTCGAAGATGCGAGGCGGGTGGCAGGGTTTTTGGATATCCCTTATTACGTAATGAATTTTAAAGACGTATTTAAGGAAAAGGTTATTGATTATTTTGTGGAGTCTTATGTCCATGGACAGACGCCCAATCCCTGTATTGCCTGTAACCGTTATGTGAAATGGGAAGCGCTCTTTAGACGCAGCATGGAGATCGGGGCTGACTACATCGCCACCGGCCATTATGCCAGGGTGGAACAGTTGAAAAATGGGCGGATGGCTGTCCGGAATTCTGTGACGGCTGCCAAAGACCAGACTTATGCCCTTTATAATCTGACACAGGAACAGTTGAGCCATACCTTGATGCCTGTGGGAAGTTATACAAAAGAAGAAATTCGGGCCATTGCTGCAAAACAAGGGCTTTTGGTGGCAGACAAACCGGATAGCCAGGAAATCTGTTTTGTGCCCGATGGGGATTACGCGGGATTTATTGAACGAAACTGTTCCGGGCTTCGGACGGGAAATTATGTGGATCAGGCAGGGACCATCCTGGGACGCCATAAAGGCATTACCCATTATACGGTGGGACAGCGAAAAGGGCTGGGCCTTTCCATGGGACATCCTGTGTTTGTGACAGAAATCCGGCCGGAAACAGATGAGGTGGTGATCGGGGAAGCAGAGGATGTTTTTACCGATACGGTTTACTGCAGGGATTTAAACTTTATGGCCTGCCCTGATTTTGAGGAGGGCAGAGAGTTTCTTGGAAAAATCCGCTACGGGCACCGCGGGGAGCGCTGTGTGGTGAAACGTCTCGGTGAAGATTTGCTGGAATGTCGGTTTAAGCACCCGGTGCGGGCTGTGACGCCGGGACAGGCGCTGGTTTTATATGACGGAGAATATGTGGCCGGAGGCGGCACAATTATTTCAGAATGGGAAGGAAAGCAGAGAGGACAAAGGTGATGGGAAAAAGAACGGCACGAAAGACAGGCTTCTTGCTGGCGGTAGTTTTTTTGCTGGCAGCGTCTGTTGGCGGCTGTGGAGTGGACATTGAAGGAAAGCTTCCAACAGAATCATTGCAGGAGACAGCAAAGGTGGAAACATTGGGAAGCACAGAGAGTAAAGTCCCTGAAACCACTGTGGCAACAGAGACGACAGTACCGGAAACGGAGAAAACGCTTGTTTTTGCAGATGTGGATGAAACAGTGTATGCCGCAGAGACAGTCAATATCAGGAAAGAAGCAGATACAGGGGCAAAAGTGGCAGGAAAGCTTCGGACAGGCCAGTCGGTGAAGCGGACAGGCTATAATGAAGAATGGAGCCGGGTAGAGTATGAGGAGCAAGTCTGCTACATCGCTTCCGCATATTTGACCACAGAGGAACCTGCCGTAGCGCTCCCGGGTTCGGCAGAAGCCGGGACAGGCATTTATCACGCGGGAAACGGTCCCTTGGTCTGCATCGACCCGGGGCACCAGGCAGTGGGGAATAACGAACAGGAACCGGTGGGGCCCGGCGCGTCAGAGACAAAGAAAAAAGTTTCTTATGGTACGGCAGGGGCTGTTTCCGGACTGGATGAGTTTGAGCTGAATCTGGCTGTTTCTCTGAAACTCCGTGATGAGCTGCTGCTGAGAGGGTATCAGGTGTTAATGATCAGGGAAACCAATGATGTGGATATCAGCAATGCGGAACGGGCGGCCATTGCCAACGATGCGGGCGCCGAGGCATTTGTCCGTATCCATGCCAATGGTTCGGACAATTCCTCAAAAACAGGATCCATGACCATCTGCCCTACGCCGTCAAACCCTTACTGCAGTGAGATTTATGGGGAAAGCAGGGAGCTTTCCGACTGTATTCTGGATTATATGACGGCTGCCACGGGTTTTGAAAGCAACGGTGTATGGGAAACAGATACCATGAGTGGAATCAACTGGTGCCAGGTGCCGGTGACAATCGTGGAGATGGGATATATGAGCAATCCCGACGAAGACGCGCTGATGGCGACAGATTCCTGCCAGGGAGAAATCGTCCAGGGGATTGCCGACGGGATCGACGCATATTTTGGAAGGTAAAGCGGTAGGCATATAAACAGATATGGAAGCAGGTATACGAGGCGGTTATCATGGAAGAAAAACGGGAATGTGCAATGCAGACGAAGACGACGTATGCCGAACAGGCGGCAGAGTTTTTTTCACAGGGGTATAATTGCTGCCAGTCGGTGTTTCTGGCTTTTGCCGGCCACTACGGAATCGACAGGGAAACAGCTTTAAAGCTTTCCTGTTCTTTCGGAGGCGGTATGGGCCGTATGCGCCAGGTCTGCGGGGCGGTGTCAGGCATGGCTCTTATCTGCGGCCTGGAGACGGGAAATACGGATTCCGGGGACAGGCAGGCCAAGACGAAAAATTATGAAATCATGAGACGGCTGGCGTCTGTTTTCCGGGAAAAGAATGGAAGTATTGTCTGCGGAGAACTTCTGGGGCTTTCTGACCAGGAAAAAAGAAAGGAGAGCGCGGCGCCCTCCCCCCGTACAGAAGAATATTACAAAAAGCGCCCCTGTAAAGAGCTGGTACGGTGTGCGGCAGAAATTTTGGAAGAGGAATTTCATTTTAAGTGAGGCTATCGCCGGTTGACAAGTGAGAGTATGCCCTTGTCAGCTGACGGTAAAAATCCCTGCCGCTTCCAGTTCTTCTTTTATAAAGGATTGTCCATCTTCATCAATTCCAACCGCGTTGAAAATGAGCTGATCAATCAATGCGGTTCTTTCTTTGATGGAAGTATTGTGTGCTGATACCATTTCGTTATGTGGACAAGGCTTATCGTCACATTCCGGGCATTTTTTACACATATTGTATATTTTGGTTATAAATGCATTTTCCAAATCAACAATTTCCTGAACAATTTCCCAAATTGCAGAATCTATATTTTTTAAAAGCTTGTATGGAATCACAGCCTCCTGCAGTATTTCAGGAAGATAGATATTGGTGGAATTATATTTTCTGTAAATAAACCATGTGAATAGTGACGATTTCAGCCACGCCAATAGCAAATGGGAAGAATTTTTTGCAGTTTCTTTTGGTGTGAGAACAAGATAACCGGTTTCAATTCCTACGATGGTACTGTCTCTTGTTATCATATGTGAACCGCCGCCCTGGGAAATCACGATGGAATTTGATGAAATCGGTTTAGAATCTAATTTTTCCGATACATCGCAGGGGACGTTGGCAGAGGGACAGGTGAAGCGCAAAATGGCTTCCGGAAGCCTCAAAGGATTTTTGAAAATAAAATAAATGTTTCCATCTGATTCCCCATTACCCCGAAAATATTTTTGGGATAACCCTTTTACTATTTCTGCAGAAGGATACCTGTCAAAATTATATATACTAAGCAGAGGAACGCTGTCCAGCATAAGACGCTGTACGATTTCATATTTACCAACAATATCGGTTAACGATTGTATCTGTGATTTGATATGGAGGGCAGTATGATTATTTTTTTGTTCCAATTTTTCTATCTCAGAGAGAGTATTCCCTTGAACCAGAGATTCTATCTGTCCAATGGTGGCAATTACCGGGGTGGAATCGTCCAGTATATATACGCTTTCATTTTCGGAAATATACCAGAGACATTCTATACCAGGCTTTAAGTAGATGATGACAATATGATTGCCGTTACCCAGGACTTCTGACGTGATTATAAACCGCATCTGTGAATACCTTGATTCTACATGTTTTACGGCTTCAACCATTAATTTTTCAAAATCACAGCCGTTTTGTTTTAATCCCGTTATTTTAAGGTCTGAGGTTACGCCTAAAATAATGCAATTAACCCCTTCGTTTAAACAGGCACAGATATAATGGCTTAAATCCTCTGTATTGACCAACGCAGGATCTGAGATCAAAACAGGATCTGTGTCATCAATTAATTTATGAATAAACTGTTCGAGCCGCTGGTCGTTTGTATCTCTGATTTTTCCGTCAGGAGAGAGAAAAGCCGATTGTATTTCCTCCAGGGAAGGAGAAGGTAGTTTGATATAAGAAAATTTTTTGCCGACATCTTCTGAATTGTGGGCATCGGAACAATTTACAAATGCGGGAATGAATTCACGTTTATAGTTGGTATCATTTTTAAATAAACCGATTATTTTATCTTTTTGGGCGGATGAGTTGCAGGAAAAGGCGGCAATGGAAGGGGAACGCATAATTTCTCCCCGGAACTGTCCTGTTAATGAGTTATAAATTCCTTTATCACTGTCAATATGCGGTGCGACTACTAAGAAGTCTTTCAGAGCAGGGAGAGCAAGAAAATTTTTAATATCTACGTCTATTCCTATATCGTTATCACTACCTCGTTTACTATCCGTATATCCGATAGAGTTGAGGAGTTCAGATAGATCGGACAGTTTATCCGGATCCGCTAAAACCAGCATATGTATACCGGGATTTACAGTGATTTCCACACCGGGAATCATGAGGATATGATCAAATAAAGAAAGTTTCTCTTTACATCCCTTTAACGCATCATTGATTTGGGACGAGCTGTTTTCATATTCCGATAGTATCGTTTGTCTGTTTTGCAGTTGGGCTTTCAGAGAAAAAAGATACTGGTAGCCTGCGACGGTATTATGATCTGTTATGGCGATGATATCGAGATCCTGGTCATGTGCAGCTTTTAAAATGGCAAAATATTCTTCATCATTTTTAGGTCCAGTGTAACATTTGGAAGCGGGAGTATGGATATGTAAGTCCATTTTATAATAATTGTCGTTCATCGGAAGTTCTCCTTTGTCGGTTTATCAAAGTATACCCTTCGGGTATCCCATTATGGCCATTCGTCCATTGCATAAGGTATAATTATTTTCTGAATAAATGGTAACTTTATAAGCACTGTATTTATAGAATTTTTGCCCCAAATTATATCAACTAACAAACATACCGTCGATGGGCGGTATTGTCGGAAATAGTCAATATATGTATTTTATAGAACTATTATACAGTATTAATACATAAAATAAAAGGGATTTATTATGTTCAAATTCTCTTTGGAAACCGGCACTGTAGAAAAAATGGGGGTGTACAGTGAAGAAAATATACAGATGTTGATTGATGGAGCGCGCTATGGAAAGGGCGCTTAAATGCGGATTTTAATTGATATTAATAGGAAGAAGGTGGATATTTTCATGGACAAAACTATTAAAAAGCGCCGGTACTTAGAATTTCAGAGCGAATAGCGAAGGAAATTCTTTAGTACCGCTGCAGCTTTTTCTACCCTTCGGGTATCCCATTATGGCCATGGGGCCATTACAAAAAGTATAAGCGGAAGCGTGTTTTGGAATGAAAAGTTACACTGATTGCAGATAATCCTTCAGTACCTGATTAGGAGATTTCCACCCTAGAGGCCGCATGGGAAAGCTGTTGCAGTCCCTACGGTTGTATACCTTAAGCAGCTTTGCGGAATCCTCAAAGGCTTCCACAAAGCGCCACCTAGAAAACTCATCAATGGCAGTATATTGAAAGGACTGCGGGGGTGACGGTGCGGCCTGCGGGAGAGGTCACCCAGGGAGTCAATGGAGCTGTCAAAGCGCCGTTTCCAACGGTAGATATACTGCCTGTTGGTTTTTATATTGAATAGCGGCATTGGTAACCCCATGTTTGTCAGCATAATTAATAAGAAATAGACGAAACCTCATATCCTGTGTTATACTTGCCATGCGGAAATACCTTCTTTCTGGTTAGATTTTGGTTTGGTGATTAAAATATAACACAGAACAGGTGTTTCTGTCATTTTTTATTTATTTGTAACACATAAGTGAAACCAGATAAGGAGAAAACTATTAATTGTGTTTAAGACAACAGACAC
>CAOKOS010000068.1 GCA_948470255.1 uncultured Lachnotalea sp.
TAGAGCACTTGACTTTTAATCAAGTTGTCTGGGGTTCGAATCCCCAGTGGCTCAGGAAAAAGAAAGCCTGTAAAAATCCTTGGAAACCCAGGGAATTACAGGCTTTTTTGTGATTTCAGGGAAGGTCGGGGAGGGAGTCCAGGTAAGACACACTTGATTTTACGGCAAGGGATTCCATGGCACAGTGGATATAACCTTCCGTAGTGGAAATACTTTCATGCCCCATAAGCAGCTTTAAGGTATAAGCGTCAACCTGCTGGCCGGATTCTGACTTTTGAATCACATAATTCGTAGCAAAATTATGGCGGAGTTTATGGGAGGATAGATCGAAAGGAAGGGAAGCAGCCAGCCGGGAAATAAAAAAGGCGGATCGCATTGCCTGTGATCTGGGAGCCATCCAGGGAGCAAAAGACGTATTCTTTGCCGGAATAAGGACAAAGGTTGAGATATTTTTGAAGATAACAGGCAGAGACATTCCCCAGGAGACAGTAACGGTCTTTGTCACCCTTCCCATGAACGAGAAGGCGGTTGCCAGAAAATGAAATATCCCGGTGAAGAAGGGAAACGATCTCACACTGGCGAAGCCCGGACTCAAGCATAAGGGCGACAATCGCACGGTTACGCGCAGTAATCCATGGAAGTGGGGACTGAATGGCCTGGAAGATCAAAACTACATCAGCAGGAGAATAGAGACGGACTTTCTTCTTCGGGGACTTTGGAACCTCAATCGAATCCGGCTGAAATGGGAGGCAAAAAAGCTGGGCTACAAAGCAAAGAAAAAGTTTCAGATAACGAATATATGTACATACAGTGGCCCGGGAAAGGCCGTCATGGTAAAGGGAAAGGATATAACGGTCAACAATATCCTGAGTCAGATCAGTTATCTCTAAAGAAGAGCCAGCAAAAGAAAGGAATTTTCCGATACAGTAACGGCAGGTATCCAGAGAAACATCCTTCAGACCTTTCTTAGACTTTGAAAGAAGATATTGATCAAACACATTAGATACAGTCATAATAATCCCAAAACCTCCAAAAAGTTAAAAAATAATAGGCTTGTTCTTAAATCGTTGCCCTTGTCAAGTAAAAGAAAATGTCAATAGGGAGATAGGAAAAATGATTATCTATGCTAAGTTGTGGCTACTGCTGAATAAAAAAGGGATGAAAAAAACTGATTTAAGAGAAGTAATATCGTCTGGGACATTGGCAAAATTGGGGAAAAATGAAAAAGTATCAATCGAAGTGATAGAAAAAATATGTGATTTTTTAAAATGCCAACCTGGCGATATTATGGAAAATATCAGCAAAGAAGACGTGATAGAATCAGGGAAAAAGATAAACGAGCAGATAAACATACTAATGGAAACATTAATGGACAGTACAGGAATGAGCAAAGAAGCCATATTAAACGAATTTATGAGTAATGCAGCCACTACTTTAGAAAAATGGAAGAATGGAGAAACAGACTTTCTGGGAATTGGTGAAATAGAAAAAGACCCTGCCGAATAAGCAGGGTTTTCTTATGGACAAATATAAAACAGAACAGGCTATCGAACGCACTGCAGTGGAATATACGAAGCATCCAGATAAAAAAAGGAAAGAACAGGCAGTCAATGGCTTCGCAGTGTTTTAAATTGGCCCCGGTTAGTTTTCAAAACCGTCCTTGCCGGACGGGCTGGCTCTCATCTGCGGCGGAATCGGCGTCCCAAACGGTCGCTGAAGCTCCCGACCAGGCCGCCGACTCACCTTGATTTCGAGCGTTTAAAAAACATCTGGCCAGCCCTTCCAGCTGTGGTTTACTGTTTGTGATTTGAAATGTGCAGAGAGGGAACACTGCTACTCAGGCCATACTTAACACTGATACAACAGGGAGGATTTTAAATTCCTATTGTGGTTAGGGACGAAAAATGCTATACTCTGAAGCAGAGGAACAACCGTGTTACAGGGTGGCTCTGGCCTTCATTCTACATAGAATGGAGGTGGTGTCTATGAAACATTTTGATTTTAGGGACTTAATGTCCTTCGGAATGTTTATACTGGCATTGCTGACATTCATTTACTTGATATGTCGCTAAGCTGAACATAGAAAAACCACCCTCAAACTTTGGCTAAACGGAGAGGGTGGAATTTCTATCAAACCCTAAGGCCAACCCACCTTGCGGGCGGTTGTTCCTTTTCATGTATTAATCATAACACACCAGAGGGGAAAATTCAACAGGTATATTTATTCCCAGTACGACAAACCGACTTTTAATCAAGTTGTCTGGGAACACCTTTTATCGCTCCATATGGCTTCTGGGAGTCTCTTTCATAAAAGAAAGTACATGGGCTTCATCCCGAAGTACATGGTGGGCGCCGACTCCGGTGGCATTTAAGGAACCGGCAGCACAGGCAAAATCCGTACATTTCCGGAGAGGCCAGCCCTTTAAAAGAGCGTGGGTAAAAGCGCCGAGGAAATTGTCGCCGCAGCCGGTGGTGTCTACAGGCTTGATCTGATAGGCATCGGTGAAGAAGCGTTCGGAAGCATTTTTAAAGAAACATCCGTCACCTCCCAGCTTGATAATTACATTTTTTACGCCGTGCCCCAGGAAAAAGTCAGCGATCTTGTCCAAGTCAGTTTCGCCGGATGCGTACATGGCTTCTTCCAGGCTGGGAACCATGTAATCAATATGCGGATAAGCGCAGAGCATGGCATCTGCCCCAATATTATTGATATCATAAGTCATATCGCAGATTGTGATGGTGCCAAAGGACTGGGCGCGTTTCAGGACATCGGCGATTCCTGCTCCGTCCAGGCCGGGCAGACAGAATAAACTGCCTACAGTAATGGCGCGGGTGTTTTTTAATATCTCATCTGTAATGTCCGAAGGGATCAACTGACAGGCGGAAGTGCCCTGCTTTACCAGGAAAGAACGTTCCCCGTCAGTTTTGATGACAACAATGGCCATCATCATTTCTGCGTTTTTATCCCGGATGACAAGGGAGAGATCCAGAGGTTCGTTTTCTAAAATGGAATAAAGGCTGTTGCCAATGGAGTCATAACCGATTTTCACCAGAATGGCTGTTTTACTTCCCAGGCGGGCGAGGGTGATGGATTCATTGTTGGCATCTCCGCCGGAAGTGACGAGAGCAGAATCGCCTACAGTAGTATCGCGGCTTAAGGCGTCCAAAGCAATGCCGGTAATGATAATATCCTGGACAATACAGCCAATACAGACTACGTCATATTTTCGATTCATGGAATTTCCTCCTTCTTAAACTATCTAATAGAAAAACGGAATGTGGTATAGAGATCCTGCGGAGCGTCTTTCGTCACCACACAGGAGGGGAAAGCTGGCTGGTTGATGGAGTCCGGGAAAAACTGGGTTTCCATACACAGGCCGCCCCGTCTTGAATACTGGGCGCCGTCTTTGCCGGCATTTCGCTCTTCCAGGCCGTTTGCTGTGAAAAACTGAAGACCGGGACTGTTGGTAAACACTTCCATGAGAATACCGCTATTGGGCGACCAGGCAGAAGCGTTTATCCCATCTGTTTTCTTTAAAACATAATTGTGGTCATATCCGCCTCCGAAGGCAAGCTGCGGATGGCCGGACTCAATATCCTGGCCAATGGGCTTTGGCTGGTTAAAGTCAAAGGCTGTACCGGAGATGGGAAGGAGGACGCCGGTGGGAATGGATTCTGCATCTACTTCCGTAATGGCATCGGCGGCAATAAAAACTTCATGATCCAAAACACTTCCTGCCCCGTGGCCGGAAAGATTAAAATAACAATGATTAGTCAGATTACAAAAAGCCTCTGTTGTTGTGGTGATATGATAGGAAATGGAAAGGCCGTTGTCTTCGGACAGGCTGTAGGAAACAGAGGATGTAAGATCTCCGGGATATCCGCCGTCTCCGTCCGGGCTTTCCAGACGAAAAGTGAGCCGGTCTTCAGATTCTTCAGAAACAGGCCAAAACCGGCGGGCGTAAGCTCCGGAGGCTCCATGGAGATGGTTCTTCCCTTCATTTTGTTCCAGCTGCCATGTTTTTCCTCCAAAAGAAAATTGGCCGCCCTTAATCCTGTTGCCGTAACGGCCCACTACACAGCCAAAACTGGCCGGATTCCTTTCATAGTCACTGCTGGAGCCATAGGCTAAGGCCACATCGGTGGGAATACCATTTTTGTCGGGGACGATGATGGATAATATGCTGCAGCCTAGATTGCAGATATCCACAGACATGCCGTTTTTATTGGAGAGAGTGTAGCGGTACACGGTTTCTCCTGCCTTTGTGGTTCCCCAGACTTTTTTTGTAAGCTTCATAATTGTTATATTCCTTTCCTGTAAAATCCTCGTTAAAACTTGCAGACACCGCTTTGGATCATAGCTTTTCAGAAAAAAGGACTGATGCGAAATATCTGGATTTATATATACCCGGCGCCCGTCTGCCGAATAAAGGTAAAGGCAGGCGGGGCGCCGGGCAGACATAATATCAGGATATCCTATGGTTTGCAGCAGCGCCTTTTAAGCTTTTTAGACTAACGGAGCAGCGCCTGTACTTCTTCTAAAGAAGGTTCAGCCAAATCAGGCTCTAAACCAGGGATGTATTTACATGCTTCATAAAGAATGGGAGCGACGTGCTGCTGAACGCCGGCCACATGGTGAATGTAAGGGCCTGTGACAACTTTATGTTCAAGCTTCGGCCAATCCTTAAATTCGATCCAGCCGTAAGTTCCCTTAGTGGCAGGTCCGGGGACTGTCTTTCCTTCTGCAACCAGCAGGCTGTAATGATCGCCGGAGCAGTCAAACCGCATCACGGTGACAGGAGTGTCTTCCAGCAGGAAGTTTCCAACAGTGGGACGCCCTTCGTCGAAATTCACGCCAATCTGAGGTTTCTTTGTCTTGCTGGCTGTGGATTTGGGGAATACGCCACAGTGCCAGAACAATTCCGCGTTGTCATTTTCAGGATGACGGATTGTAATATCAGCAAAGAAGGAGGATTTGGTCCAGCGGGTAGCAGCCTGAGCAATCACGGAAGTGATGGCGCCATGGACATCTGTTTCACAGATAACCGGCAGCCCCATATCCGTAAGCTCTGAGAAAGCGAAACAGGATGCGACACCGCCGATGTCCCGCATAGGTCCCCAGCAGCTTGACGCGATGGCGGAAACTTCATGGGCATCAGCCCAGTCTTTGATGGTGGAAACAAGAGCCGCTGTGCGTCTGAGGGCATCATCGTCTACGGCCACATCAAAAGTTTCCTTATAATAAGCGACCATTTCATCCAGCCGTTTTGCTTCATTTGCCATAATGGCATCATAGCTTTGCTTCAGTTCGATCATGGTGACAGGAACGACTTCCACACCGAAGGTTTCCAGAAGCTGAAGCTCATTGCATTTTACAGACCAGAAAGGTTCCGGACGGACACCGATCTGACCGATACGCAGATTCTTAAGGCTCTTGACGATCTGGGCGGCGCCGAGGAAATAATTCATAGTACGCTCAAAAACAGGATCATCAAAGGTGCAGTTTGTCATGTAAGTAAAAGGGACACCGAACTGACGTAAAACTTTGCCGGTGGCCATGAGGCCGCACTGGCTGTCGGTGCAGCGGTTGCCCATGGCATCGGGAGCAGGATCTCTGGGAGCCCAAAGGAGCAGGGGCTTTCCAACCCATTTACCGATTTTGGCGATGGCATCTTCAGTACCGAAATTACAGTGGGGGGCAAAGATTGCATCCACTTTCTGCTCCAACATATAGTCTGCCACTTTTTTGGCATCCAGGCCGCTGTAAATTAAGCCTTCGTCGTTGAGGAAATCAATATTGACAAAATCAACGCCCATATCTGTCAGTTTCTTTTCGGTAGCCCGCTTATTGGCAAGGGCCACGTCAACATTACAGAAAAATTCCCCGGTCAAATCCCGGCGGGTGGGGACAACGCCCAGCTTAAGAGAGTGTTTGTTGCTCATAATAATCGCCTTTCTTCATTAAAAGAAATTCATAAATAGTTTCCTGTGAGAACCCGGGAGGGTTTCTCGTGTTTCAATTACCATTTTGGTATTTTAAAACAAGGCTCCCCTGCCTGTTTTTATAACATTTACTATTTTGCAGAGTTTATTTTGACTGCCAGGACAACAATGCGTTGGAAAGAAAACCATCCAAAAGCACATCAAGGGCGGAAAATGCAGCTCCCAGCATAGGAGCGGACAAATTTAAACTGGAATAAATAATTTCTGTCTGGCAAAGAGGAAAAATGTTTTCACGGAAACAGGTTTCAAATAAATCTTTCCATAAAATACTGTCTGCCAGCAAATCGCCATATATAATCAGTACTTCCGGTTCCAGGATGGTACAGGCGGAGGCGCACGCTTCCCCCATGAGCCTGCCTGCCTGTTGGAACAGACGGAGGCATAAGGAATCTCCCTGTCTGGCGTGGAGCCGGATGGAATTGAAAAGGGCGCTTTCCGGAAGCGTAATGTCTACATCGGTGGAAGCGCCGTTTAGGACTGCTTCTTTAAACTGGCTGGTAATCCCCAGCTTGGAGGCGTACATTTCCAGGCAGCCGCGCCTTCCGCAGTTGCAGAGAGTACCGCCGGGCTGCATGGTAATATGCCCGATTTCACACTGGTGGGTGGCAAAACTATAGTAAGTTTTGGAATCATGCATGTAAGCCATGCCAATACCGTAGTTTAAGCTGATGAGCGCGGCATCCCGGTATTTTTTCTTTGCCATGATGCCTAAATGCTTTTCGGCCGCCAGGACACATTCACAATCGCCATATACATAAACGGGAAGATGAAACTGATTTTCCAAAATACGGCGAATTTCCAAATTGTTCCATTTATCAGAAAAAATTGAGCGCCGAAGGCGTCCATTTTCCATGTCCACATCACCGGGAAGGGCAATACTGATGGCGAGGAAAGATTTTTTTCCTTTATATAAACTAAGGAATTCGTCTATAATAATTTCAAAACAGGCAATGATAAGCCCTGGCTCACGGACCGGCATCACCTGAGTTTCCAATTCGTCGCCGCGCAGATTCGTGAGTGTGCCGCGGATATAATTGGGAGTTAGATCCAGGCCGATTATGTAATAATCATGAGGGTTCAGCTGGATCTCTGTGGGGGATTTCCCGGCGCCGCCATTTTTGATTTCCCCCTCTGTGGCGATTCCGGTGGCAAGGAGGATATTACAAAACTGGGACACGGCGCCCCAGCTTAATCCAGTTTCTTCCTGAATCCGGCGGCGGGTGGTGGAACCATTTGCCTGAATGGAACGGAACACCTTCCGCAGGTTTTTTGTTTTTAAATTGGAACGTTCCAGGAACACTTTTTCTTTCTTCATGTCTTTTTCCATATCGGCCGTATCTTTAAAGGTGACAATTCGGTGTAAAAAGTACATAGTAAAACAATATTCTTTACCATAATATCATGGGGCAACGTGAAAATCAACAATTATTTTTGTGGAATAATCGGGAAAAATACGTATCATTGGCAAAAAATATACAAAACAGGAAAAAATATATTGGATAAATATACAAAAAGACTGAAAAACACGTAAAAAACATTGACAAAATATTGCATAAGTGATAATGTAATTCTAACATATATCACGTCGTGATATAACACGCTGTGATATAGGCCGGTTATGGCTATATAGCTGCTCCCCCGTTGTCTATGGATGACGTAGCCGGTTTTGTAACCCGTAGTGAAACTTATTTTTATCAGGAGGAAAGCATTTTATGAAGAAAGTATTGGCACTTGTATTGTCAGCTCTTATGGTTTTGTCGCTGGCGGCCTGTGGCGGCGACGACAAGGCAAAAGAGACAAAAGCACCTGAAACCAAGAAGGAAGAGACGAAACCTGCCGAAACAAAGGCGCCCGAGACAAAGGCGGCGGAAAGCCAGGCGGCAGAGACGAAAGCCCCTGAAGGCGGCGCTGCTGTAGGCGGCGAGATGATCAAGGGCGAAGGCAAGAAGATCGGCGTCCTGATCCGTACCTTCAGTGATACTTATACCAGTACTGTCCGTTCCTTTATGGAGCAGTATTTGACAGAAGCTGGCTGTGAATTTGAAGTAGTTGATGCCAACGATTCCCAGGCTACCCAGAATGAGCAGCTGGAGTCCTTCTTATCCAAGGGCGTGGACGGCATCATCTGCCAGACAGTAAACGTATCCGCATCCGCAGATATCCTGTCAAAATGTAAAGAAGCAGACGTTCCGATTCTGTTCTTCAATCATCAGCCCGATGACCTTTCCATCATCGCAGCGGAACCTACCACTATTTTCATCGGAACCGATTCCCCGGAAGCTGGTTATATGCAGGCCGACCTGTTTATGCAGTTCTGGGATGAAGAAAAGTATGACAGAAACAAAGACGGCGTAGTGCAGTGTGTCGTATTCCAGGGTTCCCCCGAATCCCAGGAAGCTTTCGACCGTTCTCAGTTCTGTATCGAAGGAGCCGAGGATGAAGGCTACAAGTTTGAGAAACTGGAAGACAACTATCTGTGTAACTGGGATTCCACTCTGGCTCAGGAAGCTATGACTGCATTCCTGGGAACCCATGAAGATGAGATCGAAGTTGTATTCTGCAACAATGACTCCATGGCAGAAGGCGTTGTGGCTGCCCTCAATGCAGTTGGTTACAACACCGGCGTGGAAGGCGATCCTGAAGTCCTGGTATTCGGCGTAGACGCCACTGACGCAGGCGTGGCCCTGATTGACGCAGGTAAGATGCAGGGTACTGTAAAGCAGGATGGCGATGCGATGGCGAAGACCAACGTACAGATTATGCTCCGTCTCTGCAACGGCATGAGCAAGGAAGAAGCAGCTGCTGACTACGGAATGGAAATTTTTGAAGGCGACAAAGCCTCCATCCGTATCCCTTATGCAGCATACACAAAGTAACCGGGAGATGACGGGAAAGGGCGGCTTATGCCAGGCCGCCCTTTCGTGCTGAATATTGAAAAGAAGGAAGTGATAGACGTATGGCAGAATATCTCCTGGAGATGGAAAATATAGAAAAAGCATTTCCCGGTGTCAAGGCCCTCAATCAGGTGACACTGAAAGTCCGGCCGGGTACGGTTCATGCCCTGATGGGAGAGAACGGCGCCGGAAAAAGTACGCTGATGAAATGTCTGTTCGGTTTATATAATAAAGATGCAGGAACCATCAAGATTGAGGGGGAGGAAGTTAATTATACCGATCCCAAAGATGCCCTGGTGCACGGTGTGTCCATGGTGCATCAGGAACTGAACCAGGTACTCAGGCGGAATGTGATGGAAAACATCTGGCTGGGACGCTTCCCGAAAAAGCACGGTTTCATTGACCACAAGAAAATGTTTGCAGATACGAAGGCGCTGATGGAGGAACTGGGAATTGACGTATCCCCTACGGAGGAACTTTCCACCATTTCCGTATCCACCCGCCAGATGATTGAGATTGCCAAAGCTGTTTCCTACAATGTCAAGGTGCTGGTTCTGGATGAGCCGACTTCTTCTTTGGCCACGGAGGAATGTGAGAAGCTTTTCAAGGTTATGGACATGTTGAAAGCCCGCGGTGTGGGTATTATTTACATTTCCCATAAGATTGATGAGATACTGCGGATTTCCGATGAAGTGACTATCATGCGGGATGGCCAAAATGTGATCACTAAATCAAAGGAAGAACTGACCACTGACGAAATCATTAAAAATATGGTAGGCCGGGATTTGACCAACCGTTATCCACCCAAGGATTATGAAGTGTCGGATGAAGTCATTTTAAAGGTGGAAAACCTGACCGGCATGTATGAACCTACTTGCCATAATGTCTCTTTTGAGCTTCATAAGGGTGAGATTTTGGGGGTTTCCGGTCTGGTAGGCTCCAGGAGGACGGAGCTTCTGGAGACCATCTTCGGATTGGCCCATCATAAAGAGGGGCAGCTTTATAAAAATGGCCAGCCCATCGAGAATAAAAATTCCAGGGACGCCTTTAAGAACGGCTTTGCCTTTGTGACAGAGGAACGCCGCGCTACAGGTATTTTCCCGCAGGCAGATATCCGTTTCAATACGATTATCGCCAATATTAAGCATTATAAGAAAGGGCCGCTTCTTTCTGATAAGGAGATGGGGGCGGATACCCAGAGGATGATTGAGGCCCTGGCCACCAAGACGCCCAGCCAGAAAGCAAAGATCCAAAACCTGTCCGGCGGCAATCAGCAGAAAGTCATCATTGCCAGATGGCTGTTGGCGGATCCGGACATCCTTCTCCTGGATGAACCCACCCGAGGCATCGACGTGGGCGCCAAATATGAGATTTATCAGTTGCTGATTAATTTGGCGAAGCAGGGCAAGGCGGTTGTTTTTGTCTCTTCGGAGATGCCGGAGCTTCTCGGCGTCTGTGACCGGATTCTGGTCATGAGCAACGGGCAGCTTTCAGGTATTGTGGAGAAAGAGGATTTGAACGAAGAGGTGATCATGCGCCTTTCCGTGAAATACGTATAAGGAGGAGAGTAAGTAAATGGAAAAATCAAAGCAAAATTTAAAAGACAGGCTGCTCAGCTATTCCTTGTATTTCATATTGCTGGCAATCCTGATCGTTACTGTAGTCCTGGAGCCGAAGTTTGTATCCTTCCGGAACCTGACCAATATCCTGCAGATGGCTTCCACCCGTTCCATCATTGCTATGGGTATTGCCGGCCTGATCATTATCAATGGCACTGACCTTTCCGCAGGCCGCGTGGTAGGCTGTTGCTGTGCGATTTCAGCAGCCCTTCTGCAGAATCCGGAATATCCCTCCAAGATGTTTGCCAACCTGGGACAGGTGCCCCTGATCGTGGGCTGGCTGGCCAGTGTGGCCGTAGCCGTTCTATTTGCGGCTTTGATCGGTTTTTGCGTGGCTTATCTGCATATGCACGCATTCATTGCCTCCCTCGGTATGCAGCTGGCCGCTTACGGCGTCCTCTGTCTGTTCATGGATTCCAACGGAAACAACGGGCAGCCTCTTTCCAATCTGGCGGCTTCCTATGATACTTTCGTAAAAGGCGCCCTCAATATTGGCGGAGTCAGGATCCCGTATCTGATTTTCTATATGATTATTGTGGCAGTTATTATGTGGGTTGTCTGGAACAAGACGATCCTGGGCAAAAACATGTACGCCATCGGCGGAAATATCGAGGCGGCACGTGTGTCCGGCATTAATGTGGAAAAATGGACCCTTTTGATCTTCATCCTTTCCGGTATCTGTGTCGGCACCGGTTCCTTCCTGGAATGTTCCCGAATCGGCAGTGTGACGGCCAACACCGGACTTCAGTATGAGTTCGACGCCATTTCAGGGGCTGTTATCGGCGGTGTGTCTTTTGCAGGCGGCGTTGGTACGATTCCCGGCGTTATCATGGGTGTTATTATTCTGCAGACCATCAACTACTGCCTGTATTTCCTGGGCGTAAGCTCTTACTATCAGTATATTGCCAGAGGCCTGATCATCATTATTGCCGTGGCCATCGACGTACGGAAATACATTAAGAAGAAATAAAAAGGAAAAAGCCATAAAAATACTTTTTGCAGCAGAAAAAATGTCCTCCATAGAACATATGGGGGACGTTTTTTAGATTCTTGCAACCATCCTTTTTAGTAAAAGCATTTGACAAACGGAACCCGGCGGGTTATACTATTTAAGCGTACCTTTCAGGCATACAGACTGCCCCTGGGTATTATACAAAAAGGTGATTATGCCATAAAATTTCCGCACAGCCGGGGAGTTAGCGGTGTCCTGTACCTGCAATCCGCTATAGCAGG
>CAOKOS010000069.1 GCA_948470255.1 uncultured Lachnotalea sp.
TGCAGTTGGCGGGACTTGAACCCGCACGAGCGCAATGCTCACTAGATCCTTAGTCTAGCGCGTATGCCAATTCCGCCACAACTGCGAACCGTCAATTAACTGACACAATCATTATAATAGCATTGACTCACAAAATTGTCAATGGTTTTACAACAAAAAAACACAAGATTTTTTTGATTTTTTTCTTTAAATTGTGTTGACATTTAAGACTATTTAAGGTATACTACTTTTCGTCCGGTGATGAAACCGCCGGTTTTGAAATAGAATAAGCAGTTGTGGCGGAATTGGCATACGCGCATGATTCAGGTTCATGTGAGCATTAGCTCGTGAGGGTTCAAGTCCCTCCAACTGCACGGAGCAGACAGTCATTGAAAGAATGGCTGTTTTTTGTTATGTAGCTATAAGATCCGAGTACCTCCCCGTACCCGCGTCCATATAAAAATCCCCAGTAAAAAGGAGCGGCATCTCACTTCAGACACCGCCCCTTCTTTCATGATTTGTCTCATTTGTCTGGCCCGCAAATTCTCCAGGCCAAAATTTTATGCTTCCATTTTCAGGCGCACCATCACCTGACAGCTGCTGTAATCAGGAAGGGTAATCGTTGCCGCCCGTTCGGTGCAGTCTCTGGACAACCGGCCGTTTACGCGGGTCGCCAGCTTTCTAAAAGCTTTTTTCCCCTCTTCAGCCTCCACCTTCACTGTAGTAATATATGCCGTTATGTCATTTCGTTCTTCCCGCGGAAGCGTCCCTTTTTTGGCCTGGATCGCTTCCACTTCAAACCCGTATTTCATAAAGCCTCGTCCCCTTCAACAGCCATAAACTATTTATGGCCTACGGGTTCTATTCTATATGGATTCGTCACAAATTGCAAGCACAAATTCCTGACCCCCTGTTTCCTTCCCCATTCTTAAAACTATTCCAGTTCGATGCGCCCAAGCTCCTCTCCGTTTTTCAGGGAATAAGACCGTACCCCATCCTGGAAACCAGTTAAATAAAGAGTTTCACCAATATAGGCTCCACGGATTCCCGAGCCAAATCCTCCTGAAACCTCCCTCCAGTCAAAATGGATAACCACCCTCTCTGTAAATCCCCATTCCTCCTCATAGGAATAAAGGACATAATCACAAGTTTCCTCCGTATCCCCCCCCCAATAGTAACCATAAGCTAAAAATCCAAACAAGTTCTTGTCCGTATCAATGAGTACTGCTTTGTGGTCAGACAAGGCCGCTGATTCCTGGTAAATCTCAAGCACTTTCTTTTCTCTTTCCGTCACATTGCCAGGATCACTGATATCAAACATGGACAACTTAAGCCCTTCCGTTTCCCCTGTGCGCGGGTTGACTTCTTTCCCGATCCCCAAAAGCATGTTTTCTGAATATCCGTGCAGATAGCTGGAAAATCCAGTAATTTTCAGCTCTCCCATGATCTTTGGATTTCTGGGATCGGACAAATCGACGCTGAACAGCGGATCCGTCTCCCTGAAAGTGACAAAATATCCCGTCTCCCCCATAAATCTGGCCGAATAAATGCGCTCATTGGGAGCCAGGTTATGGATACTTCCCACAATTTCCAGTTCTTCATCCATCACATACAGGGAATTCACCTGTCCCCCGCCCCTGTGATTATCTACAGTAGCCACAAGGCGCAGATACCCATTATATTCATCCATGGAAAACTGGTTATTCAGCCATCCCAAAAAACGTCCGCTTCCCTCTGCCTCAAGTTTTCCATTTCCATAAGAAACCTTGAAAAGTTCTGTCTGGCTTTTATCGCCTTCATATATGGTTGCCGCCGCATAAATGGCTTTCTCACTGACATACATCGTATCCCAGCCGCAATACAGCGTTTTTGTATCTGTAAACCCGCCTGGATTTTCCGTATCCACCGCAGTCATAACCACCATCTGTTCCGTATCCACATCCGGAGAATAATAAATGTCATCGTAATGTACCGGTTTCCCGTCTGTATAAGGTACGTAACCGCGCTTCTCTCCCTCCTGTGCAGATGCCCCTTTATTGGTAAACACATATACATACTTCCCATTCTTCCTGCTGGAGCGGTAACTGCCGTCCTGGCTCAAAGCCCCGGTAAGTTTTGGCGCCTCCCTATCGGAAATATCATAAACTGCCGTTACTGTATAACCTTCTGCCGTGTCGTCATCAATACAGTCCATAAGGACTGTCATGGTGTCTCCGTCCACATAAAGTTCCAAAACCGAGTCATAATCCCTGTAAACCCCCTCTGTAATCGGCTCTGTCTTAGATACTTCCCGCATGAGCCCGCCGTCCACTTCAATGATATGGACCTGGCCCACATACTTGTCTCCTGTATAAACCACATACAGATATTTTCCATCCGTCTTTATGACGTCCGCTTCATCCACACCTTTCACCTGGACATTGGTTTGAGAATATTCTGAAGACTCGTCTCCGTCCCCTCCTCCTATCTCCGTCTCTTCTGCTTTGGCTGAATATTCTATCTCTCCCGCGGCGCCGCTCTTTTCTGCTCCTGCTTCCGCCTCCGGCATGGCCCCGTCTGCATATTCGTAGATATATGCTTTTTCCTGTTCTTTCAAATACGCATACAGTTCTTCATAAGAAGAAGCCGCCCTGTATCCTCCCTCCATGGCCTGCCCCTCCGCAAAATCAGCAGCCCTTGCCTGATCTGTCATCTGCTTTTCCGTCTGCTCCGGCTGTCCGGCCCGGTTTTCCCCGCCGCCTATCTGCCGGAAAATCCAAAGGCTTCCTCCTCCCAACAGCAGAAAAACAAATAAGACAGCTGCCACTTGCCCAAGGCGCCTGTAAAGCGCCGTTTTCTTCTCCGGTTTTTTTCCTTCCCGTTTCAGCCGCTCCACCACCGCTTTTGGCGAAAGACTCTCTGGAGGTTCCGCAAGCCCGGCTGTTTTTTTTGCTTCTTCTATCCATTTCTGATCCATAGGATCCATTTCCCATTTTTCTTTCATTATGACTCATCTCCTATCTGCGGCCTACAGGCCATAAGCTCCGGTAAGCAGTTCTCTCATTTTGACCAGCGCCCTGCTCTGCCTGGAACGCACTGTTCCCGGCTTTTTTCGCAGCATCCACGCGATTTCCTGGCTGGTGTAGCCTCCAAAAAAAGATAAGCCGATAATCACACGGTCTTCTTCTTCCAGTTTCCCAAATGCTCTGTGAAGATCCAAAAGGTCTTCCCTGTCTATATTTTCCTCCCCATCAAAAAACAGAGCGCCTTCCTGGCCACTTTCTCCAGAGGCAGCCTCTGCATATTCCTTTATCACCGGCCGTTCTGCATACTGTTTCAACATTCTTCTACATTTATTGGTCAAAATTTTAAAAATCCAGCTTCTAAAGGCTTCCGCCACTTTAAGTTTCCCGATCCCCACAAAAGAATCTGTCACCGTATCCGCCACCACATCTTCTGCATCCTGAGGATTTTTTAAGGTAAATAACGCAAATCTGTACAAATCCAGATATACTTCTTCATACAGACGCCCATATGCCTCCACATCTCCCTGCTTCGCCATTTTAACCAGCCGTATTTCTTCCAATCGTTCCATACTCCACCACCCTTCGGACCTTTCGCCATGACTGTCCGTTTATCTGTGTTACCGCCCATTGACAAGGGCACGTATGCTTTTGTCAATGGGCGGTATGAACATGTTCGTATATATAGTGTATTTTAAAATAAAAAACGTTGCAAGATATAAGATATTCTTATACTTTGCAACATTCCTTTTTATTCATAAGCCTTTTCCAGAATAGAAATCACATCTTCTTTGTCTGCTTTTTTAGGATTAACAATCATAGCTCCATCGGAAAGAGCCGCCTTTGCCACTGCTTCAAAGCTTTCCCGCTCCACCTTTGCGTCCTTAAGTGTAAGTGGAAGGCCGCAGCGGCCGCCAAGGCGCAGCCCCAACTCCCTCACCTTTTTTACCATGGCAAACCCCCGTTCCTCTTTCGGCGTAGCCGCATATTCCTCAGGGCTGCTCAAAAAAAGGAGCAGTTCTCCATATTCCCCAGAAAGATGATCCATATTATACTCCATGCAAAAAGGCAGGAGAATCGTCATGGCGTCGGCATGAGGCACATGGCAGACGCCCCCCAGTGCATGACCTATCCCATGGACTATCCCCACCATAGAATTGGAAAAAGCCGCGCCTGCCATGGTTGAGGCATTGGCCATCCCCAGCCGCGCTTCCTTATCCTTTCCATTTTCCACCGCTCTCTCCAGATAATCGGCTACCATACGGATAGCCGCCGTCCCATAAGCATGGCTCAGCGGATTTTTCTGAAGGCAGGTGCACGCCTCAATGGCATGGCAAAGGGTGTCCATCCCTGTGGCCGCCGTTATCCTGGGCGGAAGAGTCAGAGTCATCCTGGTATCCAGAACTGTCACATCCGGCTGCAGGTAATAGGAAATAAACTCCATTTTCATCCCGTTTGATGCGTTTCGGATCACTGCCACCAAAGTCGATTCCGACCCGGTTCCTGAAGTGGTGGGAACCGCAACAAAAGGGATATGGCGCCCACGCGTCAAAATCTCACATCCCAAAAGCTCCATAATGTCGTTTACCTTCTGAGATAAAAGCATACGCACACCTTTAGCCGTGTCCAAAACAGAACCCCCGCCCACAGCTACCAGACTGTCACAACCGGACTTTCTGTAGATCTCCGCGATTTCATTGACAACGGACGATGAAGAATCTGCCGGTATCTCATGATAAACTGCCCCAATGAAAATCCCGTCCTCCTGAACTGCATCACAGACTATAGAAAGGGAACCTATTTCATGAAGTACCCTGTCCGAAAGCACCATCGGCCGCACCGCGCCCAACATATGAAGCTCCGCCGGTATATTTTCCAAGGCAGACTTTCCTGAAAGCAGCTTTGTACTGTGCTGAAATTCATAATAAACTGGCAGCATATCGGTATCATCCTTTCAATGTATTATCATATGGCCCATTACTGCCACATAAGTATGAAAAAGCCCCATATTTTTTTCAGGAACCTCTTTTAAAATTCTTCTTGAAATCACTTTGGGAAACAAATACGCCTCCGTCAAGTCCATACATCGAACCACTGACATGGCCCTGGCAATATCCCCTTTCAGTACAAATCCATGGCGCGCATAAGAGCCAGCCACCCCCACCTGGCCGGACATAACCTGAAAAGCGGCATCCACACTTTTAAACTGAATCATCAAATCCATATTTTCAGGATGTACATTTTTTGCAGAAATCCGTTCAAATCCCTTTTCTGTTTTTCTCATATAAAGGGCCGGAGCCTTTTCACCCATACCAATGCCCCAGGCAAAACCATTCTCCCACTCGTCGATCTCTGAGCGCACTCTTTCATCCTTTCGGTACAGCACATTTAAGCCGTGAAACAAAAAATAGAGAATAACAGAGGAAAACATCTTTTTCCCCGCAAGGCTCCGCTTTTTTCCGGCTGAAACCCGATAAACCTCCATCTCTTCTGTCTTTTCCGCTTTTATGATCAGCTGGCCCATAATCCCTCCCGGACAAATCCTGCCCTCATTTCCGAAATATTCTGTTGGAATTATAGCGCAGCTTTGTTTGTTTTGCAAGCAAAATATTTTGATACCAAAAGCATATACATCTTTCACAGCCCTCTTGTTACTTTTGCCCTATAACCGGCAAAATTCTTGCCATAAAAACAGCAACCTCTTGGTCGATTTTCCTCTTTTCTATGGACTTTTTCTCCATTATGTTCTATCTTTTAAGAGGATTTACGAACTAAAGATACGTACAAAGGAGGAGAGATTCATGAAACAAACCATACATTCCGCCCTTCAGTCCGTCGGTGTTTTCTGCCACTATTGCGGATACCGGCATTTTGTTCTGGCTGTAACCCTTGCTTCCCAAAACCCTCACCGTCTGCAAAATATCTGTAAAGAAATATACGTTCCTGTCGCTGAATTATGCCACGCGGAAGTGGCAAATGTGGAGAAAAATATCAGAACCATCCGGGATGTCATGATGCGGAATGGAGGAGATGCCCTCTTAGCAGAAATGACCAATAGCCCTTTCTGGAATAATAAAGCGCCTTCCCCTAAAGAAGTCATTGGAATTTTTGCAGAATACTTTGCCGACGAATTAAAAAAAGTAAATCCGGCAAGTATATTAGAACAGTCAGAAATCTGATTTTAGATAAATCGCAGGATCCCGGCTGCCGTAAATTATAAACATCCGAATTGTTTATAGTTTACGGCAGCCGGGATCCTGCTTTAATCATAGAAAAACCTGTAAATTACATATATAACCCCTGCCGCCTCTCCAGTTGGCTTACATACACCGTCTTACTCCCGTTCCCTGACAGTCACCGACACCTTATCTCCCGGTTCCTTTCCTATTTTAAGGCGGATATCTTTCAGGATTCCGATAACATAACAGATACTGCCGTCCCCGTTTCGGATCCCCATATTCACAACGCTGCCATCGTATGGCTCCCCATCAAATGTAGCGTACACTTTCACGCGCCCCCGGCCGAACTCTGCCCTGATATCGTACGGAAAGACTACATAAGCCCCTCCCGTTTCTCCGGCTTTATAAATTAAAGATTCATATTCATAAATTTTGCCGTTCACTGCCTGCTCCTCCTTCGGCCTATTCCAGCGCTTACTTAATACGAAACTGCCCGATCAAGCTGTTCAGGACATCAGCCTGATTGGATAATTCTTTGGAAACCTCAGCGCTCTCTTCCGCAGCAGCAGAATTTGCCTGTACTACCTTGGAAATTTCTCTGATGCCCTCCTCCACAGAAGCAATCATCTCTGACTGCTGGACACTGGCTGCAGCGATACTATCCATTAATTTTTTTATTGACTGGATACATTCATTGATGACCTGCATTGCCGAAATAGCCTGGTTTGTGGACTCTGTCCCCGTTTTTACATCCTGAAGGGAATGGCCGATCAGCGTACCTGTATTTTGAGCAGCCTCCGCGGACTTGGCCGCCAGGTTCCGAACCTCATCAGCCACAACCGAAAATCCCTTTCCGGCGCTGCCGGCGCGGGCTGCCTCCACGGCTGCATTCAACGCCAGGATATTGGTCTGAAAAGCGATATCCTCAATCGTCTTAATGATACTGCCGATTTTCGCGGAAGACTGGTCTATATTCTCCGTAGCAGTAATCAGCTGTGTCATCTTTGTATCGGCTTCAGAAGCATAACCATTGGCTTTGTCCACCAGTTCACTGGCATCTCCACAGCGCACAGCGCTGTCTTTTATTTGTGAAGTCAGCTTTGTCACATGGGATACAAGCCCATCTACAGACAACGACTGTTCCATGCTTCCCTGGGAAAGCGTCTGAACCCCGGCAGATACCTGATATGCACCGGAATTGACTTGATTTGCAACACCAGAAATATCGCGCATTACACTCATCAATTTCATACGGATTGTTTTCAGGCTTTCAGACAGGACTTTAAAATCACCGATATAATATCCCTCATTCTTTACCACATCCACCGCAATATTGCCGTCTGCCATTTCACCTAAGATTCGTCCAATATCATCAATAGTTTTCCGCAGGCAAAGGCAGACATCATGTATTGTCTGCGCAATCAGGCCGATTTCATCTTTTCTTCCATAAAATGGTTCCAATTCCCGGTCAACGGAAAGATCCAGATTCCCCAGATGCCTTATGGTGCTTTCCACAGCCATAAGCTCCCTCCCCTGGCGATGCAGAATAAAAAGTGTAACAAGTATAATAGCCGCCGCCACAGCAGCACATAATGCGCCAACTATGATGCGAACCATAATGACCGCTCCATAGACTTCCGCCGCACTGTCCCGGACCATAAAGACCCAGCCCCGGTCTTTCAGATACTTATAAACAACTAACTGTTTCACGCCATTTTCATCCCGATAGGAATATGTACTGGCCTCTGTATTGCCATCAGCCTTAATCCGGCTGATAATTTCCTGATATCCGTTGTCTGTCGTCGCCGTGTTTAACAGCTCTTCATCCTGATGATAAAGGTACACACCTGTCTCGACATTCAAAAACACATATTCGCCACTGGGCAGCCCTTTCATCTCCAGGCCCAGCAAAACATCCATTAAATGGCTGGCGTAGACGCCGGCTCCCACATAGCCGATACATTCCTGGCCTTCAAAAATCGGATAGTACATAGAAAGAATCATGCTTCCTGTTCCCGGGGACTTCATGATCCCCAAGTTGGTCAGCTGCTGACTGGACAAAATAGTATCACGGAATAGTTCCAGGGATTCTCCTGTCCGGGTGGTTATCCCGATTGCGTCCTGTGAAGTATGAGTCAGGACATAGGTATCCGGGGTAGCAATATACAGTCCCTCAAAAATACCCTTGACGCCGGCAAAGTCTTCTGTATATTTCTGAACTTCCTCCAGCAGTTCGGGGTCATCCGGATTCATAAGAAGATTCCGCACCTCACTTCCGAGGGCAAATGCCTCCATATATTCTTCCGCAGAAGTCACATAATCGTTGATAATCTCCGCTCTGGATTCTACTGCATCCGTCATCTGATTGGTAATATCACTCTTGACTATGGAAACCACGTTGTTTGACACAATAAACCATAAAAGCAGCATCCCTACTAAAGTGATAGCCGTAGTAATAATGCTGATACGCGTTGCAAGCTTTTGATTCACAAGAAAATTAATATAAAGTTCCCCCTACAACAAAAAATTAAATTTTCCATAACCTCCGCCTGACAGAATGTCACTTTTGTTTCCCACAAAAAAACTCCATTGTCATCCTGTTAATGCTGATTTATTCTGAAATAGAGTATAGCACGACAGCATGAGTAAATCAACCTTCACAATAAATCATTCTATACCATTTTTCCTCATTTATATGCTGCTTCCCATAAATACGATACTGATAACCAGGGATATTTTTATTCCATCTTTCTATGCCGCACTGATGGCAATGGTTACATACAGTGAATTATTCACTTTTGTAATTATGCTTTGTGCTGCTATGTTACCAGCATTATCTCCCTACTCTCAGCAGCTTACAAATATGCCATTGAGCTGCTGGGATACGTAAGAGAAAATCTATGCAGCCGGGTAATACATAATGAACTGCAGATACCTTTTGATTACCATTCCCTGCGACACCCGTATTCAAGCCCATGACAAAACGCCTAAGAACAGACTGACCGGTTTCCGGACTCCAATATATTTTCAGCTTATTCTTTGCACGGGTGATTGCTGTATAAAAGATATCATGCGTGATTCGCTGCTATTCTGGATAAATTCCAACAATTCTTCCTTTCGAGTTGTTGTAGATCAGAGGAGAAAAAATGTTTGACTCGTTAAACAGGATTGGATCGTCCACTTTATATGTATTTATTCCCCACATAACAGCCTTATTCTGATTACTGTTTTGCAAGAAACTGTTTATATTATTGATTCCATAGAGGCCGTCATAATTCAAGCAAAGGATTATCTCGTCATCATTACTGTGCTCAAATATAGACTCGCCGAGTCTTGCCACATATCCGTTTTTTACTAATGGTTCTAGGATTGCATTATCAAGTTTACGCACACGCTCCTATACGGTCAGGAGATCACTATTGGTATTGCTTCATAATAGGACGCAATTTCCTATAAAGTGAAAATAGCCTTTTCAATAGAAAAGGCTACGGCAAAAACTGTATCCACTGGCAATATCATACCATATAGTATTTTCCGCTTCCACGAGCACCACATTACAGATATACACCCATGCCACCGAAAAAATGGCCGAAAAAAGTGTGGAAATCTTTGAGACTGCCGTCGGGAATTGACAACATCTCAAAAAAGGTAGTCAAATGGTTGACAAATCACGGTTTTCCACCTTGCAAACAGCCCGGAAGCCCTTGATTTTACTGAGAAAGAAGCACCACCGTCTCCACATTTGCCGTCCCCGGAAACATGTCCACAGCACATGCCCGTTCTGCCTGATATCCCGCGTCCGCAAACACTTTCAAATCCCTTGCCAGGGAGGTCGGTTTACAGCTGATGTAAATAATCCGTTCAACACCATAAGCCAAAATCTTCGGAAGGGCCTTGGGATGGATTCCGTCCCGGGGGGGATCCAGAATAATCATATCCGGTTTCTCTTCAATGGTATCCAACGTTTTCAGTACATCCCCCGCCAGAAACTGACAGTTGGAAAGCCCGTTGAACACTGCGTTTTCCCTGGCGGCGGCGACAGCTTCCTCTATAATTTCTACACCAATGACCTTTTTGGCCACGGGAGCCACTACCTGGGCAATGGTGCCTGTCCCGCTGTATAAATCATAGACCAGGCTGTCTCCCGCCTCCCCGATATAATCTCTGACAGTACGGTACAAAACCTCAGCCCCGGAAGTGTTGGTCTGAAAAAAAGAAAAAGGCGTGATTTTAAAACGAAGTCCCAAAAGCTCCTCATAGAAATGCTCGTGGCCATACAGTACTGTCGTTTTATCACTTCTCACCATATCTGCCTCACCGTCGTTCCTCATATGAAGAATTCCCGCCAGCCTGCCTTCCAGCGGAAGCGCTTTCACCATATTGGCGAAACCAGTTAAAAAAGTTTCTTCATGATCCACTCCTTGCGTCTGCCCGCTTGTCACCAGCGCCACCAGAAGTTCTCCCGTTTTCCATGCCTTGCGGATAAGTAGGTGGCGCAGATAGCCTGTATGTTTCATTTTCTGGTAAAAAGAAAGTCCTTCTTTTCTACAAAGTTTCAAAGTTCCCAAAAGGATTTTCTGAAAATCCCCGTCTGCAATCCGGCAGTCTTCTACAGTCACGATATCGTGGAAACTCCCCCGTTTATGCATACCCAGCATAAGGGGCCCGTCCTTCACTGCATCTCCGAAAGAATATTCCATTTTATTTCTGTATCCAAAATGAAGAGGACTTCCTTTGATCCCCTCAAAAATCCCGTCAGGACAGAACGCGCCAACCAGCCTTTTTACCATACCCTCTTTCAGCTTCAACTGCTCTTCATAAGAAACCGACTGAAAGCTGCAGCCGCCGCAAATCCCAAAATGACGGCAGTAATCCTTTTCCGTTTCCACGGGAGATGGTTCCAGCACCGCCAAAAGACGCCCCTCCCATTTTCCTTTTCTCCGTTTTCCTGCTGCCGCCCGGATTTTCTGCCCTGGAAGTACATGTTTTACGGTGACACTCTCCCCCTCCATATTCAAAATCCCTTTGTTCGGAAAATCCAGCCGCTCTACAGTCCCTTCAAAAATTTCATTCTTTTTCATACCTTCACCATTCACTCCTTTTTCTTGAACCCCCAGAGGGGTTTTATGGGATCGGGACAAGTTTTCTATAAGAGAACAAAGAATCCGGCCACGCAGGATTCTCCGCCTGCGGCGGGTCGCTTCAGCGATATAATCCCTCTCCGCCGCAGTGCGATCCGCGCGGAGCGTTTTTATTTTATAGGACGTGGTTTCCTATAAAATAACAAAGAATCCGGCCACGC
>CAOKOS010000070.1 GCA_948470255.1 uncultured Lachnotalea sp.
AAACGGCCATAAAATCAAAGTCTATTCAGATAAAACGCTGGTTCAGCTGATGGGCGGCTCAGAGCTGGAGATCATAGACAGCCAGCCGGCGGAGGATATTCGTCCGTCCAATGGGGACAGTTTGGATGGACAATACGGATGGAAAGGGTTTGGGCAGCACAACGCGGATGGCAGCTGGACTTATCATGAAATCTATTCGGCAGAAAATGGTAAGGGGACCTCGGAGAGCGTATATACACATACGGTCACTGGAGGCGGAAGGATTATACGGAGCCAGCAATCGGCCAATTCACTTATTTATGTTGCAGGAGGGATCTTTACTTTGTCAGAAGGGACCCTTGACGGCCAGCAATTTGGCAGGGCGGTTTCTTCAGCCTACTATGATACAAATAAACTGAATTTTAACGGCGGTTATATCTGTAACTGTAAAAGTATGGCCAACTGGAAGAAAGAAGACCTGGGAGGCGGGGCCGTTTATGACGACTGCGGGGCAGAAATTAATCTGGGAGGTACCGTGATCGCCAATAACCGGACAGACGGGACGGCAGGAAGGGCAGATATGGGGAACGGCGGCGCCATCGCCATGGTAAAGGGGGGGAGGCTCAACATTACCGGTGGTATGGTCACTGGGAACCAGTCCAGTGTATATGGAAAAGGCGGCGGCATCTATGTAGATCAAGGCGTCACAGTCAATTTGTCAGGGGACGGCATAATTTGCAACAATAAGGATGAGATGCAGAATGCGAACAGCCTGACGACGCCCGGAAAGACGGGAGACAGAATGAAGGAATACGCCCTGTATGACGGTGGCGGCGGGATTTTAGTGGGTTCAGGCTGTGTGCTCAATATGAGTGGAGGGCAAATCAATGGAAACACAGCATCCGGAGGAGGAGGCATCCAGACAACGGAAGCAGGTTCCACACTTAATATCACCGGAGGCCACGTAAGCCGCAATCTGGCGGAATACCATGAAGGCGGAGGAATCGTAGTCGTGGGCGGCAAGGGGACTGCATTTGTCCAGTCCGGCGGAACTAAAGTCTATATTACAAACAACAAGACGAAGACAATACATGACTGGGGCGGTGGCGGAATCTTCTGTGTGGAGAGTGCGCATTTGACCATCCAGGGAGCCCTGATTACAAGCAATACTGCAGAAGGATATGGAGGCGGAGTGGGAGGCTGTTCCAATGCCCAGGTGGTAAACAGCGTAACCCCACTGACCCTGGATTTGGGAACTGCAATTTATGATAATACGGCAAAGGGAGAAAAAACGGCGGAAAACCCCTGGTATAAGGATACAATGACCCAAGACAGGGAATTTGCTGTGGACGATGCTGTATTTCAAAAGGCGGTGGAAAAATCAGACCAGTCAAAGGTCAAAGGATATAACGACTTTTACTGCGAACAGTACAGTACTGTGAGCAATTTGATGCTGGGAGGCGGTTATTCCAACTGGATTGGAAGCGCCAATGACCTGACCGATATAAGCGGGCAGGAAAAAGGTTCCAAAAATAGCAGAGAAGTCAAATTTAAACGGGAACAGGGGGATGTATGTTCTTCCAGCAACCGTATGGGGCTGACGGCGGATCCCAGTGAGATTTCCAGGAATAAGGCCCTGGACAGCGCCATGGTCTTTATCACAGGAAATTATTCCACCACCCATGGAGGAGGCGTACAGTGCAACGGGATACTGCTTTTGGGAGACAGTAAACAGAACACCTTCGGAGACATTCTGCAGCTTAAGGCGACAAAGCAGCTTCTGGATTCCGATGGGAACCAGGTAGCGCTGGACGACCAGCAGTTTTCATTTGGTATCTATGCTTATGATAAAGCCAAAGACGAGACTGGGGATCAGATTGGAAATCTTGTGAAAAATAATGCCGACGGAGAAATCTGTTTTGAACAGATTTCCATTTTTGGGACCAACCCCACTGGGAATACGACACAGACCTACCTGATCCGCGAAGTATCGGATGGTGTGTCTGACAGCAAAATACAGTGGTCTTCCAGGGAATATCTGTTGACTGTAACAGTGAAGGGAACCACCACAAATGGGGCGGCCCCTTCCGCATCGGGAGCCATAAAATACTCGTGGATCCATTATAACGTGGAAGAAGTAATGGTAAGCAGCAGGAACAGTGGTGAAAAAGACTGGGGACCCAGTACAACTATCAAAGCTTCCGGGACATCGGGGGATATGGAGTATACACTGCCTGAAGCGGACGAAGCTGACAGGGATAATGTGAAAGCATCCTTTACCAACAGGGAAGTGGAACAGGTCAGTATCCAGGTAAAGAAAGAATGGGGTAAAGGAGAAGCCACCCAGGCTGCCAAGGATAAGGTGGCAGGTGTTACCGTGGAACTGCATCAGAAGGTCAAGGGAACGGATACCGACAAAGTATACGCGACAGTGTCCCTGAATGAAGGGAACCAGTGGCAAAAGGAGTGGGAGAAACTTCTTTCCAAAACCACAGACAGCAGCGGTAAGACAACAGAGTATGAATATGAATTGGTGGAGACAGGTATCACCTTCGAGGACGGCAGCCAACTCCGTTTTGAGCAGTTTTTGTCAGAAGGGAACTGGAACCAGGGCACAGGGAATTGGAAAATCTATACCATTACCAATATCCACGTGGATGACCTGACTTATAATCTGACCTTGACAAAGGTGATGGGCGACGAAAACGGCAATATGGCAGACCCGGATACCCCATCTTATTTGGAAGGAGCGGTATTTAAACTCTATAGTATGGATGGGGAAACGCAGGAAGGAACCCTGCTGACATTCAGGCAGGACGGAGACGGCAGCTACGTTTATGAAGGAAGAGCTTCAGAGAATATGGACACAGCCACGACAGACGACAGTGATGCAGGGGATGACAGCGGACAAAAGGCTGTGCCAGTGACAGAACTTGCGACAGGGATTAACGGAAAAATCGTGGTGAAAAAGCTGCCAAAAGGAACGTATCAGTTTGAAGAAGTCCAGGCGCCGGCAGGTTTCATTGCCGTCTCCAGAGAAGATCTGAAGCCGGTTACACTGTCGGCAGATACGGCAGATGAGTATGTGCAGGATGTGGCGTATTCAGAAGTCCCCGTTATTGATGCCCTCTATTCTTACAAACTGCCTGAATCAGGAGGCATTGGGACAACTATTTTTTATGTGGCTGGCGGCAGCCTCATCGTAGTTGCCGGGATTTTGCTGATTGTCAGAAGGCGCCTCATGAAACGCAGGTAAAACAGGAAATATCAGGTAGTATGAAATGGTGTAGTATCCCGTCCCTGCCCCACCCCCCTTCCGGGGCGGGGACGGAGAAATAAAAGGAAAGCGGATGATACAGCAGTAAGGAGAGGCCCGCAGGATGAAAAAAATTTTGGAAAAACGTGCGGTGAAAATCGTTTTAATTGTGATGATATTTGCGGGACTGTGCTTAATCCTGTATCCTACTGTCAGTGACTGGTGGAATACGTTTCATCAAACTCGTGTGATTGCTTCCTATGTGGAAACTGTGGAAGGGATGACAGAAAAAGAGTGTGAAAAGCTGCTGGAAGAGGCCTATGCCTACAATGAGAAGCTGGCAAAGAAAAATTCCGGGTTTATCTTAAGCCAACAGGAGGAAGAGGCATACAATGCCCTTTTAGATATTTCCGGTACAGGTGTCATGGGGTACATACAGATTCCGTCCATAGGGGTGAATCTGCCTGTCCGCCATGGGGCAGAAGCGGATATCCTTCAAACAGCCATTGGACATATCCCCGGGAGCAGCCTTCCAGTTGGGGGAGAAAGCAGCCACTGTTTGATTTCCGGGCACAGGGGGCTTCCGTCAGCGAAGCTGTTCAGTGATCTGGATAGGCTGGAAACGGGAGATATTTTTACCCTGACGGTACTGGATCAGACATCCACATATCAGGTGGATGAAATCCGGGTGGTTTTGCCGGAAGAGCAGAACGGGCTTGGGGTCATAGATGGGGAAGATTATTGTACTTTGATTACCTGTACCCCTTACGGGGTTAACAGCCACAGGCTTTTAGTGCGGGGAAGACGTATCCAGAATCTTCCTGAAGAACAGGAAATCAAGGCGGAGGCAGTAAAATACCCCCTTTATAGGGTGGTTTTGGCGGTTGCGGTCCCTTTGGCGATCCTGATGTTTTTTACGGTGTTTTTCTATCAGAAAATGAAACATCCTAAAAAGGGCGCAGAGGAAATACTGGAAGCCATCAGGAGGAAAGAGCAGGGAGAAAGAAAAGAAAGCGGAGATCTAAAAAGGACAGGAAAAAATAAGGAAAATAAAAATGTAAAAGAAAGTGATATGTCATGATAAATAAAGGAGGGACGTTTCATGAAACGGAAGGGAATATATTCGGCCATGGCGTTTTTGCTGGCGGCCGGTTTGTGTCTGGTAAAACCTGTCATTGGCGGCGCCGCAGAAGATAAAGACTACCTGAAGAAGCCATGCTCCATGACTGTTCAGGCCGGCGATACGCAGTTTCAGGAGGATTTGGAAAAGGCACAGGTGGTACTGGATTTGTATAAGGTGGCAGATACTGTGGAAGTGCAGGGAGGAAATGGTTATGTTTATGAACTCACGGAGCCTTATAAAGGAAAGGGAGCTTTGGAAGCCATAGAAAACCAGGCAGATAAAGACTGGCGGGAACTGGCCCAGGAAGCGGCCCGGATTACGCTGGAACCGGGCGCCGGGATAGAGCCATATGTAAAAACCACAGATCGGGAAGAAACGGATGAAAATGAGGCAGATAGATCTGGCCCTTATACCCCGAAGAAACCGGGAGAGGAAATCACAGTGGACAGCGGCCTGTACCTGCTGGTTGCCAGAGGAAGCGATCTGGAGGATTATACAAATACCATAGAAACAGAGGATGGGGATAAGCTTGTGACAACGGCTCATTCTCCCCTGTATGCTTATACTTTTGAACCACAGTTTGTTTCGCTGCCTGCAGGAAGTGTGGAAGGCAGTGGAGCGGCAAATACAATTTTCAACGGAGGTTCCTGGAATTATGATCTGCAGATGACTTTGAAAGCAGAGCGGGACAGAAGGTATGGATCTTTGGAAATCGTGAAAACATTACAAAGCTATGAGACGGATGAACCGGCCATATTTGTATTCCAAATCGAGGCGGTTCTGGACGGGGAAACTGTTTACAGTGATGTGGAAAGCATAATTTTCACAGAAGCCGGACAGAAGAAAACCCTTTTGGAAAATAAGATTCCGGCAGGCGCGGCGGTGACCGTGACAGAAGTTTACAAAGGGGCCGTTTACAGCCTGGGCCCCCAGACGGAAGAAACCCAAATGCGGACCATTGCTGCAGATCAAATTTCCACAGTTGAATTTATAAACCATTATAATGATGAGCAAAAGGGCGGCCATGGAATCATCAACCAGTTTCAGTATAATGAGACGTCGGGAGCATGGGATTGGACGCCGATTACGGAATAGGGGGATGAAATATGAAAAAGAAAAATTATTTCCTCGCTGTTCTTATCCTGGCAGTTATCCTGACTGCAGGCGTTGGAAGGGCCTGGGCATATTTTACGACCTATGCAAAAGCAGAAGGAGGATATACAATTCAGCTTGGCGACAGGACAGAAATCAGGGAAGATTATGAAGAGTGGGTAAAACATGTATCCATTTCCAATGATGCAGAATCACAGCCTGTCTATATCCGTGCCAGAGCCTTCAGCGGAACAATGTACAAACTGCAGTATCTGGACGATACCGGAAGATGGACGTTGGGGGAGGATGGTTATTATTATTACGGCGATATGGTGAAAGCCGGCGAATCCACAGGTGAACTGCTGATTAAGATCAGCAGCGCCGACGGTATGGATGTCCCCAGGGGAGAAAAAGACGGGGATAGTTTTCATGTGGCTGTGATCTATGAAAGTACACCTGTCCGCTACGACGCAGAAGGAAATCCATATGCGGACTGGAAGTCTGTGGTGGATTCTGGTAAAGTGGAAGGGGGTAAGGGAGAGTGAAAGAGAAAAGGCAGAGAAAGCTTTTACCGCCTGCCCTGACAGTTGTACTGTTTGTGACGGCTGTGGCCATGCTGGTCTTTGGCTCAGTGGAGGGCACAAGGGCGGCGCTCACTTATTATTCTGAAACTTATGCTTCCCGTGTCCAGATGTATGACATCGGTGTTTCGCTGATTGAGAACGGGGAGGCAGTCTCCTGGAGAGACTACAACAGCGCCGCAAACGGAACCTGGAATGAGAATACAGGCGTCCTTCTTTCTCACATGTTGGAGGACGGAGAGCCGCTGAAGCCTGGAAAATCTTACAGGGAAAATCTCAATGTGGCCAACAGTGGAAACATTAACCAGTATGTGCGTGTGACAATTTATAAATACTGGCTGGATCAAGACGGAAATAAAATGACGGAATTGTCCCCGGATTTGATTGACCTGCATTTAGTTAATCTGGGAACAGACTGGATTGTGGATGAGGAAGCGGCTACGCCGGAACGGACGGTTCTTTATTATAACAAACTGTTGTACGCAGAGGGCGAAGGGGTATCGGAGACGCCTCTTTTTGCGGACACTCTTACCATTGATGGAAAGATAGCTGACCGAGTGACCCAGAAAAAAGAGACAAACGGCGCATATACCACCATCACCACTTCTTATGATTATAACGGAGTCCAGTTCAGGATTGAGGCCAGGGTGGATGCTATACAGGAACATAATGCAGAGGATGCGGCCAAGAGCGCATGGGGAAAAGATGTGACTGTAAACGGCGGCGTACTGGGCCTGGATTAAGGAGGATGGCATGGGAAAGAAAGGAACCTGTTTATTTTTAACCCTGGGTCTGCTTTTGGGCTGTGTGCTCCCTGTCCATGCGGAAACCTTTTATGGAGATAAGGATTGGCACGTGGCCTTTACCCAGGAAGAAGAAATGGAAAGCAATTTTAAGACCGCCGACCTGGATGAGGTGGTGGGTGGATTGCAGCCGGGAGACAATATTTTTATTACGCTGGCGTTGGAAAATGCCCACAAGGATACAACGGACTGGTACATGACAAATAAGGTACTTTACTCTCTGGAGGATCGGAGCGCAAATTCAGCTACAGGAGGCGGGGCGTATACGTACCGTCTGACTTACATCGACGCAGCAGGCGTGGAAACCGTATTATTTGACAGTGAAACTGTGGGCGGGGAAAGTGACAGCAAGGCCGGTGAAGGGCTTCATGGAGCAACAAATGCCCTGAAGGATTATTTTTACCTGGACACCCTGGCGGGCGGGCAAAAGGGGGCCATTAACCTGGAGATTGCCTTGGACGGGGAGACGCAGGGAAATGATTATCAGGATACCCTGGCGGATCTGCAGATGAATTTTGCGGTGGAGCTGCGGGGGGCTGAAGATGTACCGGAAAATAAAAAGCCCGGGTCGGTGATTAAGACTGGCGATGAGAACAGGGCGGCCCTTTTTGCGGTGATTATGGCGGGAAGCGGACTGATACTTTTGCTGTTCTGTGTTTTCCAGTGGAAGGAAAATAAAAGAAGAAAAAAGGAGGAAGGATAGGATGAAAAAATGGAAGCGGTTTTTTGGCGCGGCCCTTTCCCTGTGCCTGATGTGCCTTTTGGCGATTTCCGGCGCTGCGGCTTCTGACAAGGAACCATATACCTATACAATCCGCTTTTTTTCCGGGAAACAGGGAACCATAAACGGTGAAAAAATGGTCGTTATTGAAGGCCTCCATTATGGAGACAGAGTCACTTTCGACAGGAATACAGTGATTTTAAACGACGGCAGCAAATATTACGTACAGGGGATCCGAAAGAGCGGACGGGATAATAATACAGTCCAGGAGACTTCTTTCCGGGTGACAGAAGACCAGGACTATGTAGTTGCTTATGGAATTTTAGGAAAAAGAGCTGCTTATACCATCAATTATCTGGATGAAGCAGGAAACGTGCTGGCTCCCAATGAAACTTATTATGGAAACGTAGGGGATAAACCGGTGGTTGCTTATCTGTATATTGAAGGATATCGGCCCCAGGCATATAATTTAACAAAAACTTTGTCTGAAAACGCGGCAGAAAATGAGTTTAATTTTGTCTACACTTATGATCCCACAGGAACGGGGCTTACCGCAGAGGAAGAGGCGGGGGCATCGGGGGCAGAAGGCCTTGAGGCAGCAGGAGCAGGGGAAGATGCGCCGGGGGGAGAGGAAGGCCAGGGGCAGGCTCCGGGAGGCGTAACTCAGGATATTCAGGAAGAGGAGACTCCTTTAGGGCAGGGGCCGGAAGAGATTAAAGACCTGGATGACGAGAAGGTTCCTTTGGGCATAGGGTTTTTCTTTGACAGCAATGCAAAGCTTCTGGGGATTCCAGTCCCGGTGGTTATGGTTTCAGGACTTATTTTGGCAGGAACGGGGCTATGGTACTTTTTGATATTCCGTAAAAAGAAAAAGAAAGCGGGGCAGCCATGACAGCGGAATCATCGCATCTGGAAGGGGGTTCCGGTAAAAAGAGCAGGAAAATTTTTCCTGCCTTTTGCCGGTTCGCAGGTACTTTTCTTCTAATTATAGTAATCGCGGCTTTTTTGCCTTTGACTGTTCCAGGTTTGATGGGATATAAGGTATATGAGGTGGTCAGCGGAAGTATGGCGCCGGAGATTCCGGTGGGAAGCGCCATTTATGTGAAAGGGGCGGAACCAGAAGACATTCGGAAAAACGATATCATCGTATTCCAGAAAAATGAGTCGGTTATCACCCACCGCGTAGTGGAGAATCACCAGGAAGAAAAAGAGTTTGTCACAAAAGGGGATGCAAACCGGGGGGAGGATATGATGCCGGTGACTTACTACAGCCTCATTGGCAAGGTGGGATTTCATATTCCGTTCCTGGGAAAAGCGATGACTCTGCTGACCAGTACAGTAGGAAAAATTTATGCGGCAGTACTTGCCATATTCGGGGTTTTACTTCGGCTGCTGGCGGGAGTTTTTGAAGGAGGAGAAAAGGAGTAGGAAAATGGGGAATAAGAAAAGCGGCGAAAAAGAAGTTTTATATGTACAGATGTTCGGCGGCTTTTCTATGACGTGGGAAGGCGTACAGATTGCAGGTAGTTCCAAAACAAGGGAATCCCAGTTTGCTTATTTGATGCAGCTTTTGCTCCATTACCGGAAAGAAGGTGTCAGCCGGGGGATGCTGGAGGAAGTATTGTTTGAGGGCAGGGAGATCAACAATACATATAATGCCCTGCGCAGTGTGATCTATAATGCCAAAAAGAAGCTTGAGAAAGCAGGGCTTCCAGATGTACTTTATATTGAACAGAGGAAGGGTAATTTTTATTGGACAGACAAGGTTGAAGTATTGGAAGATTCGGCCAGGTTTGAGGAGCTTTTTCAGCTGGCCAGGCGGACAGAGAAAACGGAAGAAAAACTTGAATACTTATTGGAAGCTTGTGACTGTTACAGCGGGGAGTTTCTGCCTCAGCAGATTGCAGTTTTATGGGCCTCCCGGGAAGCCAGGCGGTTTCAGGGAATGTTTTTTTCCTGTGTGGAAGAGGCGGCCGGACTTCTGCGAAAACAGAAGGACTTTGTACGTCTGTACACCCTTGGAATCCATGCGTCGAAAGTGAGTCCTTTCGCAGACTGGGAAATTCTTACCATGGAGGCTCTTGGGGCCATGGGGCATTTTGAAGAGGCCAGGAAGCTGTATAATGACACGGTAGAACTTTATACCAGGGAACAGGGAGTGCAGCCGTCAGGAAAGCTTCGGGAACTTTTGGAGAAGCTGGGGGAACAGATGAGCCATCCCTGCGCTGTTTTGGATTCCATTCAGACAGAACTCCTGAAAGAACGCGGGGAGAAAGCAGGAGGATATCTGTGCGTGTATCCGGTATTCCAGGGGATTTGCCAGATGGTAAGGCGGATGATGGAACGGGGAGGGCAGTCTGTTTATCTGATGCTGTGTACCATTACGGACAGCAGAGGGAGGCCCATGAAGGAGGGGGCGCTGCTGGAAGAGATGGCCGGGCGTCTGGAACAGATATTGTGCCGTTGTGTCCGTCATGGAGATTGTGTATGCCGTTACGGAAGAGGGCAGTACCTGGCGCTTCTTGTGAATATAACCAGAGAAAATTGTAAGATTGTACAAAAACGGGTTAATGACCAGTTTATAATTGGACGTCAGAGAATTGGAATTAAATATCAGGTCAGTGATATCTTTTGTCCTTTGGATTAAGTGGGAAAGGGATGAAACTTATGGAAAAATCTCACTGGTACATCGGTAGTCCAAATGGAGTGGTGGTTTGTATAAACCGATGGGAGGGGCATCGGTTCCAGGGCTGCTTTTACCATGGCTGCAGTGAGGAGGCGACAGAATTCGGGAATATTGACCAGGCGCTTTTTCAACTGGAACATTTTTTTGATTTTTTGAATTTTCCATACATGACCACTACGGGACGGACATTTCGGCAGAATAACCAGGAAACAGAAAGAAAACGGGAGATGGTAAAAAGAATGGATGACAAAGAATTATTGAAAAAACATGGGGAGTTGGGAACATTTATTGTCCGTGTCCAGCACAGGCAGCACAATAGCTGGCAGGGACGCATTACCTGGATGGAACAAAATAAGACACTTTCTTTCCGTTCGATATGGGAATTGATAAAACTGATTGTGAGTGCAGTAAAAACTTCCGGTGTGGAAGAAGAGAAAGAACTTTCCTGGTTCGATGATGAAATAAAAGAAGACAGATGACTGGAATAAGGGATTGTTGCAAAATATAAGATATCCTGATATTTTGCAACAATCCCTTATTTTACTTTATAGGAAATTGCGTCCTATAAAGTAGAAAATACTCCGCTGCAGGATTTTTGTTCTGGTAATCTTTTACACCTTATTAAAAAAGAAGACCCCCAAAAACAGAAACAACCACTTCCCATTCTTGTAAAGAATCCCCATTGATGGTATAATGTTCACGAAAGCATTGAGCCGTGCGTCCCCTTTTGCATGGCAAACTACCTGCTTGCAGGGGAGGATTGCCATGCAAAAGGGGACATAGGGCGAAAGCCCGTGAGCGTCGCCCCGAAGGGGCCGCCGCGCAGAAACGGCGAAGAGAGAGCCGTGAGTGGCCCGAAAGGGCCGC
>CAOKOS010000071.1 GCA_948470255.1 uncultured Lachnotalea sp.
AACCCTGGACACCCTGATTAAGAGTCAGGTGCTCTACCAACTGAGCTAGCAGCGCTCATTGCCTGTACCTTAGGAAACTTGTCCTGTAGGCACGGATATTATTATATCTCAATGTTTTTATAAATGCAAGTATTTTTTTATTTTTTTCGAGGTTTTTTTTCATATTAGGATCCGACTGGGGAAGCTTTCGGTTTTTTACGAAACATTAACGGTCAATGGCTTTCGGTACTGGAATGGAAAGGGTAAACTTAGAACAACAAGAGGTTGACAATCAGAGGTAAAGTTTTTATAGTTGTTATGGAACTTAAGGTATATGAGCGGAAAGCGGCCAAATGGCGGTATGGACGCCCGGAGGAGGAATATATGGAACTTCAGGAATTAAAAAGACAAGTACTGAATGGGAAGCTGATCGGAAAAGAGGAGGCTCTTTGGCTGGCAGAGGCGCCTTTGGAGGAGCTTTGCCGTGCGGCCGATGAGATCAGAAAAGCATTTTGCGGAAATGGTTTTGATATCTGTACGATTATTAATGGAAAGAGCGGGCGCTGTTCGGAGGACTGTAAATACTGCGCCCAGTCGGCATTTTATCATACTGGGGCTGGGGAATATCCGCTTCTGGGGACGGAGGAACTTACCGCCCAGGCGCGTTATAATGACGAACGGGGTGTGCTTCGGTATTCCATTGTGACTTCAGGAAAGAGGCTTTCCGACCAGGAGGTAGACAGGATGTGCGAAAGTATCCGTGACATTAAGGAAGAGACAGGGATTTCGGTGTGTGTTTCCTTCGGCCTGTTAAATGAGGATCAGTACCGGAGGCTTAAGGAAGCGGGCGCGGAGCGGGTACATAATAATCTGGAAAGCTCCAGAAATTATTTCCCCCAGGTCTGTACCACCCATTCTTATGACGATAAACTGGCGGCTATCCGGGCGGCAAAAGCGGCGGGACTCAGTGTGTGCAGCGGAGGAATCATGGGGCTGGGGGAGACGATGGAGGACCGCATCGACATGGCGCTTACAATCAGAGAACAGGGAATCCGTTCCATTCCGGTGAACTTGTTAAATCCCATCCCAGGGACACCTTATGAAAATAATGAAAGACTTAGCCTGGAGGATATGCGGCGCATTGTAGCTGTATTCCGCTTTCTTGTCCCGGATGCCTCCATCCGTCTGGCGGGAGGGCGGGGACTTCTTCCAGACAAAGGCCGGGCGTGTTTTCTTTCCGGCGCAAATGCCGCTATTTCAGGGGATATGCTGACCACGGCAGGTATTACCATCGGACAGGATATGGAGATGCTTTCGGAGCTGGGATATGTGCCGGAGCGCCAGGAGGCGGGGGCTTTTTAGACGCCGCTTATACCGGGCGTTTAGGTTTTGCGCAGTCTTTATCTTCAAACCCCAGGAACCAGGTGAGGAGAAAGGTGGCAATGATGGTTACGGCCACGGAAAGCAGTACGTAAGAAAAAGCGCTGCCCAGGAAAATAGGAAGGGTAATAATACTGGGGGAAGCGTAGGCAACGGCGCGGATACCGGAAGATCCAGCTACGATGCCTCCGATGGCGGCGCCGATCATGCTGGCGATATAAGGGCGTTTCATGGGAAGGAGTACGCCGTAAATAGACGGCTCCGTGACACCCATATAGGCCACCAGCGCGGTCTGAAGCGCCAGGTGTTTGGTGCCGCGGATTTTGGATTTCAAGGATACGGCCAGGGACGCAGTGGCGATGGCGACGTTGACAGTTAAAAAGGCGGGGCGGCTGAACGCTTCAAATCCGACAGCCTCAATGGATGCCAGGGCTGGGGGCAGGAAACAGAGATTGAAGCCGGCAACAATCAGAAGCGGTCCCAAACCTGCCAGAAGGGCAATGGCCGGCCAGCCGATTTTCTCATGGATAAAGAGCAGGCTTTCGCTTAAGGCGTCGCCTGCCAGCAGCCCCACCGGCCCCAGAACAAAAAGAATCAGAGGAGCCGCGATGAGAGTGGTCAAAAGGGGGACGGCAAAGAAAGAGATCATATCAGGAACCCATTTCCGTAAGAACCTTTCCAGCACAGAAATACCCCAGCCAATGAGAAACGCGGGAATCACGGTGGAACTGTAAGACTTCATGACGACAGGAAGGGTGAGAAAAGTCAAGTTTCCGCCATTTTCCACAATATTTACAAAATCTGGATGAAACAGGCTGGCGGTGAGGAACACGGCCAGATAAGGGTCGCCGCCGCAGTGCCTGGCGGCAGAATGGGCCAGCAGCAGAGGGAGAAAATAAAAGCCTGCGTTGGAAACAAAAGAAAGGATATAATACGTGTTGCTGTTTTCACCCAAAAGATGCATGGCGGCCAAAAGAAGAAGGAGCGCTTTCAGGATCCCGGCCGCCGTAATGACAGACAGGACAGGATGGAATATTTCAGAAATAAATGTAATGGCCCGGTCTATATGGAGCCCTTTTCGGGTGTCTTTATGTAGAGAATTCATGGTAACAGCCTCCGGTTGGATAATTAAGTCGTAAGTCCGCTGCTATTATACGGCAGCAGGGGGAAAAAGAAAAGAGGAAATATCACAATGTTCAATTTTTGAGGATACGCCGGTTGACAAGAGCATCCACGGACAAAGCCTTCAGGCTGGAGCGCATGTGCCCTTGTCAATCAACGGTAAAAAACAGTATCTATAAGGAACGGCTGACATGTTTCTTAAGAAAGATTTAAGTTTACAATCCCCGAGGAATGTTTTACAATCAAATTATGCCTTCCGATGGCGGCGTATTATATCTGGAGAAAATTTGGAGGAAGGTATTTTTATATTTTAGAAAGGGTTCGAGAGTCAAAAAGGGCTGGGCCAATGTTTTTTGACATCCGAATCTGGAGGGGGATTCAAATTATGGAACTGACCTTTGGGGAACAGATTAAAATTATTTTAAAAAGAAAGAATATGACGATCCGCCAGTTGGCAGAGCTTGTGGAAGTCCAGACGGGAAAACCCATGTCGCGTCAGAACCTTACCCAGAAGTTAAACAGGGATAACTTTCAGGAGCAGGATATGAAAGAGGTCGCGCAGGCCCTTGGCTGTACTGTACAGATTTCTGTGATTGATTCTGCAAAAGCCGTCGTACCCGCTGCCCAGAATGTGTCCAGGCAAAGCCTGCCGGAAGAGGCAGCCTCAGCGGAGGGAGACGGAATAGCTGAAAAGCCGGAAAAGGCCAGGCTGCAAAAAAGCGGAGGAAGAAAGACCGGAAAGGCTTCCGTGGGACGGTTAAGAGCCGTACACCATGAGGCGGCTTTGCAAAAACCGCAGCTGCCAAAGCAGGAAGAATCGGCACAGGAAACGCCGGCCAGGGGAACCCGGGGCCTGGCTGAATTAGAAGCTGCCATTACAGAACAGCCGATACCGGCGGATCATGAGATATCGGCAGGGCAGGAGACGGCAGCAGAAGGTACAGATGTAAACGCCGATGTATTGAAAGAGATAGAGATGGCGCTTTTGGAATCTGTCCGAAAAGAGTTGGAGCAGTCTGGCGTACAGGAAACGGAAGGCCAGGAAGCGGAAAGCCAGGAAACGGGGAATCCAGGGGAAACTGCGTCAGAAGAACCGGAAGCAGATTCTTTGGCCTGGGCGCGTCAAAAGCCATCTGTGTGGCCGACCTTAACTGTACCCCGTGGAAGTTGGACAAGTACGATGCCGTTTGGAGAAAACGAGCTGTTAATTGATGTGGGAAGCACTGCGGATGCAGAAGCGCCCCTTGATGCGGGGCTTTTGATAGAACCTCTGGAAGAGACAGAACTGATGCCAGGCCGGGAGAGGGAGCCGGAAGGATTAGCTGATGTGGAAGGGCCGCCGGAAACGGAGATAGCGCCGGGTGAGGAAGGAAAACCTGAGCCAGAGAAAGAGCCGGAAGAGGAAGGGAAAGCTGAGCCAGAGAAAGAGCCGGAAGAGGAAGGGAAAGCTGAGCCAGAGAAAGAGCCGGAAGAGGAAGGGGAAGCTGAGCCAGAGGAAGAGCCGGATGTGGAAGAAGAGCGTGAGGCGAAGGCAGTACCAGATGTGGAAGGGCAGCCGGAGACAGAGGGGCTGTCCGATGTGGAGATAAATCCGGGATCGGAAGAAAATGCGTCAGAAGAACAGGGAAGTTTGGATGATTTGGAATTTTTTGATTTGGCTGATTTCGGTGGAGGTGAGATTTCACAGGTGTCTGCTCCTTATATTATGAAACGGGAACGGTCGTCAGAGAAGAAAATGCTCCTTGGGAAGAAAAATGCCCAGGAAAAGAAAGCATTACCGGAGAAAAAGAATCTGCAGGAAAAGAAACTGTTGTCCGGCAGAAAGGGCCTGAAAGATAAAAAAGAGCAGGAAACATCAGAAAATATAAGAGAGACACAAGATAAAACAGAGGAAATCAGAGGATTTGAACGTTTTTCAGAAGGAAACGGAGCGGATGTATCTTTTGCTTCAGCGCCATATGTGATTTCGAGAGAGCCGGAGGAAAAAACGGGGAAGAAGCAGGAAGAAGAACGGCAAGAAGAGGAAATAAAGGGGAGACAGAAAGAAGAAGTATTTCAGGAAGAATTGCCGGCAGAGGATATGGAAGGCTTTAAAGCTTTTGATATTCTTTCAGGGAGCCGAAAAGGGGACATTTCCTCTGTGTCGGCGCCTTATGTGATTCCCAGAGAGCCAGAGAAAGAAACCATACAGGAAACAGGCGGGGAACAGGCAGGGGAATTTGCCGGAGAGTGGGGAAATGAACCGGACGAAGAAGCTCCCATGGAGGAAGAATGGCCGGAGTGGCCCTTAGAAGAAGAGGAGGAAGAAGACCCCCCGGAGCCGGCATTGGAAGAAAAAATTGCTTCCTGGGATGCTGCCGTAAAGAAGCGGCTGGAGAATCCTTTTTTGATGTCCCTGGAAGAACGCAAGGCACGCCGTATGGCGAAGGAAGCAGAAGAAAAGCAAGAGGCCGGTTCCAGGGCTGAAAAAGATACGGAAGTTAAAGAACCAGGGACAGGAAACAGGCCGGAGGAAAAGGGGCAGGAGAAACCAGAAGGGCAGCCGGTACAGGAAATCCCGGAGGACAACCGTACAGATCTGGAAGAACCGGATGATAAAAAGCCGGAAGAGGAAGAAGAACCTGTAAAGAAACAGGGGCCGGATATCAATCCCCTTACCGGAAAGGAGTATGAGACAAATACAGTAAAGCATCATCCGAAGAAACCGGATATGCTGCTGGTTTATGACCAGGATGAACATAGGTGGATTGAGCAGGCGGAACGGGCTTTTTTGAATTTTCAGATCAATAAGCGGGCCTTACTTGGAAAGGATTATGAGCCGCCGGTGTATTTAGACTAAAGGAGAAGGCATGGACACAAAAAGTGGAAAAAAAGGATACAAAGGAATTATTTTTGATTTGGATGGGACGTTAATTAATACATTGGAAGATCTGGCAGACAGCGTCAATGAAGCTCTTGAACGGATGGGATATCCGGCATGGCCCACAGAGGCGTATCGGATGAAGGTCGGAAGGGGCTTTAGGAATCTGATGGAAAACAGTGTGCCGGAGGCAGTCAGGGAAGATGAGGCAGTTATTGAGCAAACGCTGGGGTTTTTCGTGGAGGCATATGACAGGAGATATATGAAAAAAAGCCATCCTTACCAAGGGATTGACGGCCTTTTGGACGAGCTGGCGGCCAGAGGGATTTTTATGGCGGTTAATTCCAATAAGCGGACGGATTATACGGAGAAACTGATTGACAAATTGTTTCACAGGATTCCTTTTGTGGGAGTCTTCGGAGAACGGGCCGGTGTACCCAAGAAGCCGGATCCGGCGGGGGCCTTGGAGCTTTGCGGCAGGATGGGCCTTAAGCCGGAAGAAGTGCTCTATGTAGGAGACTCCGGAACTGATATAAAAACAGGGAAAAATGCGGGTATGGATACCGTTGGCGTTGGCTGGGGGTTCCGGGGGTTTGGGGAACTGAAGGAAAACGGCGCAGTATATCTGGCAGAATCAGTAAAGGATATTTTGGATATTTTATAACTATAGAAGAAGGATAATTTAGAAAGAATTAAGAAAATCCCACGTGGATTTTCGGATTGACCTGCTATGATAAAAGCGGGGATGGGACAGAATGGAATATGACAGAGAAGAAAAAGCAGGAGGGGTACGGAAAATGGATGAAATTACGGTGTTGGTATGCGACGATGACAGGGAAATCGTCGAGGCAATAGATATTTACCTGAGGCAGGAAGGTTATCATGTGCTGAAAGCCTATGACGGAGAGGAGGCCATTCGCCTGCTGAAAGACAACAAGGTGGAACTTCTTTTAATAGATGTGATGATGCCAAAACTGGACGGGATACGGGCGACGCTTAAAATCCGTGAGACAAGCAGTGTCCCCATCATTATCCTTTCGGCAAAATCAGAAGATGTGGACAAGATTTTGGGGTTAAATATCGGGGCGGATGACTATATTACGAAACCCTTCAACCCGTTGGAATTGGTGGCAAGGGTAAAATCCCACATTAGGCGGTACACGAAACTGGGAACCATGGCCATGGAAAATGGTGAAACAATCCACAAAACAGGAGGCCTTTGTATCAATGACGATACGAAGGAGGTGACTTTGGATGGGGAGCTGGTGAAGCTGACACCGATGGAGTACAATATCCTCCGTTTTTTGGTAATGAATGCGGGGAAAGTATTTTCCATTGAACAGATATATGAAAATATCTGGAATGAAGAAGCAATCGGTGTGGATAATACGGTGGCGGTCCATATCCGCCATATCAGGGAGAAAATTGAAATTAACCCCAAGAACCCTACTTATTTAAAAGTGGTTTGGGGCGTGGGCTATAAAGTGGAGAAACTTTAAGAAAACGGAGGGCCTGCCATGAAGGTGCGCAGATATACGCAGAAAAAGAAGTTGGGAGCAGTATTGTTGTTTGTGCTGTTTATGTGTATAACGGTGGCCGGAGGGGCGGGCCTTTATTATGTCAATAATTTTGGCGATTATCTCTACAGCAAAAAAGAACTGATGCAGACGGCGCGGTTTGAAAATACGGCGACGCTGGAACAGAAGATTTTAAGAGATACGGAAAACATTTTTGAGTATGCATCATTATCGCAGTTTTTCACGAAGTCTGACGAGGCAAACCGCCAGATGCCAATGTACTGCGCCGAAATCAACGGCACACAGTATTATCTTTGTATTGAAGATTTGGAAAATATTTATCAGGCTATCCAGGAGAAGGAAGCGCAGGACGAGGTCGGGACTGGGGTTCAGATAGAAGAGGCAGAGGTGGAAAGTGGGATAGATGAAGATATTCTGGAATTTGGAGATGCGGATATTGATTTTGGAATAAACGGCACAGAAACTTCCAGGACAATCCTGGAGTATATCAATACTCATGACGAAGAGTATGCAGACTATTATGTGCAGTATATTGAGGAGAATTACGGTACTGATGATATCAAAGCGGCCAAAAAGGACTGGTATGGGCTGTCTGATGCAAAAAAGCTCAGGATTATCTCTATCATGGGCTGGCCAGGCTCCCAGTATATCACCTTGATCCCTTTGAAAAATACAGCTGAAATTTCCGTTTATCCAGGTCAGGCGTGTCTATTGTCTTATGATTTTCTGCAGCAGAAGGAGGTACGGTATGAGGAGGTTCTGCTGACTGATTTGTATGGGCGGGGAAAAGGGCTTTTAGAGCGGTATTATGAATTGGCAAACCGGTTTGATTCAGAAAAAACCAACCTGCGTTATTTAATTTACGAAGAAAGCTCTTTGCTGCGGCAGACCAATGATGAAAATACAGTGGGAGAAATCACGGACTTTGAAAAATATATTTCATATGACAATGATACCCATATTATTAAAAGCAATTTTACAAAAACGGATTTGAATTTGTGGAATCTGGATTATCTGGCGTCGTCGCTGGTGGGGGTGAATTCGGGCGCTTCCTTCCATATAGGCCTGGATACCAGATATCTGGTGGATGATGATTATAAACTGATGGCGGAGGGCTTTGTCCAGTGCCGTCCGCTTCTGCTTTTGTCCCTGTTTGCCATTATCATTGGTATGGTCGGGAGCATTTTGTTTTTTATTTACCTGATGGCGTCGGTGGGGCATCGGGAAGGCCATGAGGAAATCTGCCTGGATAAATTCGACAGATGGCCTACGGAACCGGCAGCTTTTCTGATCATTGGGGGAATTCAGATATTTGTTGTACTTTGCGGCTGGCTGGCCCAGGTTTTTGCCGGCAGTTTTTTCACATCGCGGCAGATTTATACAGTGATGCAGATCATTTCTGTGGCAGTTTCGGTGATTATCGGGCTTATTGGCTTTTTCAGCCTGGTTAAGCGGCTGAAAGCCGGGATTGTATGGAAAAACAGTTTGCTCAGGAAAGTATGCGTGACAATCAGAAAGTGGGGAAAGGTTTTGATTTGGAACTGGCCCACCAGTGGAAAAACGGCGGCAGTTATTATTTTGTATTGGGTCGTGACAATTCCTCTTTGTATGTTTGTCACCATCAATCGGTTTTGGGGATCCTTTTTCCTCTATGTGACGGGGATCATTGTATTTATTGCAGTTCAGGTTGCCGCCGCCGGATTTATTTTGTGGGCTGTTATCAACCGGAAGAGGATTTTAGAGGGGGCGGAGAGGATTTCCAGCGGGGATTTGGAATATGTGATAGGGGATGGGGGGATGTTTGCCGATGATAAACGGCTGGTGGAGGCCATTAATAACATCGGGGCGGGTTTCCAGGATGCGGTGGATACGGCGGTAAAAAGTGAACGGATGAAAGCGGATTTGATTACCAATGTATCTCATGATATCAAGACGCCGCTTACTTCTATTATTAATTATGTGGATTTAATGAAGCGGGAAAACATCGAAGACGAGACGTTGAAACGCTACCTGGAGGTTCTTGACCAGAAATCCCAGAGGCTTAAAAATCTGACGGAGGATTTGGTGGAAGCTTCCAGGGCAACCTCCGGCAATATCAGCTTGCAGCTGGAAAGGATCAATTTTGTGGAGCTGGTGAGGCAGGCGTGCGGAGAGTTTTCGGAGAAATTCCGTGAGCGGGGGCTGACTGCGATGACCAGCTTTCCGGAGTATTCCCTTCATGTGATCGCGGACGGGAGACGGGTATGGAGGATTCTGGAAAATTTATTTCAGAATACGAAGAAATATGCCATGCCGGGGACAAGGGTCTATATCAGTGTGGCCCAGGTGGATGATTATGCCACATTTGTAATGAAAAATATTTCAGAATCGGAGCTTAATATCACCCCGGAGGAATTGACAGAGCGTTTTACCAGGGGGGATAGTTCAAGAACTACAGAAGGGAGCGGCCTGGGGCTTTCCATTGCCAAAAGCCTGACAGAGCTCCAGGGCGGAATCTTTGAGATTTATTTAAATGGGGATTTATTCCAGGTGACAGTGCAGCTGGAACTGGCTGAGGAAGAACCGGAGGATGTGGATTTCGGAGAGGAATTGGAAGAAGCTGCAGAAGAAGGAATAGAAGAAGCTGCGGACGAGGATATGGACGGAAGCTTTGATGAGGGGGTAGAGGAGGATACAGAAAAGATACCTTTGATGATTGGAATGGAAGAGGAAGAGGCGGCGGAGAGGGAGGCCAGATTTTTGCAGGAAGCGTTGGAGGAGCTGGAGAGCAGCGGCCTCATGCGGCGAAGCGGCAGGCGGGATACGGATTGACCGGTGGAGGAAGTATTTTCTGTCTGCATGAAAATACTTGACTTGCCCAATAAATTAAACCATAATGAGAGGGAAAACGACAGTGCCTAAGGAGGACAAACGATGGTTAAATTATGGAAAAGCGGCGCTTATCTGCTGGATGGTACAGAGCTGATTGGGGACGGCGGGGACTGTGCGGCGAAGCTTAAGGCCAGGCTGGGCGCCTGCCCGGACAAAGCAGAGGCGGTTAAAAATACCATGGCGTATGGGATTTTGGC
>CAOKOS010000072.1 GCA_948470255.1 uncultured Lachnotalea sp.
GGGCTAGCCATAAATGTTTTCATTGGTTTGACCTCCTTGGATTTCACCTTTCAAATATTTATACTCTGATTTCTCTCTATTTGTACGGCAGCTTAAAGATTCCGGGGCTATGGTATCCGCAAACCGCCAATCAATAGACCTTTCCCGGACGCAAAAGGAGCGTCACAGCCTCTATATTATATTACACTATGTGGGGTGTGTCAATGGATTTTTCCTTGAGTTTTCGCTGTTTTTTATCCTCTAGCCTTCCGGCCCTGCCTCCCGCACCTGAAATTCTTTTGCTCCATCCCAGAAAGCCTGCTTCTTCACATGGGCAATCATCCGCTCCCTCTCACTTTCCCGGCAGCGGTGGATCACCATACACACCTTCCCCTCTGTGAGGAGCCCGCTTCTGTCTATGGAATAATCAATCCAGTCATTGACATTCCTCTCCAGCTCTTTTAGCTCCCCTGCCGGGGTAATGGAAAGCAACGTCAGCCCTTCTGCCGGCGCCTTGACTCCCGCCTGCCGCCGGTCCCTGGCATTTAAAACTGCCTTTACATGTTCCGGCGGAAAGGTTCCCTGGCCCACGCTCATCAAAGTCCCGGTGATAATCCTTACCATATTATAAAGGAAACCATTCCCCACAAACCGCAGGATAATCAAATCCCCCTCTTTCCTCACTGAAACCTCATAAAGCTTCCGTACCGTATCTTCCGCCTGGCCTCCTGCCGAGCAAAAACTGGCAAAATCGTGTTCGCCGGCCACATGGCGGGCGGCTTCCTGCATCCTGGAAACATCCAGCGGCCAATGGCAGAAGTAGCAGGAAAAGCGCCGGTTGGGATCAGGGAACTGCCGGTTTAAAATCCTGTATTCATAAGTCTTCAAAGAATTACATTTTCTGGGATGGTAGGAGAGCGGCACTTCTTCCGAAGACTGGATCACGATATCCTCCGGCAGCCGCCCATTGACTGCATAACAGATTTTTTCCGGTGGAATCCGAGTTTCTGTATTAAACACGGCAATATTTCCAAGGGCATGGACGCCCGAATCGGTTCTGCTGGCCCCGATGACCTGAATCTTTTCCCCTGTCAGTTCCGATAGTGCCCGGTTCAATTCCGCCTCAATGGTATTCCCGTTTTTCTGGAACTGGAATCCGCAGTAATTGGTGCCGTCGTAAGCCACCACAAGTTTAATCCGTTTCATAAAACCTCCATTGTACAGGGCCGTCAGAAATGACTATATCCAAGAATTACCCTCCTATCAGAGAAAAACCCGCAGGAACGCCACACTGACCGGAAACACCAAAAGGATTACATAAGCGAACCTGTCTGCCGTCCGGTATTTTAAGGGTTTCATCTTTGTCCGCCCCTCTCCTCCATGGTAACATCTGGCTTCCATGGCCATGGCCAAATCTGAAGCCCGCCGGAAAGCTGAAATAAAAAGAGGCACCAGCAGGGGAATCATGGCTTTGGCCTTCTTAATAAGCCCCCCTGTTTCAAAATCGGCTCCCCTTGCCATCTGCGCTTTCATGATTTTATCTGTTTCTTCCACCAGAATGGGAATAAACCGCAGGGCAATGGACATCATCATCGCAATTTCGTGGACTGGCACCCGGAAAACTTTAAGAAACCGGAGGCTCCGCTCCAGCCCGTCCGTCAGCTGATTGGGCGTCGTGGTAAAAGTTAAAAGGGAAGTCCCCATCACCAGGAAGATTAGCCGCACCGCCATCATCCCGGCGCGGATAAGCCCTTCCTTTGTGATCGTAAAAACCCAAAAGTGTATCAGCTCTTCCCCCGGTGTCAGAAACAAATTGAATGTCGCGCTGAATAAAAGCAGAAAAATCACTGGTTTTAAGCCTTTTAAAATGTGCCGCACCGGGACTTTTGAAACCGCAATAATCCCAAACAGAAATACTGCCGCAATCCCGTAGCAAAATACATTGTCTGCCACAAACAAGGCGATAATCAATGCTAATGTGCCAAAAAGCTTTGTCCGCGGGTCCAGTTTATGTACCGGCGACTCTACCGGATAATACTGGCCTAGAGTAATATCTCGCATCATATGGTTTTCTCTCACCTTTCCTCTTCCATGGCAAGGGTGCAGAGAATCGCTTCTTCCGCCTCAGCCACGGTAATCACATCTGTCTCCATGGGAAATCCGGCTTCCTTAAGTGCATGGGCGATATAGGTCACCTGCGGCGCCGCAAGGCCCATCTCCTCCAGTTCTTTATAATGGGAAAACACTGCCCTGGGTGTATCGTTAAACACCAGCCGCCCGTGGTTCATCACCATAATCCGATCCACGTATTTTGCCACGTCCTCCATACTGTGGGATACCAGGATAATGGTCATCCCCCGCTCCTTGTGGAGCCTGGCAACCTGCCCTAAAATTTCATCCCGGCCCTTTGGATCCAGCCCCGCCGTAGGCTCGTCCAGAATCAATACCTCCGGTTTCATGGCCAACACCCCCGCGATGGCCACCCGCCGTTTTTCTCCTCCCGAAAGCTCAAAGGGTGACTTTTTATAATAGCTTTCCCCAATCCCCACTAAGGAAAGCGCCTCCCTTGCCCGCTCTTCGATTTCTTCTCTGGGAAGGCCCTGGTTTTTCGGTCCAAAACAGACGTCCGTAAACACGTCGATTTCAAACAGCTGATGCTCCGGGTACTGGAATACCAGCCCCACCCGGCTTCTGAGATCCCGCATGGAAAAGCCTTCCTTATAAATACTCTCTCCATTGTAACGGATATCGCCGCCAGTGGCCCGCATAAGCCCATTCAAATGCTGGATCAAAGTGGATTTTCCTGAACCGGTATGGCCGATCAGGCCGATAAACTCCCCGTCATGGATTTCCAGGCTCACCTCATGAAGAGCTTCTGCCTCCATGGGCGTTCCTTCATTATATTTATACTCTACCCGTTCAAGCTTAATCATAACGATACCCTCTGTTTCCGAAACTCTGCCAGTTCCCTCACGAAATCCTGAATATCCAGGATACAGGGGGAAAGGGGAATCCCTTTTTTTCTCAGGTTGTATGCCAACTCTGTCACCTGTGGAACATCCAGCCGGAAATTTTTCAGCTCCTCGACTCTGCTGAAGATCTCCTCCGGTGTCCCTTCCAGGGCGATCGCCCCCTCATCCATCACGTAAATCCTGTCGGCATGGATGACTTCTTCCATATAGTGCGTAATCAAAATAACGGTTATGCCTTTCTTCTTATTTAATTCCCTCACAGTCCGTATCACTTCCCTGCGGCCGTTTGGATCCAGCATAGCCGTTGGCTCATCCAGGACGATACATTTCGGTTCCATGGCCATGACTCCCGCTATGGCCACCCGCTGCTTCTGCCCGCCTGAAAGCCGGTTGGGCGAAACCTCCCGGTAAGCGCTCATTCCCACAGCCTGCAGACATTCATCCACCCGCCTCCAGATTTCATCTGTGGGCACCCCCATATTTTCCGGGCCAAACCCCACATCTTCTTCCACCACGCTGGCAATGATCTGGTTGTCCGGGTTCTGGAACACCATCCCGGCTGTCTGCCGTACCTCCAAAAGAGCCTCTTCCGCCTTTGTGTCCCTGCCGCCGATCCAGATGGTCCCTTCTGAAGGCAGAAGAAGCGCATTCATATGCTTTGCCAGCGTGGACTTCCCGGAGCCATTGTGTCCCAGCACCGCCACAAATTCTCCCTCTTCGATGTCCAGAGTCACATCTTTGACTGCCTCATTGATTTCTTCGATTTTGTCTTCTTCATCACGCTTAATATAATTATAAATCAAGTTTTTTGCCCTTATGATGCCCATATGCCACCGTCAACTTCCATCCAATTTTTGTTTACATTCTTACAAGTCTACATTGTACTTGATTCATATGGAAAAATCAATAAAATGGCAATAAACTTTAAAAATCATCCAGACAGGGCAGAATTTTTCTGCCATCGGCCGCTCAGATCACAACTCCATGTACTAAACCTATCACTTACCGCCTTTATGTTTTCTGGCATAATCGCAGACAAAAAATATGGCTGCGAGGATTAATAATATAAAAGCTGACAGGATATCCCATACATCAATAACCGGCTCAAGGATCATTTTTGATAATGTTATATTTATAAGCAGCATAAGAGGAACCGACAGTAGGAAAGTAATTCCCCCTGCCGCCAGCTTCCTTGTCTTTAAACCCTTAAATGTAAAAAATACCAGCCACAAATATACCACAGAAATCACAGATATGGCCGCGCCCACAGAAAATATTTCTTTGACTTTTATGATATTTCCCAACACATATAAATATGGAAAAACTGAAATACTTAAAAATGCCAGACTTCCGGCAATTCCCTGTTTCCCCGCCACCGTAACAGGAAAAAATGTGACCCAGGCAAATATAATGGAACTGACTGGAATCAGCGACCATGTTAAGCCGCCGGTGACCGCAGCATCACAGATACAACACACAAAAATCCCTATCAGCAATACCGCCGAAAACACAATGAAAATAATCACATTCTTTACCATATTATTTTCATCTTTCCTTTTCAGTTCAATTAAATTTTCATCCGCCTTTTTTTCATAGTCCTCCCGGCCGATCTTCTTCCCGCTAAGCAGCTCATTTACCGTAATGCCCAGTATCCCGGAAAGTTCCAGCATAATGGACGAATCCGGCAGACTTTTCCCTGTCTCCCATTTTGACACAGCCCTGTCTGTAATCCCCAGCTTCTCCGCCAGCTGTACCTGCGTCAAGTCTTTCTCCCGACGGCATGCGGCAATAAATTTTCCAATCTCAACCTGATTCATCATAAATCCTCCTTCCATCTCAAATTGTACACTCTCCCGGCCGTAATGTACATGAACCATTGGTTGAGTCAGCCAGATACGAAGGAAACATGCCTTTATAAAAGCTTTTCTGCCCACTCCGTTTCCTTAAATCCGGTGAGCGCCAGATCATCCCCTACAACCAGAGGACGTTTTATAAGCATCCCATTACTTGCCAGAAGCTTTAACTGTTCCTCTTCACCCATGGCAGGCAGCTTGTCCTTTAGCTGCATATCTTTGTAGACTAACCCGCTTGTATTGAAAAACTTTTTAAGGGGCAGATTGCTTTTCTCATACCACTCTTTTAATTCTTCATAAGAAGGCGTATCCTCTACAATATGGCGGTCTGTATAGGAAATATGATGTGCCTCCAACCACTTTTTGGCTTTCTGGCAAGTGGAACATTTGGGGTATTGTATAAATAACATAATCTTTCTCCTCCACTGATTTTTCTTCTTTCATTATACAATTCAAACAAACAAAATCAATACTTTTATATTTTGTAACGCCCCCTGTTCAAATGTAAAATGCTGAAATCCAACAAAAATTCTTGATATTTATATATCGCAATACGATATATAGCACTATTGAGCGGGGTGCCACAATGGACAACCATATTAAAAAAGTATATGTACCTATGACGGAAACTGGTTTTTATATTTTACTGTGCCTGAGGGGAGAAGCCTATGGCTACGCTATTGTCAAAAAAAACGGAACAGTTAACACAGGGGGAAATTAAAATCAGCCCCGGAACCTTATATGGGAGTCTGTCTAAAATGGAAAAAGACGGCCTCATTAAATTCATCAGAGAAGAGGAAAAACGCAAAATTTATCGTATTACAGACCTGGGGACACAGGTTCTCAATTTGGAGATGAAACGAATTGAACATTTATATCGAAGCATAATGGAGGCATGATAATATGAAAGACACCAAAACCGAATTCAAATTCTTCACGATTTTTGAATGGAAGAAGGAAGAAAGCTATCTCAGGGAGCAGCATAAAAACGAGTATATCCAAACGTTCTACGACTGCGGATGGGAATACTTGCAAAACTTTTTCGGCTACAGCTATTTCCGCAAAGCAGTTTCTGAAATGGACGGGACGGAAGAAGAAATCTTCTGTGACGATGACTCCCGACTGGATATGATGAAACGCGTTTTCAGGAAACGTATGATTCCGCTTCTGTGTATTCTCTTTTTAATCATCATCCCGCAGATTATCATACAGAGCTATGTCAACACCCCTGAAAACCATGTTCTGGCAGCTATATTCTGTATAATGTTTGGCGTATATCTTGCCCTGTTTATCGCATTTGCCGTTCAATATCGAAAATATTATAAGGGGATTTATCGGTAACAAAAAAATTGTATACATTTTCCTAAAAAAGCCCTCCGCGAACTGCTCTTCCCCAGGAGGGCTTTTTGTCTTATAGGGAACGAAGTTTCCTATAAGATCAAAAAGGGCTTCCCTATTCTTAGGAAAGCCCTATAAATCCAGCTTTTTACTAATTACTCGATGATAGTAGCCACACGACCTGAACCTACTGTACGTCCGCCCTCACGGATAGCGAAGGTAAGACCCTGCTCCATAGCGATGGGATGGATCAGCTCGATGCTCATCTCAACGTTGTCGCCAGGCATGCACATCTCAGTGCCTTCAGGAAGGTTGATCACGCCGGTCACGTCAGTTGTTCTGAAGTAGAACTGAGGTCTGTAGTTGTTGAAGAAAGGGGTATGACGGCCGCCTTCATCTTTTGTCAGAACGTATACCTGAGCCGTAAACTTTGTATGGCAGGTAACGGAACCAGGTTTTGCAAGAACCTGCCCTCTTTCGATTTCAGTTCTCTGGACACCACGGAGCAGTGCGCCAATGTTGTCGCCAGCCTGGCCTTCGTCAAGCAGCTTATGGAACATCTCTACGCCAGTAACAACAACCTTACGGGTTTCTTCCTTGATGCCAACGATCTCAACTTCATCAGATACATGGACTGTACCACGCTCTACTCTACCAGTAGCAACAGTACCACGGCCAGTGATGGAGAAGATATCCTCGATGGGCATCAGGAAAGGCTTGTCAGTATCACGTTCCGGATCAGGAATATAATCATCAACAGTGCTCATAAGCTCCATGATCTTGTCGCCCCACTCGCTGGTAGGATCTTCCAGAGCCTTCAACGCAGAACCCTTCACAATCGGGCAGTCATTGAACTCATATTCCTCAAGCTGCTCAGTCACTTCCATCTCAACCAGCTCGATCAGCTCTTCGTCGTCAACCATATCACATTTGTTCAGGAATACTACAATATAAGGCACACCTACCTGACGGGACAGAAGGATATGCTCCTTTGTCTGGGCCATAACGCCGTCGGTAGCAGCCACTACCAGGATAGCTCCGTCCATCTGGGCAGCGCCGGTGATCATGTTCTTTACATAGTCGGCATGTCCGGGGCAGTCAACGTGTGCATAATGTCTCTTGTCAGTCTCATACTCTACGTGAGCGGTAGAGATGGTGATTCCACGCTCTCTCTCTTCGGGAGCTTTATCAATGTTGTCGAAATCTGTTGCAGTGTTTCCCGCAACTCTCTCGGCAAGAACCTTGGTAATAGCAGCGGTCAGGGTAGTCTTACCATGATCTACGTGTCCGATTGTACCAATGTTACAATGGGGTTTTGTTCTTTCAAATTTAGCCTTAGCCATTTTAAAAGTCCTCCTTCAATTTTGCCCTGACGGGCCTCTTTCTTTAATTATTTACGTTTCAAGGTTTCTTAAACTGAGTACAATTATATTGCAAAACCATAGGTTTTTCAAGCCTTATTTGCCTCTTTCCGCAAGAACTTTTTCCTGGACGCTCTTAGGCACCTGCTCATATTTATCAAAGAACATGGAGTATGCCGCACGTCCCTGGGTTTTGGAACGAAGGTCCGTGGCATAGCCGAACATTTCGGAAAGGGGAACAAATCCCTTAATCAGCTTGGATCCGTTGACATCCTCAAAAGCCTCGATGCGTCCACGGCGGGAATTGATATCGCCGATAACATCACCCATATAATCTTCAGGAGTCGTAACTTCCACTCTCATGATGGGTTCAAGAAGCACTGCGCTACCTTTGGACATGGCATCTTTAAACGCCATGGAACCTGCAATCTTGAATGCCATCTCAGAAGAGTCGACTTCATGGTAAGAGCCGTCATATACTGTCGCCTTGATACCCAGCACCTCGAAACCGCCTAAGATACCGGATTTGGAAGCCTCCTGGATACCGGCGTCAACTGCAGGGATATATTCCTTGGGAATAGCGCCGCCGACCACTTCGGAAGCAAACTCATAAGTTTTCTCCGCATTGGCATCCATGGGTTCAAAACGTACTTTACAGTGTCCGTACTGGCCACGGCCGCCGGACTGCTTCGCATACTTGCTGTCAACCTCAACAGTCTTGGTGAAGGTTTCTTTGTATGCAACCTGAGGTTTACCCACATTGGCTTCCACCTTAAATTCACGGAGAAGTCTGTCAACAATGATCTCCAGATGCAGCTCGCCCATACCAGCAATGATAGTCTGCCCTGTTTCTTTGTTGGTGGATACACGGAAGGTGGGATCCTCTTCGGCAAGTTTTGCCAGAGCCTCGCCCATCTTATCCTGTCCAGCCTTTGTCTTAGGCTCGATAGCGATATCAATAACCGGCTCCGGGAATTCCATGGATTCCAGGATAACCGGATGCTGCTCGTCACAGATGGTATCGCCGGTGGTGGTCAGCTTGAAGCCTACCGCAGCGGCAATGTCTCCGGAATAAACCTTGTCAAGCTCCGCCCTCTTGTTGGCATGCATCTGAAGGATACGGCCCACGCGCTCTTTCTT
>CAOKOS010000073.1 GCA_948470255.1 uncultured Lachnotalea sp.
CGTGCGTCCCCGAAGGGGCCGCCGCGCAGAAACGGCGAAGAGAGAGCCGTGAGTGTCCCGAAGGGGCCGCCGCGCAGAAACGGCGAAAAGGGCCGCCGCGCGGGAACGGCGAAAAGGGCCGCCGCGCGGGAACGGCGAAAAGGGCCGCCGCGCGGGAACGGCGAAAAGGGTCGCCGCGCGGGAACGGCGAAAAGAGAATGTGTAGATATGGCGGGTGCCGCCCCAAAGCGGCAGGAGAAGTGTATGAAAAATGATGTGAAATTAAAGGGGTGGTTACAGAATTTCCTTGGATGGCCGCTTTATATGGGGATTCTGGTTGCTGCCATGACAGCGGCGGCATATGTATTTGATGTGAAAGCAGGCTTTATTTGTACTGCTTTGGCTGCTGTTTATTTTGTGATTGCTTTGTGGTTTTATGTTGCGAAGCGTCCTCTGGTTATGCGGGAGCTATTGCTTTTTGCGGTCAACCATGCGCAGATACAAAAGCAGCTTTTATCGGATTTGGACGTGCCCTATGCTTTGCTTGATGAGCAGGGGAGGGTACTTTGGGTAAACAAGGCATTTTCAGCAGTTATACGCAGGGAGAAGTGTCTGAGAAAAAAAATCACTGATTTATTTCCGGAGTCAGCGGCATATCCGTTTACATCGGAGTGGGAAGATGCGGCCTGTGACGTATCTTATGAGAACCGGTTTTACAGGCTTCATTTAAAAAACATATATATGACTGCTGACGAGGATTCAGATGAAGAAGGCAGTTTCCGGGTGGGGCTGATTGCGGCATATCTTTTTGACGAGACAGAAAAAATTCAGTTCCAGCAGGAAATTGAAAACCAGAAACTGGTGGCAGGCCTTATTTACCTGGATAATTATGACGAGGCGCTGGAAAGCATCGAAGAAGTGCGCCGTTCACTTCTGATTGCCCTGATTGACCGGAAGATCAACAAATATCTCACCAGCATCGGCGGCATTTTGAAAAAAATTGAAAAAGATAAATATTTCATCGCCATTAAGAAGCAGTATATGGAAAGCCTGACAGCCTCTAAATTTTCCCTTCTTGAGGATGTGAAAACAGTTAATATCGGAAATGATATGGCTGTGACACTCTCCATCGGCCTTGGCATGGGGGGCGGGAGCTATATCCAAAATTATGAATATGCCAGGACAGCCATAGATATGGCCCTTGGGCGCGGCGGTGACCAGGCGGTGGTCAAGGATGGGGAAACCATCAATTATTACGGCGGAAAGTCCCAGTCCCAGGAAAAAAATACCCGTGTGAAGGCGCGTGTAAAAGCCCATGCCTTAAGAGAGCTTCTGGAAACTAAAGAAGAAATCTTTATCATGGGGCACAAGATCGGAGATGCAGATTCCCTGGGCGCTGGGATCGGCATTTACAGGGCATGTGCAGTGTTGAATAAAAGGGCCCATATTGTATTGAATGATATAACTACTTCCGTCCGTCCCGTCCTGGATCGGTTTATCAATAATCCAGACTATCCGGAAGACATGTTTATACGTGGGGAGCGGGCTGTGGAGATGGCCGGTGATAATGCTCTTTTAGTGATCGTGGATGTGAACCGTCCTACCTTGACGGAATGTTCACCGCTTCTGGGGATGATTCCCACGGTGGTGGTGCTGGATCACCACAGGCAGACCAGCGACAGCATTACCGGGGCAGTGCTTTCTTATGTGGAGCCTTATGCATCTTCGACATGTGAGATGGTGGCAGAGGTTCTTCAGTATATCGGGGACAATGTCAGGATACGGCAGGCAGAAGCAGATGCCATGTATTCAGGCATTGTCATTGACACCAATAACTTTATGAATAAAACAGGAGTCCGTACCTTCGAGGCGGCTGCATTCCTTAGAAGGAACGGGGCTGATGTCACCAGAGTGCGGAAAATTTTCCGGGACAGTATGTCGGATTACAAAGCAAAAGCAGAGGCGGTGCGTCATGCTGAAATTTTCGAGAATGCTTTCGCCATCAGCGTATGTCCTGGCGAGGGTGTGGAGAGTCCGACCATTATCGGAGCCCAGGCGGCCAATGAGCTGCTTAATATCATAGGGATTAAAGCTTCTGTGGTTCTCACAGAGTATCAGAACAAGATTTATTTAAGCGCCCGTTCCATTGATGAGGTGAATGTACAGCTGATTATGGAAAAACTGGGCGGCGGCGGCCACATGAGCGTAGCCGGGGCACAGCTTAAGGACTGTACCATTGAAGAGGCAACGGCAAAAGTAAAAGCGACAATCAAGAAAATGCTGGATGAAGGAGAGATTTAAGATGGAAGTTGTATTATTGGAAGATGTAAAATCTTTGGGAAAAAAAGGCGAAATTGTAAAGGTCAACGACGGGTACGCGAGAAATTATATTTTGCCGAAAAAACTGGGGGTAGAGGCCAATGCAAAAAATTTGAATGATTTGAGGCTGCAGAAAGCCCATGCAGATAAAGTGGCGGCAGAGCAGCTTGCGGCGGCAAAAGAATTTGCCGCAAAGCTTTCGGAATGTACGGTGGAGCTGGCTGTGAAATCCGGGGAGGGCGGAAAAGTATTCGGTTCTGTTTCCACGAAGGAAATCGCAGCGGCGATGGAAGTACAGTACGGTATGGAACTGGATAAGAAAAAGATGCAGCTTCAGGAGCCGATCAAGACTCTGGGAACCCATGAAGTGCTGGTGAAGCTTCACAGAGAAGTGACGGCAAAACTTAAGGTACATGTGGCAGAGGCGTAAGTGTAAAGCGTAGTGTAGTAAGGAGGAATCTATGGAGGAGGCGCTGATCAAGCGGATACAGCCCCACAACATAGAAGCGGAGCAGTCGATAGTGGGGGCCATGCTGATGGACCGGGACGCCATCATAACGGCTGCAGAAACCATCCACGGGGATGATTTTTATGACAAACGTTATGGCACGATATTTGAATCCATGATTGAACTGTACACGGAGGGAAAACCGGTGGATCTGGTGACTCTCCAAGATCGGCTCCGGGAAAAAAATGTGCCGCCGGAGATCAGCAGTGTGGAATTTATCCGGGATTTGGTTGCGTCAGTCCCTATTTCAGCCAATGCTAGGCATTATGCAAGAATTGTCTATGAAAAAGCCATGCTCAGACGGCTTATAAAAGTCAATGAGGGTATAGCAGATGAGTGTTACGCAGCTTCGGAGCCGTTAGACGTCATTCTGGAAGGGACAGAGAAGAAGATTTTTGATCTTTTAAAGGACAGAAATGGCAGTGAGTTTGTTCCTGTACGGCAGATTGCGTTAAATGCTTTGGAAAAGATCGAGAAGGCTTCGAGAAATAAAAGCGCCGTTACCGGGATTCCCACCGGTTTTACAGATCTGGATTATAGGCTATCCGGCCTGCAGCCTTCGGATCTTGTGCTGGTGGCAGCCAGGCCGTCCATGGGAAAGACTGCATTTGTGCTGAATATTGCTCAGCATGTGGCATTGAGAAAAGATTATACGACGGCTATTTTCAGCTTGGAAATGTCAAAAGAACAGCTGATGAACCGTTTGTTTTCCATGGAATCAAGGGTGGATTCCCAGATTCTTCGGACTGGGAACCTGTCGGATTCTGACTGGGACAAGCTGGTAGAGAGCGTGGGGGTCATTGGCAATTCCAGGCTGCTTATTGATGATACTCCTGGTATTACAGTATCTGAACTGCGTTCCAAATGCAGAAAGATAAAACTGGAGTATGGCCTTGACCTGGTCATTATTGACTATTTACAGTTGATGTCCGGAGGAAGGCGGGCGGCTGACAACAGGCAGCAGGAAATTTCCGATATTTCCCGTTCTTTGAAGGCTCTTGCCAGGGAAGTGGAAGCGCCGGTGATTGCATTATCCCAGCTTTCCAGGGCTGTAGAAAGCAGAAATGATAAAAGGCCAATGCTTTCAGATCTCCGTGAATCGGGGGCCATTGAGCAAGATGCGGATGTGGTAATGTTTATTTACCGGGATGATTACTACAATAAAGACACAGAGAATCCCAATATTGCGGAAATTATCATTGCAAAGCAGAGGAATGGCCCCACCGGGACGGTAAATCTGGTATGGCTGCCGGATTATACAAAGTTTGTAAACATGGAAAAGTAGGGTGGAGGATACAGGTGGCGAAGGAAGTATGGAAACCGGGGAACTTTATTTATCCTGTTCCGGCAGTTTTGGTGAGCTGTCAGGATCGGCAGGGGCGGCAGAACCTGTTTACGGCAGCGTGGACAGGAACCATCTGTACTAATCCACCCATGGCTTACATCTCCGTCAGGCCGGAACGGTATTCCTATCATATGATCAGGGAAACAGGGGATTTTGTCATTAACCTGACGACGGAAGCGATGGCGAGGGCAGTGGACTTCTGCGGAGTAAAAAGCGGCAGAGATGTGGATAAATGGAAGGAAACAGGGCTGACGCCGGGAAAAGCTTCGGTGGTGGAGGCGCCTGTCGTCATGGAAAGCCCGGTGAATGTGGAATGTCAGGTGGCAGAGATTAAGGAACTTGGTTCCCACCATATGTTCCTGGCACAGGTGAAAGCCATTTTAATAGAAGGAAGCCTGATGGATGAGGGCGGGCGCTTTTGCTTTGAGAAAGCAGGGCCTTTGGCCTATTCCCACGGCTCTTACTGCGGCCTCACAAAAGCAGTTGGCAGTTTTGGTTACAGTATTCGGAAAAAAACGACAAAAGCAGAAAAAAAACAGAAAAAATCCCGCCGGAACCCGGGTTAACCCCATTGCAAACCTGCATAATTTTGATATAATGGGCTTATCGCGGGCGAAGGGCGGGATTTTCGTCCGAGAAGCAAGAGGAAAGGAGTTTTCCTGAAATTGACTCATTATTTAATTTCCGAGGCTTCACGGAAGCTGAACGTGGAAGCGCATGTATTACGATATTGGGAAGAAGAGCTAGAACTGGAAATACCCAGGAATGAATTGGGACATCGTTACTATACAGAGAAACAGCTGGCGTTGTTTCAGAGGATAAAAGAATTAAAAGAACTTGGATACCAGCTAAAGGCCATTAAAACCAGTCTGAGCGCGGAAAGCAAATCAGATGAGAAAGTGGATGAGGCTGGATTTTTGTCGCATGGGAAATTTACAATTCTGGAGGGTCAGACAATGGTTGTGAAACCTGAGAAAACGGCGGACAAGCCGGAAGAAACCGCGGATAAATTGCAGGAAACTTTATTACATACTTCTGCAGCGGAACGATCCAAAGGGACCGGGAGGCTGGAACGGCTGTCAGAGCGCTTATCAGCCAGGGCATCAGGGAACATGACAGAAGCAGTTCTGGAGAAAATGACTGGAAAATTGGCGGAGAGCATGGCCCAGGAAACAGAGATAAAATCAGATTTACCGTTTGAGGAAATTTTCACGGAAAGTGTTGAAAATCCTGATATGGGGCTGGCTGAAACGGAAACTTCAGAAAAAGAGCCGCCGGAAATAAAAATATCTGATAAGGAAACAGAATCAGATGAAATGGCAAAAGAGCAGGAGGAGAAAACCACTGTTCAAAAGCCGACGGCGGAAACGGACAGCCAGATTACTGCTTTGGAGATGACAGGGCAGGAGGGGCTGACAGCTTCACCGGAAAAAATGCAGCAGTTCCAGACAATTATGACGGATATATTGGCGGAGGCGCTTAGGCGGAACCAGGACACACTCAGCAGGGAAGTGGGAGGAAAGGTTTCCGAAAAAGTAGTCAAGGAAATGAATTATCTGATGAGGGATCGGGAAGAGCGGGAAGAAGAACGCTACCGCAAGCTGGATGAAACCATACGCGCCTGCCAACGGGTACAAAAACAGAAAAACGAGGCGGCGGCCACCAGAGTGCCGGTCCGCGGGATGAAAAAAAGCAGATTCCCTTGGGGAAGAAGAAAAGACTCCTGAATTTATATCTGCCCGGCGCCTGTCCTGTCATCCGTCCACGTTGATTTTTCGGACGACAGGACAGGCGCCGGGCAGATAAATTTAAGACTCGATTATACTGAAAACGAAACGTTAGAACCGGATTTTTCCGGAGCGGCAATCTGGCCGGATTCCGTATAGATTACAGGCTTCATGCCGACCGGTATTCCAGTGTCATCAGGGTTGGCTTCCAGTTTTTTTCTCGATTCTTCGCTGATTTGGAGCGTATCTGTTTCCCGGGGTTGATCCGATTCAGTTCTGTCGTTCAGTTTTTCGCGGTCTTCTCTGCACTTTTCAATGGCGGCATCCCTTTCCAACTTTATTTTCTCCTGTTGGTCTTCTGCCTCTGTTTTCATGCCTTTATCCAGTTTTTCCTGATATTCGGCTGCTTTTTCCGTACACTTACCGGTGTATTCCAGCGCCCGTTTCATTTTCTCCGTATTGCCTTCAGCACTTGCCTGCTGGTATATACCCATTGAAACGTCTGATAATCCGATATTGGTACTTGCCCCCACGAGTCCTTCCATCATCTGCACGTTCATACTGATCCTTCCTTTCTTCTTTAAAAGCCTTTTGGAGTGGATGATTTTTATTATACGATTTTAGCCACATAATTCCAGACTTTTGAAGTAAAAAGATTTTTAAATGTAATGAACGGCAGAGAAACTAATCAGGGGTTGACAATATTTCCGGAAATCAGACTGCCGGTTTCATAACTTCTGGCATTGGAAAGGGTGGTGTTGGCAATGGCTTCCAATGCTTCCAGGGTGAAAAAGCCCTGATGGGAAGTGATGATTACATTGGGGAAGGAAAGAAGCCTGGCTGTAACAGAATGTTCCAAAATTTCATCGGAACGGTCTTCAAATACATTGGGGGTTTCCTCTTCGTACACATCTAACCCCACGCCAAAGAATTTCCGGGCGCGGATTCCCAGGATTAAATCTTCTGTTTTGATCAGGCCGCCGCGGGAGGTGTTGATCAAGATCACACCATCCTTCATTTTTTCAATGGTATCTTTGTTGATCAGATGATAAGTGGAATCCATCAGGGGGCAGTGGAGGGAAATTAAATCACTGGAAGCCAGAAGCTCATCCAGTTCCACATAAGTTACAAAATCCAGGTTGGGATTTTTATATACATCATAGGCCAGGACTTTCATCCCAAATCCATGACAGAGGTTTGCCATGGCAGCGCCGATTTTTCCTGTACCAATGATCCCCGCTGTTTTTTGAAAGAAGTTAAAGCCCATGAGTCCTACAAGGCTGAAATTGTTCTCCCTGACTTTGATATAAGATTTGTGCAGATGGCGGTTGACAGCCAGAGCCATGGCCATGGCATGTTCCGCGACTGCTTCAGGGGAGTAACCCGGTACACGTAAGATGGTGATTCCATATTTTTTCGCCGTTTCCAGGTCAATATTGTTGAAACCGGCGCATCGCATAAGAAGCAGTTTGATATTGCACTCGTGAAGAACGTCAAGGGTATCTTTCCCGAGATTGGAGCTGACAAAAGCGCAGATGGCATCATATCCCCGAGCCAAAGGGGCGGTTTTGGGGGACACATCTGTTTTTAGAAAATCTATGGAGATGCCGGGAAAATCGGGAAGCAGATGCTCAAAAGTCTCTTTGTCATAAGGTTTTGTGTCATAAAATAGAATTTTCATGGGGAATCCTCCTGTAAGATATACTTGAAAAATATTAAATGGCAGTCATGGGATAAATCCCTTGGGAAACATTTATATAAGGCATAGTATGATACAGGGAGATTTCAGATATGCAGAAAGACGAATAATAGAAAATAAAATAAAAAGTTCTGAAGGATTTTTATTGTATGCAAAACGAAATTTCCTGTACAAAAAAGATACAGCCGGCAAAAGCCGGCTGCTCTTTATGTACATAGTTTGCTGTCGGTGATTATTCAGCGGAAATAGCGCCTGTAGGACATACAGCTGCACAAGAACCGCAGTCTACACATTCGTCAGCGTTGATTTCATACTTTCCGTCACCCTCGGAGATTGCGGATACGGGACATTCATCAGCGCAGGTACCGCAAGCTACACATTCGTCAGAAATTACGTGTGCCATAATGAAATCCTCCTTCTGTTATATTAAATCGGGCTTACTGCCTGTGTGTATTGTAATACATGGTAACTAGAATTTCAAGTGCTAAATTCAATGCAATCATGTTTCCTTTTTACAATACCTGGCAGAACTCAATCTGCTCGCCGGTGGGGCTGGCAATTTTAAAGAAACGGACGCCATTTTCCCAGAAGTTGGAAATACCTTCAATGCCGTCGGTGGTAATGGTATAGCCTTGCTCCACACAATATTTGTAGTCAGCTTCAATGTCAGTGGAGTCGAAACTGTAGTGGTCAATTTTTCCCGCTGTTTCCGGGGGAAGGGCAGGGTTTGCCTGATACATCTCATATACGACGTCACAGTTTTTCAGGAAATAAACATTATTTCCATCGCCGCCTGTAAATTTACCGATTACTTCAAAACCCAGCACATCGACATACCATTTTGCATCTTTTTCCACATCGTTGGTGGCAAGGCCGATATGGCCGTGTTTTCTGTTTTTAATCATAGAAAGACCTCCTCTTCTATAGGTACATTTGATATCTCTATTGTACCGCCGGACCCATGCATCTTCAAGGGGAAATTTAGGAAACCTGGAGGTTATTCAGTCTGGACT
>CAOKOS010000074.1 GCA_948470255.1 uncultured Lachnotalea sp.
AAAATATAGTAAACTTGAAAATAAATAAAAGGGGATAAAGTTTCTATCATAAGATATGGAAACGGGGCTTACAGAGGCAGAAAGTGGGTATAGCGTAGAACATGGAGGCAAATACTGAAAAAGTGATATAAAGTACAGGAGGGATTCAAATGTCAGTGATTACGATTACCAAGGAAAATTTTGAGACGGAAGTGATGGGAAGCGACAGGCCGGTATTGTTGGACTTCTGGGCGGCATGGTGCGGCCCCTGCCGTATGGTTTCACCTGTTGTGGATGAAATTGCAGAGGAGAGGACCGACATTAAAGTGGGGAAGGTCAACGTGGATGAGCAGCCGGATCTGGCGGGGGAATTCGGAGTGATGAGTATTCCAACACTGGTGCTTATGAAGGATGGCAAAGCGGTGGCACAGTCCGTGGGCGCTGTTCCCAAAGAGGAGATTCTTTCCATGCTTTAATGGAATAGAATGTTTTTGCCAGTGACTGGCGGAAGAAAAGCAGGAGGGAAAACGGAAGGTTTTCCCTCCTGCTTTTTATTTAAAATGTGGTATAATTATAAAAAGGGGTGGGGCAGATGGGAAAACGGAGAAAATGGAAGAGAGCAGCTCTTATTTTAACAGCAATTCTTCTGGCAGTGTACATAATAGCATGTAATATTATGGTCAATGTGGCCCTGGTTCCGGAAACCATGGAAAAACTGCAGGCATTTGAGGATTTGACGGAAGAAGGGCTGGAAGCCCTGGTACAGACAGACGATATCCTGGAAAACCAGATGGAATCTAAAAATGAGACAGATATGTGGCTCCAGACGGCAGTTTCAGAACTTGTCACAGTTACGACAGAAGATGGCTACCTTCTGGTGGGCAGAGCCTTTTACCAATCGGAAGAGACGGATGGGCATAAGTGGGCGCTTCTTCTTCATGGTTATACAGGATGGAAGGAAGAAATGTATCCGATTGCCTGCCAGTATGCTAAAAAAGGCTATCAGATCCTGGCTCCCGATATGCGCTGCAGTGGAGAGAGTGAAGGGGATTTCATTGGCATGGGCTGGACGGACCGGCTGGATAATATGCTGTGGCTGGAAATGATCCTGAATCAGGACCCGGAAGCGGAAATCGTGATCCATGGGCAGTCCATGGGAGCGGCGTGTGCGCTTATGATGTCGGGAGAAGAGCAGCTTCCAGAGGCAGTGAAAGTCATTGTGGCAGACAGCGCCTACACGGATGCATATGAGATGTTTGCCAAGCAGATGAAAGAGTGGTTTCACCTGCCGCCATTCCCGCTTCTTCCGGGGGCCTCTCTTATGCTAAAGCTGCGGGGCGGTTATGGGTTAAGGGAAGCTTCTGCTTTGGCGGCAGTGAAAAGGACTTCTCTTCCCATCCTGTTTATCCATGGAGAAGAGGATGTTTTTGTGCCTCCAGAAATGAGTACGGAGCTTTATGAAGCAGCTGCGGGAGAAAAGGAGCTTCTGATGGTTAAAGGGGCGGGCCATGTACAAGTACAGGATAAAGAGCCGGACTTATATTATGGAACCGTGTTCTCTTTTTTGGAGTCCCATGGGATCAGGTAATGAGAAAGGGGTATATCCTTTGGAAAGATATGGTTTTCCGCCACATAATTTGCAAAAATTTTGATCACTTCCTTGGGATAAAGAGGCCTGTCCCGGCAAAGTTTCTGTCCGGATAATTCCTCCATCAATTCATAGCCGCCGTTTCTTAAGACAATGTCCCGCATGGTTCGGAGATTCTTTTCCACCCGATATATGGAAACTTTGTGATGCATGGCAATCGGAAGATAGAGGTTTTTCTGGATACCATTCAGGAGGGATGGATTTTCTGCGGTCATAAATATCGCTTCCACAAAAAAGGGATAACCGGTGTAACATTTGCTTATCCCCACCGAATGAAGCAGGGAATTAAAAGTCTTTTTCATTCGTAAATTCCTCCTAATAAATATATAGTACTTACTATTAAGACCAATATAGAGTAAAAAGGAAGAGTTTTCCATAAGATAGACGAAAAAAGACCTGAGAGTATTACAAAATATCTGGAAGCATCTCTTACATTTTGGGACGGCCCATCTTTACATTTTGCATGGTCTGCGCTTATAATGAAAGGGATTCCAGGAAAATGGATAGATTTTATAAAAGGAGAATAGATATGAAAGGTGTATCGGAGGAAAAATTTGAAAGGATAGAAGAGATCAAAGGCCAGGCCAGGAAAGTGTTTGAAGAGCTTTGGGAGGCGGCGGAGCTTTCTCCGGGAGAAATCCTGGTGGTGGGATGTTCTTCCAGTGAGGTGGCCAGCAGGAAAATCGGTTCCTGGTCCAGTGAGGAAATCGGAAAAGCTCTTTTCGGGGTATTGTATCAGGCATGTAAAGAAAAAGGCATTTATCTGGCTGCCCAGTGTTGCGAACATTTGAACCGCGCTGTGATTTTAGAAAAAGCGGCGGCAAAGGAGTATGGCCTTCCCATGGTGAACGTGGCGCCTCAGCTGAAGGCGGGAGGCTCTTTTGCGACAGCGGCCTATGGGGGGCTGGAACATGCGGTGGCTGTGGAAGAGGTGAAAGCCCAGGCAGGAATTGACATTGGGGATACATTGATTGGGATGCATTTGCAGGCAGTGGCTGTCCCGGTCCGCACTTCAGTGAAAAGCATCGGAGATGCCCATGTGGTATGTGCCAGGACACGTTTAAAATATATCGGCGGGCCGCGGGCCGCGTATTCGGAAAAACTGCGGGGTTAAACCAACAGGCTGGAACGGAACTTGATAAGGCATTTCTGCCTTGAATAATCCTGGTAAATGGGTTATATTTGAAACAGCATAACGTTCAGGAGGAAATGAATAATGTACATTACGTGTTTGGATTTAGAAGGAGTGCTGGTGCCGGAAATTTGGATTGCCTTTGCTGAGGCCAGCGGTATTCCGGAGCTTAAAAGGACCACCAGGGATGAACCGGATTACAACAAACTGATGAAATGGCGGCTCGGTATTTTAAAAGAGCACGGACTGGGGCTTAAAGAGATCCAGAAGACGATAGCGGCCATTGATCCGCTGCCGGGGGCAAAGGAATTTTTAGACGAGCTTCGGGCCTGTACCCAGGCTGTGATCATCAGCGATACTTTTACAGAATTTGCCGCGCCTCTGATGAAAAAGCTGGGATGGCCTACGATTTTTTGCAATTCTCTTGAGGTGGCGCCTGACGGAGAGATCACAGGTTTCAAAATGAGAATTGAAAACTCTAAGCTGAGTACGGTAAAAGCCTTTCAGTCTATTGGCTATGAAACCATTGCGGCAGGAGACAGTTACAATGATCTGGCAATGATCCAGGCAGGAAAGGCCGGATTCCTGTTCCGCAGTACGGACAAGATCAAAGCAGACCATCCGGAGATTCCGGCTTTTGAAACCTTTGAGGAGCTGATGGCCGGCATCAAGGGGGCGATGGGATTTTCCATCTGAAGTAAAGGAAGGGGACTAGTGTATGAAAAGTTTGGTTCGTAAATGGAACAGCATCAGCCTGATTCTGCGTATTCTGGTTGGTATGGTCGTTGGAGCTGCATTGGGGCTTGCCATACCGCAGGCTACGGTGGTGGGAATTTTAGGGAACATTTTTGTGGGGGCTTTGAAGGCAATCGCTCCTGTTCTGGTGTTTGTATTGGTCATGAGCGCCCTTGCCAATGCAAGTGTGGGGATCGGAGGGCGTTTCCGCACAGTTATTATTTTGTATATGCTGAGTACGCTTCTGGCGGCTGTGGTGGCTGTGGCAGGTAGTTTTTTGTTCCCAGTGGCCATCAAGCTGGACGTGGCGGCAGCTTCCAATACTCCTCCTGAAGGAATCGGCGAAGTATTGACAAATTTGATTAATAATATGGTGGCGAATCCCGTAGGGTCTTTGATGGAAGCCAATTATGTGGGGATTTTATTCTGGGCTGTTATTTTTGGTTTGTCCCTTAAAAAGCTGGCCTCCCCAGAGACGAAAAAGATGGTGACGGATTTCGCGGAAATGGTTTCCCAGGCAGTCCGCTGGGTGATTCAGCTTGCGCCCTTTGGTATCCTGGGCCTCGTATTTTCTACAGTTTCAGAGAATGGCCTGGGGATTTTCACAGATTATGGAAAACTTCTGCTTTTGCTGGTGGGCTGTATGCTGGCAGTAGCTCTTATTGTGGATCCTTTGATTGCTGCTATTTTCCTTAGGAGAAATCCGTATCCGTTGGTGCTGCGCTGTCTGAAGGAGAGCGGCCTGACTGCATTCTTTACCAGAAGCTCTGCCGCCAATATTCCCGTCAATATGGCATTATGTGAAAAGCTTGGGCTGGAGCGGGACTTTTATTCTGTTTCGATTCCTCTGGGGGCCACCATAAATATGGACGGCGCGGCTATTACGATTACAGTGATGGCGCTGGCAGTGGCCCGTACTTTACAGATTCCGGTGGATATCCCCTCTGCCCTTGTGTTAAGCTTTTTGGCGACCCTTGGAGCGTGCGGGGCTTCCGGCGTGGCAGGAGGTTCCCTCCTTCTGATTCCCATGGCATGTGCCCTTTTCGGGATCAGTAACGATATTGCCATGCAGGCTGTGGCTGTTGGCTTTATTATCGGTGTGGTACAAGATTCTCTGGAGACGGCCATTAATTCCAGCGGCGATGTGATGTTTGCGGCTGTTGCTGAATTCCATGACAGGATGAAGCGGGGCGAAGATGTGAAATTTTAACAAGGGCTTGTTACAAAATATTTGAATTTATATGGGGCTGCTGCAAAATAAAAGAAACTCTGATATTTTGCGGCGGCCCCATATGCTTGGAGGGGAATTATGGAAGTGATTGCGTATATATATACGGATTTTGAGGAGAAATTTGGAATTCCCAGGCAGAGCGGGCTGGTGGAGGAACTTAAGGGACGGATTATATTTGAGGAGGAATACCGTTCTTTTGAAGCGGTGAGAGGGTTGGATGGATTTGACTATATCTGGCTTCTCTGGCAGTTTCAGGGAGTGGGGGAGGGGCATTTTTCTCCTATGGTGAAACCGCCCAGGCTGGGAGGAAAAACCAGGATGGGGGTTTTTGCCACCAGATCGCCGTTTCGGCCCAATGCCATTGGCCTGTCTTCGGTAAAACTGGACAGGATTGAATATACGGAAAGTGGGCCGGAACTTCTCGTATCAGGTATTGATCTGAGAAACAGGACGCCTATTTATGACATTAAACCATATCTGCCTTACACAGACAGCCACCCGCAAGCAAGGGAAGGATTCGCACATGAGGTAAAAGAATATGCCCTTTCGGTGGATTTCCCGCCGGAGCTTTTAAAAATATTTCCACAGGAGAAGAGGGAAGGGCTATTGAAAGCGCTGAGGCAGGATCCTCGTCCGGCTTATCATGAGGATACAGAACGGAATTATGGAGTGGCATTTGCAGGATATGATGTGCATTTTCGAGTAAAGGAGAATATTCTGACAGTTTTTGAGGTTGTGCCGTTTATTGCAAAATGATATAATAATGAAAGTAACGCCGACGGTATTGATTGACAGGCGTATGCACAGAGGTGTATCCTTGTCAGCCGGAAGCATAGTGAAAATGATGGAAAGTACAGGGGGTATGCGTATGGAAGGTAGAAAAGTCATCCAGATTGAGGAAAAAGTTCCGGTAAAATTGTTGATTCCTTTAAGTATCCAGCACATGTTTGCCATGTTTGGCGCTTCCGTGCTGGTGCCTTTTCTGTTTGGCATTAGTCCGGCCATTGTGTTGTTTATGAATGGTGTGGGGACGCTTCTCTTTATCCTGGTTACGAAAGGGAAAGCCCCGGCTTATTTAGGTTCCAGCTTTGCTTTTCTGGCTCCAGCTGGAATTGTCATCAGCCGGATGGGGTATGAATACGCCCTGGGCGGATTTGTGGTGGTAGGATTTTTAGGCTGTGTATTGGCGTTTGTTATTTATAAATTTGGTTCCGACTGGATTGATATTGTACTGCCTCCCGCAGCCATGGGCCCGGTGGTGGCTTTGATCGGACTGGAGCTTTCTGGAAATGCCGCCAGCAATGCGGGGCTAATGGATGAAGTGATTGATCCCAAAAACGTGATCGTGTTCCTGGTGACTCTGGGGGTGGCTGTATTTGGAAATATTTTATTCCGGGGCTTTTTGTCGGTGATTCCCATACTGATTGCAGTTATTGCCGGTTATGCGGCGGCTCTGTGTTGTGGAATTATTGATTTTGCGGCAGTGGCAAAAGCGCCGGTTTTTGCCATGCCAAATTTCCAGATGCCCAAATTTAATTTAGAAGCGATTTTGATCATCCTGCCAGTGATTTTGGTAATTGCCTCAGAGCATATCGGACATCAGGTTGTCACCAGCAAAATTGTCGGAAGGGATTTGTTAAAAGATCCTGGCTTACACCGCACTCTTTTTGGTGACAACTTTTCTACCATGCTGTCCGGTTTCATCGGTTCCGTACCGACGACTACTTACGGAGAAAATATCGGCGTGATGGCAGTGACGAAAGTTTATAGTGTGAGGGTGATTGCAGGGGCTGCGGTGCTTTCCATTATCTGTTCTTTTGTAGGAAAGCTTTCCATGCTGATTCAGACCATTCCCGGCCCGGTTATCGGAGGGATTTCTTTCCTGCTTTACGGGATGATCGGCGCTTCCGGTATCCGTATTTTGGTGGATTCCAAAGTGGACTATGGCCGTTCCAGAAACCTGACTTTGACATCTGTGGTCTTTGTAACCGGCCTTTCCGGTATTTCTCTGACCATTGGGGACATACAGCTGACAGGCATGGTTTTAGCTTGTGTAGTGGGGATGGTTTTGAGCCTGGCTTTCTACATTTTGGACAGATTTAAGCTGACAAACGACAGGGAGCAGTAAGGGGCGCTGGGTAGATATAAATACCAGAATATCTTATTTTGCAACAGCCTCGTCTTTACGGGATTCGCCTGTTTGATAGTCAATGGAAATACCAGGCTGGACGTTGTAGCAAAATACACAGAAAGAGACTTCTTTTCCGTGGTCTTCTACGGATTCCGCTTCCAGGAGGACGCCGGAGGCCACCAGGTTGTCTCCCAAAAAGATAGGGGTGACCCGGTAAAGGACATGGTTTTCCGTAAAGAGAACGTAGTCGGCGATTTCATCTTCAAAAGGAAGCATAGCTTCCACGTTTAGATATCTTGTTCCTGTGATCAGGTTTTTTTCATTGGCATTTTCTCCGGATAACTGATAGCCAATGAGATGGCAGCGGTTATACAGATACTTTCCGCTGATATTGTCGTATTTCACTGTATGCCAGCCGGAGGGGCGGACGTTTCCGATATTTCCGCGTTCTTCTGTGGGCATGAGATTCACGCCGACACAGGCAAAAGCAGGGCCGCAGCGCCCAAGGGCGTCCAGGTCGCTGTAGCTTTCGCAGACATCATCGGGAGCGTCCGAAGAAGCGATAGATCTGTCTTCATCATCAAAGGCCGGTAGGTTGCCGTTGACCGTTATGTATGGAGTTCCGGTATATTCTGGTATATGGCCCTCCAGGAGTTCTTCCACTGAAACGGAAGGCGGCAGGCCGGAGGAAGTCCCTGCTTCGTAAGATTCTGTGGTGGAAGAAGCAGAGCTGGGATTCGCTGGCGCATGTTTCTGAAGGACAGGATAAGCGTAAGCAAAAATCACCACAAGGAGAATGGAAATGAGTGTAAAACCTGAGCCTTTGGGAGCAGTTTTTTTATTCGGTGCCATAATTTATAATTCCTTTCTTTAACCCTGGACAGCCATGTCCGGCCATGTGAGAATCAGATCAGAGATTTCTGATTCATAATCGCCGAAAAGATCTTCACTCTTTCCGGCACATTTGACATTGGTTTCCACCCCCCAGAGCCCGTCGTCGAGAAATTCCCAGACATGGTAGCGGAGTCCGCGGAACTGGAAGTCCAGGCTGCCGCAGCCATCTTCGTCGGTATAAGTAAAAAGAATGTTTTTTGTTTTCAGAGCTTGTTGTACTTTTAAAAGACGCATAAAAACCTCCTTAGAATATTTCCTCCCTATTCATTTTCATTGGGGAACTTTTTATTATTATAACAGATTAGGATGAGGGAGGCTACGGTTTATAAGCATGGGTTTTTGCTTCGACGATAATTTTCAAAAATTGTGAAATAATGGTTGACAAGAACCGGCAGGTAGGATATAATATTTCTTGCGTCGAGGAAATGGGTAAGGTGCGCGGGTGTAGTTCAATGGTAGAACACTAGCCTTCCAAGCTAGATACGTGGGTTCG
>CAOKOS010000075.1 GCA_948470255.1 uncultured Lachnotalea sp.
TCAGTTGGTAGAGCACCTGACTCTTAATCAGGGTGTCCAGGGTTCGAGTCCCTGGCGGCGCATAAAAGCACTGTCTTTGATGAAATGACATCGGGGACGGTGTTTTTGTTTTGTCATTCTTTATTTTTGACTTGACAAAACTCACTTCCCGGACTAAAGTTATCTGTGGGGAGCCGGATGAAGTCCGGCTGAGAAATGGGCCGTATTGCTCATGACCCTTTGAACCTGTTGGATAATGCCAGCGTAGGGAACGATATGGACTTTCAATCATTGGGACCGCTGGCACGTGCCGGCGGTCTTTTTCTATAAAATCCCTCTGTGCACGGGCAAAAAGGAAGGACGAAGAAACAATGAAGAAAAACACATGGGAACTGAAAGATGTCATTATGATGACCGTTTTTGGCGTGGTATTTGCCGTCATCTATATGGCTGTAGTCTATGGCGGCATGGCTATTTCCACGGCTCTTACCCCGATGGGCCTTTCCGCCTTTGGCTTTGAGCTGATCTACGGCGTATGGTTTATGGCCGCCACCCTGGCCGCCTACATTATCCGGAAACCCGGCGTAGCATTGATCGCAGAAGCCCTGGCCTCCGCCATTGAACTTCTCATGGGCAATCCCGACGGGCTAACCGTGGTACTGACCGGAATAATCCAAGGTCTCGGCGCAGAGCTTGTATTTGCCGCTTTCCGTTATAAAAAATGGAATTTTGTCTCCATGAGCCTGGCCGGTATGCTGTCCGCCCTATTTATTTTCTGCTATGAACTGTATTACTTAAGCTATTACCTATTATCCCCAGCCATGCTGGCTGCCCAGCTGGGTGTACGTTTTGTCAGCGCCATTCTCTTTTCCGGCGTTATCTGCAAGCTGGCCGGCGACGGACTGGCAAAAACCGGCGTGGTAAAAAGCTACGCCATAGGGGCCGCCGCCGACACAGGGACTATTTATGATGAGGAGGATTAAAACAATGGAAAAACTGAAAGTTGTACTCGACTGGTTTCCCAATACCAACCACACGGGATTTTTATTGGCAAAGAAAAGGGGATGGTTTGAAGAAGCAGGGCTTGACGTGGAAATATGCGGGGAAGTTCACGGTGAAATGGATTTCCACGGCGGCGACTTCGTATGCGGCCCGGAAATTGCCATGCTGGAATGTATGAACCGCGGCATCGGTATGACAGCAGTGGCCGTCATGACGCAAAAATGCGATTCCGGCATCGTGTCGTTAAAGGAAGCCGGTATCACAAGGCCCCGGGAACTGGAAGGAAAGCGCCTCACCCACTGGACGCCGGAATGGTTTCACAAATCTGTCCGCCGGCTGGTAGAAAAGGATGGCGGGGATTATGACAAAATCCATCTGGTAAACATGGATGTGGGAGATATTGTGGCTACCCTTGGAAACATCGCAGACGCCACCTGGGTATATGAAAACTGGGAAAACCAGGTATTGGTCGAAGCAGGAAAAGAAATCAACTATTTTAACCTGGGCGACATCGACCCTGTCTTTGATTTCTGCGCTCCTGCCATGGCGGCCTCCCACCAGGCGCTTCGTGAACGTCCAGAAGCCGTAAGGAAATTCCTGGGAATCCTCGACAAAGCTTACCAGGCTGTGGCCGCCGACCCGGAGGGCACGGTTCTGGAAGTGCGGGAGTTTTTACCGGAGGATGCCTCAGATGCTCTTTTAATCCGCAGTCAGAAACACCTTGCCCCCATCTTGTTGGATGGAAACGGGCATTGGGGACGCATCAGCGAAAAGCGCTGGAACCGCATGGCCGAATTCTTAATTGACGCGGGAGTCATTAAAGCACGTATGGAAAAAGAATATACCAACGAGTTCTTTCCCCAATGAGTATCCAGTTTAAAGCCTTGACTTTTGGCTACACAGAATCGGGAAAACCTCTTTTCTCCGACTTTTCGGCAGAGTTTGAGAAAGAAAAAGTAACCATACTGACCGGGGCTTCCGGCTGTGGGAAATCCACCCTCCTCTATCTGGCTGCAGGGATTTATCCCCATGGCGGCGGTTTCCTTCAAAACGGAAGCGTCACTGTGGAAAACGTCTCCCCAGAACCCCTCCCCCCAAAGGAGCGGTGTCTCCTGGCAGGGATGATGTTTCAAAACCCGGAACTTCAGTTCTGTATGGATACTGTAAAAAATGAGCTTGTTTTTTGCCTGGAAAATATCTGTACATCGCCCAAGTCCATGGAAAAGGCCATAGACCAGGCTCTGGATTTTTGTGAAATCAGACATCTGAAAGACAGGACGCTTCTCTCCCTTTCGGGAGGGGAACGCCAAAAGGTCATGCTGGCATGTATCACCGCCCTTCGCCCCAAATGGATTTTGCTGGACGAACCATTTGCCAACATTGACAATGAGGCGGCAGGAGCCATTGCCAGAAAGCTTAAGGAGCTTCATCAAACGTTCCATATGGGAATTCTGGCTGTCGACCACCGGCTGGACAACTGGCTTTCCATTGCCGATGAAGTCCGTGTCCTCGAAAACGGGGCATTGCTTCCCGGCGCCATAAATCCGGCCAGTTTTGATGGCAAATTCCTGGAATCCCACGGAATCATTACCCCCGGCCATTCCTATGGCCCAAAGCTTCCTCCTCCTGAGCCGGGGGAAACTGTCCTGGAACTTAAAGGCGTCTCTCTTTCTTATGGAAAACAGGACATCCTGAAAAACGTGACCGCCTCTTTTCGCCGCGGAATTATCTACGCTGTGGTGGGAGAAAGCGGCTGTGGAAAAAGCAGCCTCTTCGGCGCCCTTTCCGGGCTTCACAAATACCGTGGAACGATTCTGTTCCAGGGAAACGATCTCAAAAAGCGCCGGAAAAAATTGTCAGGGCGTATGGGCTTCGTCACCCAGAATCCCCAGGATCAGTTTGTAGGCGGTACTGTACGGCAGGAGATTTTAACCAGCCTCAAAGGCAATCCAAAAGCAGCTGATATTTCCGAAGAAATCCTGAGAGGAATCCGCCTGTGGCGTTACCGCGACGTGTCCCCCTACCTTTTAAGCCAGGGACAGCAAAGACGCTTAGGCGTCGCCGCCTTGATGGCATATGACTGCCATGCACTGATATGCGACGAACCCACTTATGCCCAGGACAGAAACAATACCATAGCAATCATGGAATCCCTCTGTCAACAAGCAAGACTTCGCCATGCAGCCCTGATTTTTTCCACTCATGACAGACAGCTCGCAAAAGATTATGCCGATGAAATTTTACAGTTGAAAGGTGGTATGCTCCATGCGCTCCCTAAACCCGGCATGTAAATTTGCCGGACTTCTGGCAGTTACTTTTGTCCTTGCCTGGCGCCATGACCCGGTATTGAATCTAATGGTATTCCTACTCAGTATCTTGTTGATTTTGTCCGCCCAGGTGAAAGTAAAATCGCTTTTCCTCCTATTGTCCCCGGTGCTCTTGTTCGCTGCCGGCATGTTTTTTACCGGTTTTTACTTTTCTGCCGGAGGCGATATGCCGGTCAGCGAAAAAACCATGGCCTTTGCCTCCTCTTCCTTTTGGAATGGCCTGACCTTGGCTTCCCGTGTTCTGGCCTACGCAGGGACTGGTTATCTGTTTGCCCTGACCACGGACCGTATCCTTCTGATCCGCTCCTTTCAAAAACAGTTTCACCTGCCGCAGATTTTTGCCTACAGCCTTTTAGCCGCCTGGGGAATCCTTCCTCATATGATGCAAGAATACAGGCGGACAAGGGCGGCTTTTCAGGCAAGAGGCATCCACACATTTGCCGCCTCCCCCGCCCTGCTTAGTCCGCTTCTTGTGAAATCTGTCCGCTGGTCAGAGGAACTGTCCATCGCCATGGAGTCAAAAGGTTTTTCCGGCCATGAAAAACGCACCGACTTCCAGCCGGTGCGCGTCCATGGATACGACTGGCTTTTCCTCGGGTTCTGCCTGATTGTATTTCCTGTGGCCGCTGTGTTTATCTGACTTTGAGTACGAAAAAGGCCTCGGTTTGTCAAAATACCTCCAACTGGTACAAAGTTTCATTCTATGCGCTGGTTGGCAGCGTATTCACAAATCCAGGCCTTTCTGCACTCAAACAAAATCCCATCCTCCAGGCTCATCCCCTCACTTACAGGATGGGCTGGTTTTATTCAGCAGTTCTTCCACTTCTTTCAGGCATTTCTGTATCTTGAGGGCCTTCCTGTTCAAGTCCCTTTTATCGCAGAAGCAGCGGGACAGTTTTTCCTGTAGACTCATATTTCTCTTCAAATTCCATTTCTCCGGCCTTTTTCATTATTATAATATGCGCCTTTTTGTTAACGGACAGCTGCCAGTTTACAAATGGCCTGTCCCTGGCCGGAAAACTTCTGTTCATATTCAGTCATTACGTTTCCCTGTGACATGGCCTTATCCCCATGAAGGTCAAAAGTATATTCCAAAAGTCCCCAGCTGCTTTCTTTGATCGAATCCAGGGAATATTCAAACAAATCCCTGTTATCTGTCTTAAATTCCAGGACGCCTTCCTGTTTCAGGACTTTTTCATACTTTTTCAGAAAAACTGGCGACGTAAGACGACGCTTTGCATGGCGTGCTTTCGGCCATGGGTCGGAAAAATTTAGATAGATTTTTTCCACTTCTTCCGGCGCAAAAAACGCTTCCAAATGTTCAGCCGGGAAATTTAAAAAACGTATATTGGGGATTTCCGGAATACCTTCCAGTTTCTGGACAGCGCGAATCAGCACACTGGCATACATTTCCACCCCAATATAATTGATTTCCGGATGGAGGGCCGCCAGTTCCAGGAGAAACTTTCCTTTTCCCATACCAATTTCCATATGGATTGGATTCTCATTCCCAAAAACACGTTTCCAGTTTCCCCTATATATTTCCGGCTCTGCCACCACATAACTGCTTTTTGCCAGAAGTTCCCTGGCTCCTTTTACATTTCGTAATCTCATGTCTGATATCCTCAAATTTTATAATATTTCAGGGATTTCCCCCCACTTTCAGTAAAAAATCCCGGAATATTGTGGGATTTACTTGCCACCGAACGCATTTTCTATTATAATAGAAAAAAATGTCCTGGATTTCCCCTGGATATTTTCTGCGTATAACCGCAGCATTTACCTTGAAAAAAGGAGTAATCTGTAAAATGAAAAAGACATCTCGGGTATTTTGTCTGATCCTTGGGGCTTTATACCTCTTTTCTGCTTTATGCGGCCAGACAGCCCTGGCCTCCCGGGAGCAGCCTTCCAGCGTACCGGCGCCTTCCACCTTGGCTGAGTGGCCTTCCGGCCCTTCCCTGGAAGCGGAAGCAGGTATTCTGATCGATGCAAAAACAGGAACTGTCCTTTTTGGAAAAAACGCGGATGAGCGTCTTTATCCCGCCAGCATCACCAAATTGATGACCGCTCTTCTCGTTCTTGAAAATGCCTCTCTGTCAGATGTGGTAACATTTTCCCACGACGCTGTTTTCAGCATTGAAGCCGGCTCCAGCAGCATTGCCGTCGATGAAGGCGAACAACTGACTGTTGAGCAATGTATGTATGCCCTCCTCATCCAGTCTGCCAATGACGTGGCCAACGGCCTGGCAGAGCATGTGGCCGGCAGTATGGATGCCTTTGCTGAAATGATGAATAACCGGGCCGCCCAGCTTGGCTGTACCAACACACATTTTGTCAATGCCCATGGTCTTCATGATGAAAACCATTATTCTTCCTGTCATGATATGGCGCTGATTATGAAGGAACTGATTCACAACGAAGCCTTCATCCAGTTTTCCTCCGCCCATCAGTATGTCATCGGGCCCACCAATACAAAAACTGAATCCCGTTATCTGAACCAAAGCCATAAAATGCTGGTTTCCAATTCAGAATATGCTTATGAAAGCACCATAGCGGGAAAAAACGGCTATACCCCTGAGGCGGGAAATACACTGGTGACATATGCCGCCCGCGACGACCTGGAATTAATCGCCGTTTCCATGAAATCCAACTGGAAGCATTACAGTGATACCATTGTCATGTTTGATTTTGGGTTTGACAATTTTACTTCTTATAACATGGCAAACGCAAATATTGCAGCCTTGTCCAAAACTGATTATCTCTCTGCTTCCCAAAGTATTTTTGACACTTCGGCCGCCTCTTTTGAGTTATCGGAAGATAGCTGGGCCGTCCTCCCAAATAGTCTCAATGTTGCGCAGCTGGAGCCTCAGTTGGCCCTAAATACAGCTTCTGCCTCCAATGTAATGGCAGACATCACATATTCCTACCAGGGAGTCCCTCTGGGATACGGTTCCCTGCTTCTGGTTGACAACCAAAAAGAGCATTTTGATTTTAACGCTCACAAGCCTTCCGAAGCGGAATCGGCGGCAGACAGGCAGGCAGGAGAACCCAAAAGCAGTTTCTTCTCCCGCTTTTCCCTTTCTTCCATCAACCCCTGGATCATAGGCGGAGCCGTCAGCGGGATTCTTGTCATCATCCTTTTGATTATTTTGTTCCGAAAGTTCCAGAGGCGCAGACCGCCCAAAAACCCTACCCTGGTGAGAGCCAGGAAAGCAAAAAAAGATTTCAGGCGCCGCTACCGTAAGCGCCATAAACGGTTCCGCAGAAAAAGTGAAACCATGGAGCGCAGATAAAATCTGCTTTTATGCTTTGTTTTGATCTATGCCCGGCCCCGTTTGTCCTTGCATTTATCTGGCAGGAGGACGGGAACCGGGCATGTTCTTTCTAATTGCCGCTTTTCTTAGCCGCCTTGTTCTTTGCCCGCCTCTTTTTTTCCTGTTCTTTCTTTTTTTCCCGGACTGATTCTGCCTCTTCCTCCGAAATGAGTTTCAATGTCTTTACAGCAAAAACACCGCCTCTTTCTGCTTTTTTTATCCTCAGCTTTCCCTTCATATATCCATGCTCCGGGCAAAATGCCAGACAAAGATAATTTCTCCCTCCTGCTGAAAACCACCGTACCTTTTTCCGCAGGCTCCTTTTGCAGCAATAGCATTTCGTGGAAACGATCTCTTTATCCTCCATCAGCTGCTCTTTCGTACTGAAAATTCGGAAAACATCTTTGGCATATCCGTCAAACACCATGTGAAGTTCCTCTTCCTTTGTTTGAGGAACGCGGAAATAATCTACAGATAAATACTGCCTCACTGCATCCATATCCATTTTTTCCATGATTTTTGCCGTATACAAAGTGTCATCCAGCGCCCGGTGAAAGGGGATGTCTTCCTCTATCCCCAGATATTCCACCGCATCTTTTAAGGAGCGGCGGCTTCTCCCGTCTTCATAAAGAAGACTGAACAGTTTTTGGACGTCATAATAAAGGAGCGGCTTTTTCATGGGATTTTCCACCCTGAAATAACGGAGGTTCCGCTGAAGTTCCGTCAAATCCATGGAACCCCAGGTGCATAACATGTACTCCTGGCCACACCAGTCAAAAAAATCCCCCACCACTTCTTTAAAGCTTCTGGCCTCATCCAGTTCCCTCATATCCATTTGAAGAATTTCCTTCGTTCTATAGTGAAACTGACGGTAAACTGCCGGCCGGATTCTTTCGCTGAACTGTCCACAGACCGTCCGCCTTTCATCCAATTTCACTGCTCCGATTTCAATAATCTCAAAAGGCAGCCCGCGGCGCTCTCCAGATTTTCCTCTTGGGCTTTGATTCCATTCCAAATCCAGTACAATATAATCCACGCCCAAACACCGCCCTTTCTGTCTCCCGCATTTATTCGATACCCATTCTACCATATCCGGGGCCATTACGCAATTTTATATTATTTTCCAAAATATGGAAATTAAAAAGAATCCTGCTTGCAGGATTCTCCGCCTGCGGCGAATCGCTTCAGCGATATAATTCCTTTTCGCCGCAGTGCGATCCTCGCGGAGCGTTTTTACTTTATAGGACGTAGTTTCCT
>CAOKOS010000076.1 GCA_948470255.1 uncultured Lachnotalea sp.
GAAAGCTAAAAGAGGAGAACCATTTTCGGTAGTTCCGTAACGCCATAAATCATCGTATCCTTCTGAAATGTATTCTTTTCCAATTTGTTTTTTTATTTTTCCGTCTTCAATATATAAATACATGGGTACACCGTTTGGTGATTCACCACAGTATGTTCCGTTATATTCGGATAAAATAGAAGCTATGGCAGTATAATGTTCTTGTGAATCTTGGAAATCGAGTATATCAGAAAAAATGTCTTTTGCTAAAGTGTAGTATCCTTCTTCCTCTGCTAGTAAAGCCGCTTGATACTTTTTTTCTTCTGGTGATAGGTTTTCTTCGCTTTCTTCAACATTTTGTTCGTTCTCTTGTTCGCTTGACATGGAAGTTGCAGAAATATAGATACATTGCTCCTTATTATCCATATCTACATATTGTAAAACATAGTATTTTGCTTCTGTACCTGTTTTAGTGTCTAAGTCATATGAATGAAAAAGATTAGCAGTATACTCTGCATCTGTGTATATATCGAATAAAGCATCTTGAGTGTCTGTTTCTAACGTATAATATTCAGTCTGCATATTTTCATCTACAACAGAAAGATTAAATATGTCGCCACTATACATTGCATCTTCGTAATTTCCGGTTAATTTGAAGGTAACATTTGCGGCGGGGATTGCATTAAACCAGCTATTATCGCTCATCATAGCTAAACCTTCTTCTACTGTATATGATTGGTTGATAGTTAGCGTTAAGTGGAGAGATACATCTTTATATTTTTCATCAATATCTGCAAAAAAAGGCTTTATATCAAGCTCAATAGTATCCCCAATTTGATAAGGGTTACTTCTGGTTCCTATTTCGTTTTCAGATGTAGTTTCTGTTAGTGTTTCATGCTGAACAGTGTTTCCTGTAAGGGTTGTTTCACTTGCAGTTTCTCGTTGAAGCGTGGTTTCTGTAGAATGGGCTTCTGTTGTGGCAGTATTTGTTTTGGTGGTATTTCCACATGAACATAAAGAAAAAATCATAAATACAATTAATAAACTTTGTAATACCTTTCTTATCATAGTATCAAACTCCTTATAATCCCTGGTTCGATATGTATCCCGCCGCGCTTACTGCTGCCTCATACTCCCGTACATATCTTGAAACAGTATCCGGGCAACGGCGTGTTTTCTTTGCAACGATTTTAAAAGAACCAAATTGCTGGTATAGCCGCCACATCTTTCCTTTTGAGTGACACGCGTTTCTTTAGCCATTATTCATCTGCGGCTGTTTGTCCCTCTGCCGCGTCCCTGTCAAGGACAATGGTTACTTTCATTTTAGCCCTCCTATACAATAAAAAATGTGCGAAAATTGTAGAAACAAAAAGTCGCACATACCATTATATATATATAATGTCAAGGTTTTATTGAAAAATTAGGATTGCCTTTTAAATCTTTGGTTTTTTTAAAGTCTTTTTTCTTTCCGTTTACAGTGATTGTGTAGCGGAAGCCCAAAAACCATTGTCTAACTGATAGATACCTACATTTTCTTTTTCATTCATGGATGTGTCCTCCTGGTGGAAAATTAGTGGACTTTTTCAAATAATCCATGTTATGATTTGGTGGAAAGGTGGAAAGATAATTCCAGTGAGAAATAAGGATTTGCCTTTATTTATCCATAGCGTGTGCGCCAGCACAACGCCATACTGTCCATGAAATGGCCCGCGACGAAGCCATTCCGGCCCTGTACCGGGAAAGTTTGGTTAGAACCAAGGAGGAAAATTATGTTTGAATTGTGCCAAGTGGGGGAGAGGAGCTATTATATCGAATGTCCTGCAAAAGTTGGTGTTTACAGGCTGAACGATACAGAAGTCTGTCTGATCGATAGTGGAAATGATAAAGATGCAGGCAGGAAAATTCGTAAAATATTGGATGAGCGCGGGTGGAGTTTGAAATATATTGTCAATACCCATTCAAATGCCGACCATATCGGAGGAAACAAATATTTGCAGCAGCAGACGGGATGCAGGATTTTTGCCTGCGGTATGGAGGCGGCTTTTACAAATTATCCCATCCTGGAGCCATCTTTTTTATATGGTGGATATCCTTGTAAAGACTTGAAACACAAGTTTCTGCTGGCGGCGGAAAGCAGGGCAGAAGATATTACAAACAGGGACTTTCCGGAAGATTTGCAGGTGATACCTTTAAAAGGGCACTTTTTTGATATGATTGGGATTCGTACACCGGATCAGGTGGTCTTTCTTGCGGACTGTGTGAGCAGCAAAAGCACCTTGGAAAAATACCAGGTTTCTTTCATCTATGATGTGGGGGAATACCTTAAAACATTGGATTTTGTGGAGCAGATGAAAGCGAAAATATTTGTACCTGCCCATGCGAAAGCCACAGAAGACGTAAAAGAACTGACGGAGTTAAACCGCAGGAAAGTATTCGAGATTGGGGCCGGCATACAAGCTGCCCTGAATACGCCCATGACCTTTGAAACTTTGTTGAAACGGCTGTTTGATGAATATGGACTGGCCATGAGCTTTGAACAGTATGCTTTAGTTGGAAGCACCGTGCGCTCTTACTTGTCGTGGTTAAAAGACAGTGGGAAGATTGAGGTGTTTTTTGAGGACAACTTCCTCATGTGGAAAAGCTGTCTGCCGTAAGTTTTGTGAGAATAAATCAGGTAAATTAAACGCATATTAAAATTATAATGGGGCTGCTGCAAAATATGAGAATATTTTATATTTTGCAGCAGCCCCATTATAAACTTTCTTTTTAAAAGAAATGGCAGCTGTTTATTTCGCTTACGCGGGTAATGATAATGAAACATTCAGGATCCATGGAGCGGGCCAGTTTTTCCACTTTGGGAAGTTCCCGGTCGGAAACGACAGTCATGATGATTTGCGTACTGAAATGGAGATATCCGCCTTCACCGGACAACATGGTGACACCTTTGTCCAACTGCTGGAGGATTTCTTCCCGGATGTCGTCGGAATGTTCACTGATAATTTTGATTTCAATCATAGAAGAACCCAGGAACAGGGATTTGCCTGCAATGATGGAATAAATTAGTACAAGGATGAGGCCATAGAGAATCTGATCCGGGGAATGGTAAAATGCCTGGAAGAGGAGGATGAACCCCTCAAACAGGTACAGACATATGGAAACAGGGAATTTTAAATATTTATGAAGAATCAGGGCTGGAATCTCCATGCCGCCGGCAGACATTCCGGCGCGAAAGACCATGCTGATGGAGAGTCCGATGCCAAGACCGGAAAAAATAGTACAGAGAAGTAAATCCTCTGTGACTTGCGTATCCTTCAAGAGGATGTTTAACAGGCCCAGAAACAGGGGATAAAGAACCGTACTGAAAGCAGCGGTTATGGCAAACTGCCGCCCCAGAGAAATGTATGCAGCGGCCAGCAAAAAGAGATTTATCATAAGAAGGAGAAGGGGGACAGAAAGACCGGACAAATGATTCAACGTCAAAGCGATGCCTGTGGCGCCTCCGGTAATCAGTCCTGCAGGCAGCAAAAACAATTTTACCGTCAGAGCATAGAGAAAACTGCCGGCAGCTGCCAGAAACAGGGCAGACAAAAATTGAGAAGCAGAATGTTTCGTGTTCATTTTGGATTTCCCCCCTTTGTATGTTTTAAAAGTATATCATAGGTTTGGGAAGTTGAAAAGGGAATTCCATAAATTTTCAGGAAGGGCTTGACATATACCCCATATGGGTATATAGTATGAGTGAAAAGCAGAATATCAACCGGTATAAGGAGGGATTGACGATGGAGCAGTATACAGTGACGGGAATGAGCTGCGCGGCATGTAGCGCCAGGGTGGAAAAGGCCGTGTCAAAACTGGCAGGCGTTTCTTCCTGTTCTGTAAGTCTTTTGACAAATTCCATGGGTGTGGAAGGGACAGTTTCTTCTTCTGATGTGATAAAAGCGGTGGAGCAGGCTGGTTACGGAGCGTCATTAAAGAAAAGCCGCCAGGACAATCAAAGCACAGTAGCGGCTTCAGACAGAACGCCGTCAGGGGAAGACATATTAAAGGACAGGGAAACCCCTGTGTTAAAGCGGCGTTTGATTGCCTCTGTGGGATTTTTGGTAGTCCTCATGTATTTTTCCATGGGGCATATGATGTGGGGATGGCCGGTACCGGCTGTGCTGGCAGAGAATCATGTGGCCCAAGGGCTTTTGCAGCTTCTTTTGACAGTGGTTGTCATGGTCATTAATCAGAAATTTTTCGTGAGTGGTTTTAAAAGCCTGATCCATGGGGCGCCTAATATGGATACTTTGGTGGCCTTAGGGGCGGGGGCTTCTTTTGTATACAGCACGTATGCGCTGTTTGCCATGACAGACGCCCAGATGAGAGGGGATATGGCGGGGGCCATGGCTTTCATGCATGAATTTTATTTTGAGTCAGCCGCCATGATCCTGGCGCTCATCACCGTAGGAAAAATGCTGGAAGCCCGTTCCAAAGGAAGGACTACAGATGCCTTAAAAAGCCTGATGAAACTGGCGCCGAAGACTGCGACTCTTTTAAGGGACGGCATCCAGGTGACAGTACCGGCGGATCAGGTGAAAAAAGGGGATATTTTTATAGTCCGGCCGGGAGAAAATATCCCGGTGGACGGCATTATTATAGAAGGAAACAGTGCGGTGAATGAGGCGGCCCTCACTGGGGAGAGTATTCCTGTGGACAAAAAAGAAGGGGATCTTGTGTCGGCGGCCACAGTAAACCAGTCGGGATTTATTAAATGCGAGGCTTCCAGAGTGGGGGAAGACACGACGCTTTCCCAGATCATCCGCATGGTAAGTGATGCGGCTGCCACAAAGGCCCCCATTGCAAAAGTGGCGGATAAAGTGTCGGGGATTTTTGTTCCCACAGTCATAGCCATTGCGGCAGTGACAACACTTGTCTGGCTTTTGATGGGGCAGACATTTGGCTATGCCCTGGCCCGCGGGATATCGGTGCTGGTGATCAGCTGCCCCTGCGCCCTGGGACTGGCCACACCGGTGGCGATCATGGTTGGAAACGGTATGGGGGCAAAGCATGGAATTTTATTTAAAACGGCTGTTTCCCTTGAGGAAACAGGAAAAGCGCAGATCGTGGCCCTGGATAAAACAGGAACCATTACAAGCGGAGAGCCGAAGGCTACGGACATTATTTTAGCAGAAGGATTTACAGAAACAGAACTTTTGACAATGGCGGGGGCCTTGGAAGCGAAAAGTGAGCATCCTCTGGCAAAAGCAGTGCTTTCCCTGGCAGATGGGCGGGGGATTCCCGTAAAAGAAGTTTCTGATTTCCACGCTTTACCTGGAAACGGGCTTTCTGCCATGCTGGATGGAGAAGAACTTCTTGGTGGGAGCATGAGTTATATCGGAAGCAGGACAGAGGTGCCGGAAGCTATGAAAAAACAGGCGGAGGCCCTGGCAGAGGAAGGAAAAACTCCGCTGCTGTTCATGAAGGGCGGAAAGCTTCTGGGAATCATCGCGGTGGCTGACGTGATCAAAGAAGACAGTCCCAAGGCAGTGAAAGAACTGCAGAACATGGGAATCCATGTGGTTATGCTGACGGGGGATAATGAACGGACGGCAAAAGAAATTGGCAGGCAGGCAGGAGTGGATCAGGTGATTGCGGGTGTTTTGCCGGATGGGAAAGAAAGTGTGATCCGTTCTTTGAAAGAACAGGGAAAAGTGGTCATGGTGGGAGACGGTATCAATGATGCCCCGGCCCTTACCAGGGCGGATATCGGGATTGCCATCGGGGCAGGCACCGACATAGCCATCGATGCAGCCGATGTGGTGCTGATGAAAAGCAGGCTGAGTGATGTGCCTGCAGCGATCCGCCTGAGTCGCGCCACATTGAGAAACATCCATGAAAATTTATTCTGGGCATTTTTCTATAATGTTATTGGAATTCCTCTGGCAGCAGGAGTCTGGATTCCGGTCTTTGGCTGGAAATTGAATCCCATGTTTGGCGCGGCAGCCATGAGCCTGTCCAGCTTTTGTGTGGTATCCAATGCCCTCCGGTTAAATTTCTTTAACATACGGAATGGGGCAAAAGATAAAAAAATAAAAGCAAAACATAAAAAGGAGAAGAAAGCCATGGTAAAAACAATGAAAATTGAAGGAATGATGTGCGGACACTGTGAGGCGCGGGTCAAGAAATGCCTGGAGGCCCTTCCGGCAGTGGAGGAAGCAGCCGTAAGCCACGAAAACGGTACAGCTGTCGTCACTCTGAAAGAGGCCCTGGATGACGCAGTTTTGAAAAAAACAGTGGAAGATGAGGATTATAAAGTGATTTCTATTGAGTAATATTGGCTGAAAGACAAAAAGCTGTTGCGTAATTTGAGGTTTTTGACCCTTTGCGCAGCAGCTTTTTTTGATAAATTTAAGGTTAGGTTTTCCTATTCCATTTTTCCGGTTTTCATGGTATAATGCGTCTGGATTCTTTCGTTTCTTTCTGCTGCTGTGCCGGATCAGGTAAAATAACAGGGCACTGCGGAAGAAAGGCCAACCAGTGAAACTGAAACAGATGAAGAGGGATGTTTATGAATAAAAAGAAGTGGATGAAGATAACGGCGGGAATTATGGCGTTTTTTATTTGCCTGGCCGCAGTGCCTTTGTCAGTTTTTGCTGTACCGGAAGAGGAAAACCCGGGAAGCGGCAGGTCTCAGATGGCATCGTGGAAGGAACAGGAGGAAATGCGGGGGAGTTCCAGCAGGACCTTCTTATCAGAGGACGGTACGGAGGTGATCGCCCTTTATCCCTTCCCGGTTTTTTATCAGGGAGAAGACGGCGGCTGGATTCCTTATGATTATCGTCTGGAACCTGTCACCGGAGAGGATGAGGGGAAAGAATATCAAGTAAAAGACGGCAGTATGGAGTCTTCCATCCGGCGTTTTTTCAGCAACGGGGAATTTATAAAGCTGGGCTTTGGGGAGGATAGGGGGAAACTGTCTTTTTCCCTTCCGGCCTCGGGCAGTTCCAGCAAAAAGCTTCTGGAATTTAACGTGCAGGCAGGACTTTTGGAGGACGGTGAAGGACAGGGCAGGATAGCTTCTGAGAACCAGGTGGCGGCAGGCTCTATCCGCAATTTTGGTATTTATGAAGAAATTGTCAGTGGAATGGACTTAAGCATAGAACAGTGGCCTGGAACGGTGGAGCTGTCTGCCGCTTTCAAGACCTTAAGCCGCGCAAAGGGGGGCGTTTCTTTTTATATGGCCCTCGATGGGCTGACTTTCCGTCAGGAAAGTGACGGATCCATTCGCCTTCTTTCCGGCGAGGAAGAAGTGGCTGTTTTGGAAACGCCTGTTGTCTATGATGGAAAGCGGGCCATGGGGACGGCATCTTATCAGGCAGAAAAGCAGGGGGACGGAAGTGTCCGCCTTTCTGTAGTTCCTGATGGCGCCTGGATGGATGAAATGTCAAGAATCAGTCCCATTACCGTCAACATTCATATTTCCCAGACGGGGATAAAGGAAGAAGTTTCTTCTGAGGTGAAAAGCACGGGAGGATATTTTGGCGGAGTTCCGGTGGCGGTGGGAAACACCAGAGAGACATTGCAGACAATCCTGTCTCTCCCGGCCCTTCCAGCCCTGTCAGAGGAGAA
>CAOKOS010000077.1 GCA_948470255.1 uncultured Lachnotalea sp.
ATTATTTTCAAGTGCTGATGAAACCAAGAGCCGCTTTTTGTGTATCTGTTTTCAGGGGCTGCATTGTCAGTGGAATTTTAATTATACTGTTACCGATTGTGGCAGGGGCAAATTCCATATGGTTTGCAATGCCAATCACAGAATTATTAGTTGCCATATATGCCGTATTTATGATGAGTAAATATACAAAAGCGTTATCAAAGGAGGATTCTTTATGAACAAAATTATTACAGTAAGCCGGGAATTTGGCAGCGGCGGACGAGAATGGGGGCGTAGATTGTCAGAGTAATTAAATATTGACTATAAAAAAACCCTGTAAAACAGCTTCTGTTTTACAGGGTTTTAGCTTACCTGGTCAGTCTTTTTTTCTGGTAATGGTCATCCTGCAAGGTTTCCCTTTTCCGTCGGCCACTGTGGTGGGGAAATCAATTTCCACATGGGGGAAGGGGTGTACGATGGCATAATCACAGGCACCGATCATGTCCCGGCAGAAAGCCCTGATTTCCTCCGGTGTGGCACCAAGCTCACGTATGGCCTCACAATGGGGGCAGGCGTTGAAATATTTTACAGCTTTTTCATCGTCCGCTTCTTTGATTTCCTGTTCAAATACCAGCATACCGCTTTTGCTGGTCTGGCCAAAAAGGGCTTCCTTTGGCCCAATATTTTCTGCGCCATATTTTTCTGCTATTTTATTTCCCTGGTAAAGGCCGAAATCCCAGGAACCTTCACGGATGATGCGTTCAGCATCAATGTCGGGATGGAGTTCCTTGATCTTTTTATAAATAAACCATACCTGGCGGGCGCGATCCATATAAGCGCTTTTTATGGCGCTTTTGAAATCCTCCTGGGAAATGGGAGTATCAAAATCCATTTTTTCGACAAAATTGTCAATATCTTTCTGGCTCATAACTTTCCTCCTAAGTTTACGACACGTTTCCGGTGGAAACATATGTCAAAAATAAACAAAATGTAAAATGAAATATGGGTAAAGAACTACACAATTATGAACAATTATAATAGGAATACCAAAAGGTGTCAAGGCGAAAAGCAGGTTGTAAAGCAAAATAAGACTTGCCAAGTGGTAAAATTGGTGATATTCTTAATGATTGAAAGTGAAAAGTTTATATGACAAAATTAAGGAGGAAAAAAACATGAAAAAGCTGTTGGCATTACTGCTCAGCGCGATGATGGTGGTTTCCTGCTTTGCCGGCTGCGGCGAAAAGCCGAAGGAGACAGAGGCGCCGGAAAGCAAGAAAGAGGAGAGCAAGCAGGAAGGCGAAAGCAAAGCGGAAGGTGAGAGCAAAGCGGTAGAAAGCGGCGCTCCTGCGGCAGATGGCGAGACCATCAAGATTGCGTATATCGGGCCGCTGACAGGAAATTATGAGACATACGGCCGTCATCAGCGTCAGGCCATTGAACTGGCTGTGGAAAAGGTGAACGCAGAAGGCGGTATCAATGGAGCAATGGTTGAAGTTGAGTGGAATGATGATAAGTCAGATCCCAATGAGACAACAAATATGGCTTACAAAGTTTGTGATGAAGAGGATGTTTTAACAGTATTTGGCCCCTTCACCACCACATCCGCCCTTGCTACTGTGGATATTTTTAAGGATGCCCAAATCCCTGTATGTTCCGGTTCTGTTTCCAATGCAGACTGGTCCGGCCTGGGTGACGGACGTTTCTTCCGTGGAGATGCGACAACCCAGCAGATGTGTACTTATTTTGCAGACTTTATTATAGATGAAATGGGACTTACAAAAGTAGCCATGTACTATGAGCAGAGCGACTGGGGACAGGGAATGTATGATGAGTTTGAAAAAGCCTTTACAGCAAAAGGCGGGGAAGTCGTATATCAGGATATTTTCCAGATTGACCAGAAGGACTTCAACGCATCTCTGTCTAAATTCAAGGAGAAAGAAGATGAATATGAGCTGTTTTTCCTGGTTGCCCATCTGAATGAGGCCTCTCTGGCTGTTAATCAGATGCGTAAGCTTGGCATTGACAAGACTATCCTTTCCAACAACTCCCTGCAGGATCAGGTATATCTGGACAATGTTGGAGAAAACGGTGAGGGCCAGATCCTTCTTACTTACTTTGGAAATGAAGGAAACAGCGACGTTTTCGAGCAGTGGAAGAGCGATTATGAAGGCAGATACAATGAGAATATTGACAGCCATGCTTTCAACACCACAGATTTGATCAACGTGATGTTTGAGGCCATGAAAGTTTCTGGAAATGACCGTGAGGCTTTTGTGAAGGCAATGCACGAGATTCAGGATCATGACGGGTTGAACGCCAAGATCACCATGGAAGAGAACGGGGATATGACAAAGCCCCTCAGTCCTTTTGTGATCAAAGACGGCCAGTTTACAGCTTGGACAAAAGAATAATTATACCTCTTTCGGTAGAAAAGGGCGCCGGAGGATATTTCTTAAAAGAAATCCTCCGGCGTTTTTTAAAAAAGGTATTTGTTAAAATCATGTTCTGTACCACACAGGAATACGGAGGACAGTTTTATGCATTTTCAACAGCTGATTAACGGTCTGGCGGTCGGCAGTATTTATGCACTGGTAGCCGTTGGATACAGCATGGTTTATGGGGTTCTTAAACTGATTAATTTTGCCAATAATGCTTTTATGGTGGCGGCGGCATTTTTGCTGATTCTTTTTTACAGTACCTGGCATCTCCCTTATGGGCTTGCCATTATTCTGGCCCTGGTTTTGTGCGCGGCCGGAGCTGTCTTTATGGAGCGGGCCTCCTTAAACCCGATACGGAAGAAAAATGCTCCCGGGATTTCAGCCCTGATCTGTACCGTTGGCTATTCTACGGTTATTACAAACCTGCTGTTATATGCCTTCGGTTCACAGACTATCATGGTTCCCTTTGTGCTACATCTTCCCACCTTTGAGCTTTGGGGGGCGGTAATTGATCCCTTTACTTTGATTATTTTAGGAACCGCATTTGTGCTGATGGTGTTTTTAACATGGCTGACTTACGGAACCAAGACGGGGGAAGCGATGCGCGCCATTTCTCAGAATACACAGGCGGCGAAGCTAATGGGCGTCGATGTCAATAAAATCATTACGCTTACATTTTTTATTGGGACGGCCTGCGCGGCCCTTTCTGGTATCATGATTGGTATTTATTACAGCGCTGTGGACACGACCATGTCATTTACCATTGGAATCAAGACATTTGCAGCAGCAATTTTAGGCGGTATTGGCGTCCTCCATGGTTCCTTAGTCGGCGGCTTGGTGATTGGCCTTCTGGAAACCTTTGTAGCCGGGTACATCAGTGCAGGTTATAAAGATGCAATCGCATTTATTATTTTGATTCTGGTGCTTGTGATCCGGCCCAGCGGCCTTTTCGGTAAACCGGTCCAGAGTAAGGTTTAAAGGAGGACGGATATGTTAAAGAAAATAATCAACGGCTGGGCAAAGCATCAGGTTGCGGTGACACTTGTTTTTCTGGCGTTCCTGATCCTTTATCCAGTGTTGTTTCATTCATATTATTTGAGGAATGTTGCGATTCAGTGTCTGATTTATTCTTTGTTGTCACTTGCACTGAATCTGATTATGGGTTATACGGGAATCGTGGTTTTAGGCATGGCGGCCTTTTATGGAATCGGGGCATATGCGCTGGCCCTGCTTACCACAAAGCTTGGGATTTCTTTCCTGCCGGCAGTGGCCCTGGCAGTGGTGATTACTTTTTGCTTTGGGGTACTTTTAGCGCTGCCTACCTTACGTATCCAGGGAAATTACCTGGCTATCGTGACTTTGGGTTTTTGTGAAATCATACGTATCGTGGAACTTAACTGGGTTTCCCTGACAAACGGGCCTTTTGGGATTAAGCAGATTCCGGCGCCTGACATTTTTGGGATTAAAAGTATTTTTGGGCTGAAACTTTCCAAGCCGGAAGGGAAATATTATGTGGTTCTCATCCTTTTGGTTATTACGGTGGTGATTTTGCATAATGTGCTGAATTCCCGGTCGGGAAGGGCATGGAAATCCATTAAAGGCGACCCTATCGCCGCCAGGGCCATGGGAATCAACGTATTCCGCTATAAAGTGTTTGCATTTGCCATCTGTGCGGCAATCGCAGGCCTGGCTGGCGCTTACTATGCGGCATATACCGGCTATGTGGATTCCACCACCTTCAATTATAACCAGTCGATCCTGATTCTTTCCATGACCATTATGGGGGGATTGGGAAGTATTCCCGGAAGTATCATTGGAGCTATTTTCTTTGTGATCTTGCCGGAGGTTTTACGGTGGCTGGGAACATTCTGCGGAGAATGGATTGTGGAATGGAGGCAGATTATTTACGGCCTGATTCTGGTGATTATGATCATGTTTAAATCGGACGGTATTCTCGGCGGGTTTGACTTGAGGCAGATTCATTTGTACAACAAGCTGGTGAAGGAAAAGGAAGCGGAGGAAAAACAGAATGGGTGAAACTGTAAGAGAAGCTGTTTTGCACTGTGAAAATATTACTCAGCGTTTTTCCGGCCTGGTGGCTGTCAGCGATGTGTCGATGGATGTTTACACCAATGAGATTGTTGGCGTGATTGGCCCCAATGGAGCGGGAAAAACAACTCTTTTTAATGATATTACAGGAATTTATAAGCCGACGGAGGGAAAGGTGTTTTTTGGCGGAGAGGATATTACCGGGATGGCCTGTCATAAAATCACCGCCAAGGGAATGACAAGAACCTTTCAGAATATCCGCCTGTTCAATAATATGATGGCCATTGATAACGTGCTGGTGGGGCTTCATACGGCCACAAAGTCCGGGATTGCAGAATCTATGCTGCACCTTGGACGCCACCGGAGGGAGGAAAAAGAAAGCCTTGCCAGGGCAGAAGAGGTCTTAAAGCTTACCGACCTTTATGACTACCGCTATCATTACGCGGACAGCCTTCCCTACGGGCTGCAAAGGCGCCTGGAGATTGCCAGGGCTTTGGCCTGCCATCCGAAGCTGATTCTTCTGGATGAGCCGGCGGCAGGTATGAATGAGCAGGAGACCACGGATCTTTTGCAGTTTATCCGAAAATTAAAAAGTATGGGTAATACCATTATTCTCATCGAACACGATATGCGGCTGGTGATGAATCTGTGCGACCGGATTTATGTGCTGGATCATGGAACGCGCATTGCGGAAGGGACACCGGATGAAGTGCGGAAGAATCCACAGGTGATCACTGCATATTTGGGCGAGGAGGTTTGATTATGGCGCTTTTGGAAATTAAAGATATGCATACAAATTATGGCGTTATCAAGGCTGTCAGGGGGATTTCTTTCCAGGTGGAGCAGGGGGAGATCGTCACGTTGATTGGATCCAATGGCGCCGGAAAGAGTACAACCTTGAACACCATTTCAGGGCTGGTTCCCATTGCCGGAGGGGAGATCTGGTTTGACGGACAGAATATTACGAAGCTGGAAACCCATGACAGGGTCAAGCGTGGAATTGCCCTTTCTCCAGAAGGCCGCCAGGTGTTTCCGGAGCTTTCTGTGGAGGGGAACCTCCGTATGGGAGCTTATACCGTTTCTAAAGAGACGCTGGAAGCGGAACAGAAAAATGCTTATGAACTGTTCCCGATCTTATATGAGAGAAGAAAGCAGGCGGCAGGCACCCTTTCCGGTGGAGAACAGCAGATGCTGGCCGTGGCCAGGGCGCTTATGTGTAGGCCGAAGGTTTTAATGCTGGATGAGCCGTCCCTTGGCCTTGCGCCGCTTATTGTGGCGGAAATTTTCAAGCTGATCCAGCGGATCAATAAAATGGGAACCACAATTCTTCTTGTGGAGCAGAATGCGCGTATGGCCCTTTCCATTTCTGACAGGGGATATGTGTTGGAAACAGGAAAAATTGTACTTTCCGGTACAGGGGCAGAACTGGCGGCAGACGAAAAAGTACGGTCTGTATACCTTGGAGGTCTTTAATGGATTTTTCCTGAAATCTTGTTGTAAATTGTAAAATATCACTATTGCAATTTTTATGTGCATTGTGTATAATTCGTGTATAGAAGACAGATGTCCGCCGCAGAAAGACACATAAAAAACAGATGTCCGGTAGTGAAAGGGCTGTTGCAAAATATCAGAATATTTTATATTTTGCAACAGCCCCTTATCGCGGCGCACATTGGTACAAATAAGGATTCCGAGGAGAGAAAAGTATGGAAATGAAGGAAAAACTGAAAGTTGGCGTACTGGGAGCGACAGGTATGGTGGGACAGCGTTTTGTATCCCTCCTGGCAGACCATCCCTGGTATGAGGTGGTCACTGTGGCTGCAAGCCCCAGAAGTGCGGGAAAGACTTATGAGGAGGCTGTGGGAGGCCGGTGGAAGCTGGATGGCCCCATGCCGGAAAAAGTAAAGAAGCTGGTGGTAAAAGACCTGCACAATATTGATGAAGTTGTGGCGGATGTGGATTTTGTTTTCAGCGCCGTAGATATGACAAAGGATGAGATCCGTGCCATTGAGGAGGCTTATGCGAAAGCGGAAGTCCCTGTGGTATCCAACAACAGCGCCCACCGCTGGACGCCGGATGTGCCGATGATTATTCCGGAGTTGAACCCGGAACATGCAAAAGTCATTGAATCTCAGAAAAAGCGGCTTGGCACAAAGCGGGGCTTTATCGCTGTGAAACCTAACTGTTCTATTCAGAGCTATACTCCTGCCTTCCATGCACTCCGCGAGTTTGGGGTGAAAACAGCAGTTGTCACCACGTATCAGGCGATTTCTGGCGCCGGAAAGACATTTAAGGATTGGCCGGAAATGGTGGATAATGTGATTCCTTATATCGGCGGCGAGGAGGAGAAATCCGAGCAGGAGCCTCTCAAAATCTGGGGAAAGGTTGAGGACGGAGTCATCAAAAAGGCAGAAGGCCCTGCGATCACTTCCCAGTGTATCCGTGTTCCCGTCAGCAACGGGCATACGGCGGCGGTATTTGTAAGTTTTGATAAGAAACCCACAAAAGAAGAGATTCTGGAGCGGTGGGCGGCATTTTCCGGAGAACCCCAGAAGCTGGGCCTTCCCAGTGCGCCGAAGCAGTTCCTCAAGTATTTTGAAGAGGACAACAGGCCCCAGGCAAAGCTTGACAGGGATTATGAAAACGGTATGGGCGTAACCCTGGGCCGTCTCAGAGAGGATACGGTATTTGACTATAAGTTTGTAGGATTGTCACATAATACCCTCAGGGGCGCGGCAGGAGGAGCGCTTCTTTGCGCCGAGCTTCTGACGGCGAAAGGATATATCACAAAGAAATAAGGACACGTGCTGCCTAAAGCTTTCGTATTCATATATTATACCCGGCGCCCCCCCCGGGGTGTGGTGGGGCCCCCGTGAATTTTTTTTTTTTTTTGGGCGCCCCGGGCCGGGCGCCCCCCCCGCCCCGAAAAAAGGGGAACGGGGC
>CAOKOS010000078.1 GCA_948470255.1 uncultured Lachnotalea sp.
GTGGCTTCACAGGTCCTCTGTACCTCCACCACTCTGAATAAGGGAATTGCGGACTATATAAAATTGTAACACTTCAATACATTGTTATAATGGCATAATTTTTTTGCCATGTCAAGTATTTTTTCAAAAGCCGTCTTAAACTGCCTCCAGTTTGAAGCGTCTGATGTCTCTCTCATCCTCCGCCTGGTAAATACAAGCGCCCAGGGAGCGAAGCTTCTCATCGAACCGTTCATAGCCTCTTAAAATGTATTTTGTCTCATCTATCACAGTATGTCCCTCAGCCGCCAGGCCGGCCAACACCAAAGCGGCGCCTGCACGCAAATCCGGCGCGCTCACATCCGCCCCTGTCAGACGGTGCACACCGCTGATAACAGCCACATTGCTTTCCACTTTTACATTGGCTCCCATACGGGCCAGTTCATCCACATATTTGAAACGGTTTTCAAAAATACTTTCCGTCACCATACTGGTTCCCTCCGCCAGGGACAGGGCCACAGAAATCTGCGGCTGCATATCCGTAGGAAAACCAGGATAAGGAAGTGTCTTCACGTGGGTATAATGGAGTCTGGATTTGCAGACCACCCGAACCGCATCGTCAAATTCAATCACTTCGCAGCCCATCTCTTTCAGCTTTGCAGAGATAGCCTCCAAATGGCGGGGAATCACGTTCTTCACCGTCACATCGCCTTTTGTCATCGCAGCGGCAAACATAAAGGTTCCTGCCTCAATCTGGTCAGGGATAATCGAATAAGTGGCTCCATGGAGCTTAGGCACCCCTTTGATGCGGATCACATCCGTACCTGCACCCTTAATATTGGCGCCCATGCTGTTTAGCAAGTTTGCCACATCCACAATATGGGGCTCTTTGGCTGCATTTTCCAAAATCGTGCTGCCTTCTGCCAGGACTGCCGCCAACATAATATTGATGGTTGCGCCTACAGAAACCATATCCAGATAAATATGTCCCCCCTGAAGCTCATCTGCTTCAGCTACCACCATGCCGTACTCCACCTCAGCCCGTGCGCCAAGGCCGCGGAAACCTTTCAAATGCTGGTCAATGGGACGGCTGCCGATGTTGCATCCACCAGGCAGGGAAACTTCTGCTTTCTTGTATTTTCCAAGAAGCGCGCCCAAAAGATAATAAGAAGCGCGAATCCTCTTGATAAAATCATTGTTGACCCGAACAGTATTGATGGTGGAACCATTGATTCTCACCGTATGGGCATCAATCCGCCATACTCTGGCCCCAATATCCTCAACTGCTTCCAACAGTACATTGATATCTCGCACATCTGGTAAATTCTCTACTGTCACGTCCTCATCTGCCATAATGGCTGCCGCCAAAATCCCGAGAGCCGCGTTCTTCGCGCCTCCGATCACAACATCCCCCACCAGAGGGATTCCGCCCTTAATTACGTATTGCATGATGACACCTCATCGATTTTACTTTATTTTAACAACAAATCGCTGCATTCTGCTATTAGTTTGCACTGCTATTCTGAGGTCTATTATAACAATCTCTTTCCCATTTGTAAAATCTTTTTTACTTTTTGTAAAAATTTCTTAATATCTTTCTATTTTTCAATGAATCCAGCTGATAAACGGATAGCCGTAAGCGCCGTAATACTGCTCCGCTTCCTCCTCCGGCATAAGGCGGTTTTCACCTGTCAGGGCATCATATATAATCAGGTTTTTATAAATATCATACCCGACAATCAACTCTGCCTGATTCCCTTTCGTTAAAGCTAAAACCGGGTATCCCCTATTCACATAATAGAGCATCTGGTTGAGTATGCACCCTTTCAGATCCACAGCCCTGCCGCCAGTCTCCTCATTCAAAATCTCATAAGCGCTCTTTCCTGAAGCCAGTTTGGCCGCTGCCGCCTTGGAGGTATTGGCCTGTTTCAGCATCATGGACAGGCAGGCTGTCAGCCTCCCGTCAGAAGAAGCTGCCTTTTCCCCATCTCCCATCTCCACCAGGGCTTCTGTCCCCCGGTTGGCCCTGGTCCAGATATAATTCTGCCCGTCTCCAACCACTACACCCATCTGGTCATAAATCAGCCGGATTGCTTCCGCAGGTGATCCGCAAATCCCCTCAAGGCGTCCGCTGGCATAGGCATAATACCGCTTTTCTGCCTCAGTCCCGGCGGGATTGCGGCTGAGGGCCAAAACGCGCAAGTCGTTTGCTGCCAGGAACTTTGGCCTGACTACGCTCAGCTTCTTCCCCTCATTTCCGGCATAAGGCACTTCCAGGGCATAGGTCATTTTCTTCAAATCAGAATTCCTCCACACAAGCGCTGCTTCTTCCTCCTCAGTCACCTGGTTCTGAATCAGGGCATCGCTTTCCGCAGCCACCCATGCGCCGTCAAAATCCCGTACCTGCCTGTCAATTTGAATCTTTCCGTCTTCCACCTGAATATCACGGATATAAATGCCATCCCTACTGTAATGGGCTTGTTTCTCTCCATTTTTTTTCAGGATTTCCAATGCATACATCGGATATTCCACTGTCAGTTTTCTTTCAATATCCTCCTCTTTCGTCCTCCCGTAAATAAAATCGCCGTCAATGAACCCGAGAGGGCGGATGACCTCTCCCGCCTCAGCCTTAACACTAAAGCCGCTTCCGTCATCCATATAATACACCTGTATGGTTTTCCCCCCGTAAATGTCCTCTTCCTCCTGCCATGCCACTGCACTGGAATCATTACTTACGGCAAAGGAATTCTCTTTTACACCTCCGATGATCTCCACACATTCTTCTCCTGAAAAATCAATGGCATAAATTTCAGTTCCGAACATAATGTAGAATAACTGGTTTTCCCCCACATAGGAGAGAGTGCCCATCTCCTCTTTCATCACCTGGTAAGAACAGTCTGAAGGAATATAAAAAATTTCTTCCACAGCGTTTTCCTGCCTGCTGTACCGGTAAAAACTCAGGCCACATTCCCCTTCGTGGTTCCCTCTGTTCATATATCCGTAAACAGCAAATGCCACATTTCCATCCTTGTCCGCATCTGCAATCCGAAACTGATGCTGATCATAAAGAGTCCTAGCTCCGTCATCGCCTTCCTCTTTAAAAGAAAAAAGGCGAACCAGCTCATTTTCCTTTTTATAATAGCTCCAAAGCTCTCCATCTGCCGCAAACACCGTATAGTCCCCGGCCTCTTTTACCTCCACATCCAGGTTCCCGGGGCTTAAAATACCAAGGTCGATCATCCCGTCCCCCACGGTTTTTTCCGAAGCTTCAAAAACCTGATCCATGATCCGCTCATAAGCAATCAGCCACAGCTTTCCGTCCACAAAACGGACACAGAAAAACTCTTTCACGTGGTATTCTTCCTTCTGCCCGGAAGCATTGGCAGCTGTCACCGTATAAAGAAACTGGACAGCCCCCACCATTTCATTCATTTCTTTAATTTCCACGGAAACCTCACCAACGATCTCCGGCTGCAATTCCCCCCAGGCCACATGGTTATAGCTGGATTTGATATTTGCATAGCCCAGAGTGCTGTTGTCCGTTTCATTATTACTCTCAAGCTGGACCGTAAGTTCTTCCGTGATATTTTTCGTAAAAGCCAAACCGCTGAAATTTTTTGCAAAAGCAATTTGATCTCCGATATGGGTATCTCCATAGTAACGGATCCGCGTATAATAATAAATCTGATCCCGCTCCCTGGTTTCCAGCCGCATCACAAGGGCATACTCTGTCCCCTGCGCAAGCAAATCCTGAAAAACCATTTCCCCCCGCAGGATTTCCCCCTCCGAAGAAAGCTCCCCGCAGGATTGAGATTCAATGAGATTCTCCCCGTCAAGGCTTCTCACATCATACTCCACAGAATAGATTTCATTGCCATATGTCAGAATCTCGAAAGGCACTTTTCTATTTTCAGGAACTGGAGTAATGGTATCCCGCATGGACGGAATATTCATTTCCTTTGCATACCCATGGAGCGTATTCACAGGGTTCCCCTCAAATTCCATGGAAACAAGGGGAAAAGTCGCTTTGTCCACCACCGTATAGACGGCCTTTTCCTCCTGCTTCCGCGTCAGAAAAAAGACGGCGGACACTGCCGCTATGAAAATAAGCACTAATATGATCATGCGTCTGAATATTTTTTTCATGAGTGCGCTCCCTGTTTATATAAATCAATCCCGCAAAGGGCTTTTTGTATTTACATCCATTCCGTATTTTGTATCAAATATAGCCATGGCAAATTACCATGACTATATTGTAAAATCAATCGCCCGAAATCTCAACCGCTTTTTTATTAACTTTTTCTTAGTACGTTTACCAATATTTACGTTTCAGCCCGCGGCGCCGTACCCGCCTTTTGCAGATTTCGTGGTACAAAAGTACCTCCACTGCCGCTCTCACCCATTCCGCCTCTTTTTCATCTGCATCCTCAGGCATCTCCCTGCCGTAGATTTCATCACAAAGCCGGCTAAGCCCTACCCGGTCAGGATATTCATCATACAAAATGCTGCCTTCATAATCAATGGTGTCACACAAGTCTCTGATCTGCATCTGGATTTTCTTCATTTTTCCCGGATACATGGCCTGGAAATACTCCAGATCCCGTCCTGTCTTCTGGTTATCATCCTCCATGGCCCAGAGAAGGCCCTGGCTGTTTCCATAGCCTACGCCAGCCCCTCCGAAACGGCCTTTTTCAGTAAGCTCCGCAGTACGCATCCAGGAAGCCGGACCAGGCATAATGCCGGGGTACGTACGTCTGGATGGACGGCCCCCATAATAATCCCAAATAAAATCGCTGTATTGTTCTGCCATCTGACTGCCACCTTATATCTATAATCTATTATAGCATATGCAGTCTTTTGCCAATGGGTTCAGCCATTACCAATCCTCTGACAAAATAGGACATCCCAGATGGAAAACTGTTTTATCCGCTATTTCATCGTAAGACACTGCCAGATTCATATTAACTGCTCCTTCAGGCAGTTTTTTTGTCTCGCCAGCGCCTTTCACATAGGCATAGAGCGTATAGAGTTCTTCTTCATCCATCCCTGCCACCACTTCGGCTCCCATCTTTTCCATAAGAGATTCTGCTATGGTCCGCTGCTCTTCCCTGGACAATTCCCCGGGAAAGCATCCCTCAAATTCCAGATAAACCGTTCCTTCTATACCGGCTTCATCTGTCAGGGCCATGAGCCTTGCCCGCTCTTCCAGCGCCTCCTTTGTGCTGGCCCCCTGTAAAAGCCGCACATCCGCCCGCAAATAATTTTCCTGGCGGATTTCGCACTCTCCCGGCTGCTCTTCCCTCACAAGGAGAGCTAAAGAAAGTTCCCCCTTCTCCGAATCCCACTGCCTTGAAACTTCGTTTAAAAATGCCTCTTTCTCTTCTTCAAGGTAGAATTCGCTATTCAGATAACCCTCCCTGTATATATGGCAGTTCATTTCTGAAAAATTCGCCCTTTCAAAAGCCAGCAGCGCCGTTTCACTGGAGCCTTCCAACCGTCCCACCGTTGCCAGCGCTGTCAGGAAACAAAAAACCCCCAGAAGAAATGCCAACAGGGCAAGCTTCTTCTCCCTGCCGATTTTTTGTTCTATTTTCCATCCATTCCCATCTTTCCGTCCCATAAGTGATTCCCCTTTTCCAGATTCTTTTATTAAGAGAATCACCGAAAAAATGGAATTTATACGATTTCCATGGAATTCAGACAGTTTTCCATACAGGATGACCGCCAACTGCGCATCCCAGGGGGGTTTTGCTTTATACGACACAAGTTCCTATAAAGGAATAAAGAATCCTGCCACACAGGATTCTCCGCCTGCGGCGGATCGCTTCAGCGATATAATTCCTCTCCGCCGCAGTGCGATCTTCGCGGAGCGTTTTTACTTTATAGGACGCAATTTCCTATAAAGTAAAAAAGGAACGCCTTCCAGCGTTCCTCCATGTATTATTCCATTGTATAAGGCATAAGGGAAATGTGTCTTGCCCTCTTGATGGCAACGGTCAGCGCCCGCTGATGTTTTGCACAGTTTCCTGTGATCCTTCTGGGAAGGATTTTTCCTCTCTCAGATACGTATCTCTTTAACTTTGCCACATCCTTATAATCAATCACACCATTTTTATCCCCGCAGAACACACAGACTTTTTTCCTTCTGCGTCCGCCTCTCCTCTTCATAGGAGAATCCGCTCTGTCACCCTTTGTGTAAGCCATGGTTAAAACCTCCTTATTCCGAATATTGTCTAGTTAAACGGGAGACCCTCATCTTCTACTCCATCGGGAATATTCATAAAACCGTCGTCCAAAGCAACGCTGGGATCCGGCCTGGCTGACTGGCGGTATGCGCCCCCAGTATTCTGGGCCGCCGCATTTTTGCTCTCCGCAAACTCCTGGTCTTCCACCACCACATCTGTGGTGTAAACCTTCTGGCCATCCCGGTTCGTATAGCTCCCAGTCTGGATTCTGCCTGTCACTGCAATCTTTGTTCCCTGATGCAGATACTTCTCGGCAAACTCCGCGCTTTTTCCAAAGGCAACACAACCGATAAAGTCCGCTGTCTGATCATTTCCACCTTCACTGCTTCTGGCAAAACGCCTGTCAACAGCCAGCGTATACCTGGCGACAGCCATACCATTCTGAGAATAACGGATATCCGGCTCCCTTGTCAGCCTCCCCATGAGTATTACTCTATTCATGCAGTCTCCTCTCTTCTCCGATTACGCTTCCTGCTTTACGCACAGGTATCTGATCACCGGCTCCATAATACGAACATGGCTTTCCACTTCGTTAGGGCAGTTTGAATCAGACTCGAACTGGATGAAGTAATAGAATCCTTCCTTCATCTTCTGGATTTCGTAAGCAAGTCTTTTCTTGCCCCACTCGTCCACATTTGTGATGGTGCCGCCGAAACGGGTAATATAAGACTTGGCCTTCTCCAATGCGGCCGCTCTCTCTTCCTCTTCCAGCTTTGCACTCAGCACAAGCGCTAATTCATATTTGTTCATGCTGTTTTACCTCCTTCTGGTCTCTGGCCCCTCCATTTTCAGGAGGAACAAGGAAATCCCGCAAAGCACGTCACAGACACGCTTCGCTGGATACTTCATAGTATAAAATACTGTCACAGGCAATAATTCTATCATGTTTTGACATGGTTTGCAAGTGATTTTTACCGGATCCCCCGGCAGTTTTTTTCCACCAGCTTCCGGGGC
>CAOKOS010000079.1 GCA_948470255.1 uncultured Lachnotalea sp.
TTGCAGACAGCATTATTCTGAATAAAATCCAGGAAAAGTTTCATTTGGCGGAAGAAACAGCTAAAATGTATTTGTAAGTATAACAGGAAGAGCATTTACAGGCGCTCTGCCTTGTCTGACAGAATACCTCCATGGAGTGTGCGGCTTTCATGGAGGTTTTATTGTATCTGCGTTCTTCGGTGTTGTGTTTCTGTCAAAAATTTTCCGTCACACAGACAAGGGAGCGTTGTCTAATTAAACAGGAGGTAAAATTTTATGAGTAAAAAAACGAATGAAGAAATGCAGGTTTTAGTTGAGAAAGCCACGGCAGGGGATAAGAAAGCCCTCGAAACCCTTATTACATGTGTGCAGGACATGGTATTCAATTTATCCTTGCGGATGCTGGGCACATTTGCAGATGCGGAAGATGCTACCCAGGATATTTTATTGAAAATGATTACACACCTGTCCTCTTTCCGAGGCGACAGCTTATTTACAACATGGGTATTCAGTATCGCGGCGAATCATCTGAAAAATTACAAAAAGCATATGTTTGCCCGCTATCCGCTGAGCTTTGAGTATTACGGAGATGATATAGAAAATGGAAAAATACAGGATGTGCCAGATTTAACGCAGAACGTGGAAAAAGATATATTGGCAGAAGAACTAAAAATGTCTTGTACCAATGTGATGCTGCAATGCCTTGATACGGAAAGCAGGTGTATTTTCATATTGGGTACCATGTTTAAGATTGACAGCCGCATTGCGGGGGATATTCTGGGGATGACTCCAGAAGCATATCGTAAACGGCTTTCCCGGATACGCAAAAAAATGGCGGACTTCCTCGGACAGTATTGCGGGGAATATGGCGGCGGCAGATGTAAATGTAAGGACAGACTGAATTATGCGATACAAAACCATCGCATCAACCCGCTGCAGCTGGATTATATGACGGCCACAAAGATTCCTGTCCAGACCATAATGGATGTGAAAAACGCCATGGAAGATATTGACGATTTATCCCAGGACTTTTCCTTTTGTGAAACCTACCAGTCTCCTGAGCGCATAAAAGATCTGATACAGGAATTTTTAGATTCCACACAGTTTTCCATTATCAAAAAATCGTAAAGGAGAGGACAGATTATGAGTATGCAATCTATTATTGATTATTTATCCGCATTGAGTATAAATAACAATCGCGAATGGTATCATGCCAACAAAGACGATTACAAAAAAGCAAATTCCGAATTTGAAAAATTACTGGAGGCATTGATGCTGGAAATCGGAAAATTTGACAGCAGTATTTTACATAATAATCCGAAAGACCTTACTTTTAAGATTGTCAGGGATACTCGTTTCAGCCATGACAAGTCGCCTTATAATCCTGCGGTCCGCGCCCATATTTCTTCTAAGGGTAAGCTGCCTGTTCCCGTCGGATATTATCTTATGATAAAGCCGAATAACCAGTCTTTTTTAGGCGGAGGTTTGTTTGCAGACATGTTCAAAGATGCAACAACGATGGTGCGGGATTATATTGCCCAGAATGGAGAGGAATGGGAAAAAATAATACATGAACCAGAGTTTGAAAAATATTTTACTGTACGGGGAAATGCGTTAAAGAATGTCCCTGGGCGATACGAAAAAGAACATCCTCAAGGGGAATATCTAAAATTTAAGAGTTGGTATCTGGAATATCCGCTGCAAGATGAAGAATTGAAAGACGAAGAAATATTTCTTGCAAAGGCGGCAGGGCTTTTCCAAATCATGAAACCTTTTAACGATTATTTGAACAAAGCCCTTGCGGGATTCCAGATGCCGGTAAGGTAATAAAAAATCCAAATCTAAAAAAATACTTGATATGTATTTCATAGAATCTTACTGATAATTTTCTGTTCCGATTATGACTTAAAAAATGGCAAGCATTGAATATAAGACATTTCCGATTGCGATATTACGTTACCCACTGGGCAGGTGTCGTCATCATTTTTATATTTCATCATAAGCCCTAAAAAATCATTTTCATTGGTAATTATGTTAGCCCCCTCTTATTTTTCGGAGGGTTCAAAGTAACCCTCCAGACGAAAGAGTTACATACTCCTTCAGACTGGGATATTCATTGCTGCCCTTGTGGGATTATGCTATATAATCTTCAAGGGAAAAAAGAAATAGCCGCCACTACTGCAATAGTGACGGCTTGCCTATTTCAAAAGAATAGGTAGAAATCATATGTTGGGGTAGAGCCGCTTCTATGGCTTTCCCCTTTTCTTATGTCTAATATAGCACATCCGGGAGCAGGTCGCAAGAAATTTTTTGCTTCTTCATTCTTTTTTACTTTATAGGAAACTGCGTCCTATAAAGTAAAAACGCTCCGGGAGGATCGCACTGCGGCGGAGAGGAATTATATCGCTGAAGCGATCTGCCGCAGGCGGAGAATCCTGCAAGCAGGATTCTTTGTTTTTTGGTGTATTGTTTTCTTTTGGGGTGTAACGTGGGATTTCTGTGAACTCCTCCACACGTTCAATGACTACTGCTTTTCCAGCTTCATTTAATTTCTTAAATGTCTTTATCAATTCAATGTCTATTTGCTGCCAATCATGCACCTGTATGTACTGTTAATTGTGCATTTAAATTGAAAATGCAAAATTATCCTTCACAGGCAAAACTGCCATATGTCGATGATCCGGGACATACGAGGGGAGGGATCAGCGGATTTTTGTTACAAATTATGTTGCAAAATCATTGTAATAACAAGAAAACAGACAACAAGAAACTAGCAAAGCGGATAAAACATTGAATTTACAACATGACAACACAAGACAAACAAACACGAACAATGGTTTGTAAAGAAAAAACACTTGACAGGTTTTTTCTTTTCCTGTATGATGTACAGGGTGGTGGAAAGCCATGGAAAAAATTGTGGAGCAGACGCTTTTATATGATTTTTATGGGGAACTTCTGACGGAGCACCAGAGACAGGTTTATGAAGATGTGGTGTTCAATGACTTGTCACTTAGCGAAGCTGCTGAGGAAAGAGGGATTTCCAGGCAGGGAGTCCATGATCTGATCAGGCGGTGTGACAAGCTTTTAAAAGAATATGAAAGAAAGCTGGGGCTGGTGGAAAAGTTTTTGAAAACCCGGGAAATGGCAAAAGAGATCCACCGGCTCACCATGGAATATAAAAAGACCGAAGACCGGGAGCTGGTTTTTCGGATTGAAGAGCTTTCAGCAGAAATCAGCCGTCTTTAGGCGGTAGGCTAGGTATAGACTAGGCTTTGGCATTTGGAAACGGGTGTTTTGGGCAAAGCAGCGGAGGGAAACAGTGGCGTTCGAGAGCTTATCTGATAAATTGCAGAATGTATTTAAAAAGCTGCGGGGAAAGGGGCGCCTTTCGGAAGCAGATGTGAAGGCGGCCCTGAAAGAGGTCAAGATGGCCCTTCTGGAAGCAGATGTCAATTTTAAGGTGGTCAAACAGTTTGTAAAGTCTGTGGAAGAGCGGGCCGTGGGACAGGATGTGTTAAACAGCCTGACGCCGGGCCAGATGGTCATCAAGATTGTAAATGAAGAAATGGTTTCCCTGATGGGCAGTGAAACCACAGAGCTTAAACTAAATCACGGAAACACCATGACAGTGGTTATGATGGCAGGGCTTCAGGGCGCCGGAAAGACCACTACTTCAGCAAAAATTGCAGGGAAACTTAAGGCAAAAGGAAAGCGGCCTCTTTTGGTGGCATGTGACGTATACCGTCCGGCGGCAGTGAAACAGCTTCAGGTCAACGGAGAGAAGCAGGGGGTTCCTGTTTTTTCCATGGGTGATAAGCATAAGCCTGTAAATATTGCAAAGGCGGCCATTGAGCATGGGGAGAAAAACGGTAATAATGTCGTGATCCTGGACACGGCAGGGCGGCTTCATATAGATGAAGACATGATGGCCGAGCTTCAGGAAATCAAGGAAAATATCCATGTGGATCAGACTGTCCTGGTGGTAGATGCCATGACCGGGCAGGATGCGGTCAACGCTGCAGGGACTTTCAATGATAAAATCGGCATTGACGGAGTCATCGTCACCAAGCTGGATGGCGATACCAGGGGCGGCGCGGCGCTCTCTATCCGGGCAGTGACCGGAAAGCCGATTCTGTATGTGGGTATGGGAGAGAAACTTTCCGATCTGGAACAGTTTTATCCCGACAGGATGGCTTCCAGGATTCTTGGCATGGGCGACGTACTGACTCTCATTGAGAAAGCAGAAGCCCAGTTTGATGAAAGCCAGGCCAAGAAGCTGGAACAGAAGATGAAAAAGGCAGAGTTTGACTTCAATGATTATCTGGAGCAGATGGAGCAGATCAAGAAAATGGGCGGTATTGCCGATATGCTCAGTATGCTTCCAGGGTTTGGGAGCAAACTTAAAAATGTGGACATTGACGAAAAAGCAATGGACCGGACAAAATCCATCATTTATTCAATGACACCAGCAGAAAGATCCAATCCGGATATTATCAATCCTTCCAGAAAAAAGCGGATCGCGGCAGGGGCCGGTGTGGATATCGCTGAAGTAAACCGGTTGATCAAACAGCATGAGCAGAGCCGGAAGATGATGAAGCAGATGTCCGGCATGATGGGAAAATCAGGGAAAAAAGGCAGGTTTAAACTTCCTTTTTAATAAATGATAAAAATATTCCAAGGAGGTGAATGCGAGATGGCAGTTAAAATGAGATTAAAGAGAATGGGTCAGAAGAAGGCGCCTTTTTATAGAATCATCGTTGCAGATTCCAGATCTCCCAGAGATGGCAGATTTATCGAGGAAATCGGATACTATGATCCGACAAAAGACCCCAGCGTAATCAAAATCAATGAGGAACTGGCAAAGAAGTGGTTATCCACAGGCGCACAGCCCACTGATACAGTTGCGAAGCTTCTGAAGATCGCCGGTATTGAGAAATAATCCGCATGGAGGTGAGGCAATGAAAGAACTGGTTGAAGTAATTGCAAAAGCTCTGGTGGATCATCCTGACTGCGTATCCGTTACGGAAAAGGAGGAAGGAAAAGAAACGATTCTGGAACTTCATGTGGATCCTTCCGATATGGGGAAGGTCATTGGAAAGCAGGGCAGAATTGCAAAGGCAATTCGCAGCGTTGTAAAGGCGGCGGCTTCCAGAGAGGACAAAAAAGCAGTTCTGGAAATTCAGTAAAGAAACCATTTCCCCTGGGGGCTTTTGCCTTGCAGGGGAAATAATTTCTTATGGGAGAAAAAGATGGTATCAGAATTTCGCGTAGGTGTGATTACATCCACCCACGGGCTTCGCGGAGAGGTCAAAGTATTTCCGACTACAGACGACCCGGCCCGTTTTAAGGATTTGAAACAGGTGATCCTTGCTGCAAAGCGGGAGAAGCTGGTATTGGAGATTGAGAGTGTCAGGTTTTTTAAGCAATTCGTCATTATAAAATTTAAAGGCATTGATGATATCAATGAAGTGGAACGCCATAAGGGGGCGGAACTTTGGATTACAAGGGAACAGGCGGTGCCGCTGGAAGAGGGAGAGTATTTTATTGCGGATTTAATCGGCCTGTCTGTGGTGACAGATGAGGGCGCGTTTCTCGGCACCTTGACGGAGGTTCTCCAGACAGGGGCCAATGATGTGTATGAGGTACAGATGGAAAACGGCAAAAAAGCGCTGCTTCCGGTGACAGAGGAATGTGTCCTGGATGTGGATTTGGAAAAAAGTGAAGTTCTTGTCCATGTTTTGGACGGGCTTTTAGACCTATAATGGAGGAATCATATGAACTGCCATATACTGACCCTGTTTCCTCAGATGGTGCTGGACGGCCTGCGTACCAGTATTTTGGGGCGGGCGGAAGAAAAGGGGGTGCTGTCCTTAAGGGCAGTCAATATCCGGGACTTTTCAGAGAATAAACATAACCGGGTGGATGACGCCCCTTACGGCGGCGGGGCGGGCCTGGTGATGCAGCCGGGGCCTGTTTACAGTGCATGGAAATCAGTGACGGAAAAACTTCAGATAAATCCCAGAGTGATATACCTGACGCCCCAGGGCAGGGTATTTAACCAGTCCATGGCGGAGGAGCTGGCAAAGGAGGAAGAGTTGGTTTTCCTCTGCGGCCACTATGAGGGGATTGACGAGCGGGTATTGGAGATGATTGTCACCGATTATATTTCCATTGGGGATTATGTGCTGACTGGCGGGGAGCTGGCGGCCATGGTGGTCATCGACAGCATCGCTAGACTGGTGCCCGGCGTCCTTCATAATGACGCATCGGCGGAGTTTGAAACTTTCCATGACAGCCTTCTGGAATATCCCCAGTATACCAGGCCAGAAGAATTCATGGGAAAGAAAGTGCCAAAGGTACTGCTTTCCGGCCACCATGGAAATGTGGACAGATGGCGCCGGGAGCAGTCAGTGATCCGTACGGCCAGATCCCGCCCAGATTTACTTGAAAAAGCAGTTCTTTCTGCGGAGGAAAAAGAACTGCTGAAAACACTTGATTTTCAAGGGGAAATATGATAAGGTATAAAAGTTGTGAAAGATGAGAGATGGTCCTCTGGTGCCATGGGCATTAAGAACATCCAACAATCATAAGGAGGTCGCACATGAACGACATGATCAGAGAAATTGAAGCAGGCCAGATGAAAGGCTCTGTAGACGCTTTTCGCGTTGGCGATACCGTAAGGGTACACAATAAGATTAAAGAGGGTACCCGTGAGAGAATCCAGGTTTTTGAGGGGACTGTCATTAAGAGACAAAACGGCGGCTCCAGGGAAACCTTTACTGTCAGGAAAAATTCCAATGGAATCGGTGTGGAAAAGACATGGCCGGTTCATTCTCCCTTCGTAGAAAAGATCGAAGTTGTGAGAAGGGGTAAAGTCAGAAGAGCGAAGCTGTTTTATTTAAGAGACCGGGTAGGCAAGGCTGCCAAGGTAAAGGAGTTAAAGAAATAGTCTGCAGGATGACTGCTTAACAGGGAACTTTGGGGGGACAATTATTTTCATAGATTGTCCCCTTTTTTACTTTATAGGAAACCACGTCCTATAAAGTAAAAAAACCTCCGGGGATGCGCAGTTC
>CAOKOS010000080.1 GCA_948470255.1 uncultured Lachnotalea sp.
CAATGATGTCCTTATGGCATTTCAGAAAAAGGCAAGGGATTTTGAGGATTGTCTTGTTGCCACTTGTGTCAAATCTATACATTGCGATTATATTGCTACCCGAAATAAAAGAGACTTTGAAGGCTTTGGTATTCCTGTGCTTACCCCGGCTGAAATTCTTTTGAAAACCATATAAGACACCCTTCGCCAAAAAACATGATTTTTGTTTAAATTATTTCTGCAGCGGAAGGCGCACTTTAAATTCCACTTTCCCGTCTGCCCATCCCACCTGGATTTTTCCGCCGTGGGCAGTTACGATCGTTTTTGCAATGGCAAGCCCCAGGCCATAATGTTTTCCTTCACTGTCTCTGGCTTCGTCTGCCCGGTAAAAACGCTCAAAGATCTGTTTTTGCCGCTTCTCCGGTATTTCCTCCCCGTCATTGGCAACGGATAAAACAGCCTGGTTCCGTTCGCTTTTCAGAGTAAGTGAGACTTCTCCCCCCTTTTTACAATGGCTTACGGCATTATCCAGCAAAATGGATACCAGCTGCCTCAGCTTCGCACCGTCCCCGTTCACATATAAGTGATCTGCCGCCTGGCAGCGGAATGTCAGCCCGCTTTCAAAAATCACACTCTCAAAAGGCAGCGCTTCCCCGCACGTCAAACGGCCCATATCTATCATTTCCATTTGAAACGCCACCTGTTCTGTACGGGCCAGCTCCAAAAGCTGTCCTACCAGTGTTCCCATCCGTTCATTTTCATACTGGATATTGGCAAGCCATTGGTTCCCGCCAATCTCCCTGGAAAGAAGTTCTGCGTTGGCGCTGACCACTGCCACCGGAGTCTTCAGCTCATGGCCGGCATCTGATATGAACTGCTTTTGCCTTTGATAACTTTCTTCCAAAGGCTCCACTATTTTCCTGGCCAGATAGACAGCAAGGAAAAATAAAACCACTAAGACAATACCCCCGAAAATCACGGTATACCGGAACAGCGTCGTCATACTCTCCCGCATAATGGTATTGTCCATAAACGCAACCAGGATATAACCTCCTTTATCCTCCATACGGTAAATCAGGTTATTTTTTATCCCCCGCTCCTTACCCTCTTTGATAACTTCCCGGGCAATCTGTTCCAATTCCTCATTTCCACGTACATCCGCATGGGGATTGTTGACCTCCAGTGTCTTCCCCTCTTTGGAAACTGCGACAGAATAAAAGGTAGAAAGCTGAAAAGCCGGCGTATCTTCAAAATGAGGCCCTTCCCTGTCCGGACGCCGCTCATCGGGCGCTGCCCAAAGGTCAGGCAGAGGCTCCGGCATATAAAGCTCCACATGGCGGTTCAGCATTTCCCGGTTCCTGTTTGATACCTCATAATAACTGGAACCATAGATGATTCCCAGGGTTCCCACCCACAAAAACACCAGCACCGCCATAATGGCGGCGACAATCTTTCTCCTGGTTTTTTTAAACATTCTCCCACCTCAGCTCATATCCCACGCCGCGAACTGCCTTAATCACTGTTTTAGCCCCCGCAAATATGAGTTTTTTCCTGGTAAAAGACATATAAACCTCCACATGGTTGTATTCCGCCTCATTCTCAAATCCCCAGATTTTTACTGCAAGCTGCTCCCTGGTGAGAATCTGCCCCTGGTTTGCAATGAGGTATTCCAGGATCCTGTATTCTTTTTCACTGAGGCGCACACTCTGGCCTGTGTCCGTACAGGACAAGGTCAGCCTGCCGCTTTCAAGGGTAATATCGCCAAAAGACAGGGCGCCGTCCGCAGAATTGATATTCCGCCTCACAAGGGCGCGGAGCCTGGCAAGCAGTTCCCTGGCCATAAACGGCTTTGTCAGGTAATCATCCGCCCCGTTGTCAAGGCCCGCCACCTTATCATCCAGCCCGTCTTTGGCTGTCAGCATTAAAACTGGCGTGTGAATTCCTTCCCTGCGCGCTTCCTTTACAATTTCAAAACCATTTTTCCCCGGCAGCATCACATCGAGAATAATAATATCATAAATACCACTTTCCACCGCTTCCATGCCGGAAATGCCGTCGGCGCAGTAATCCACCTGGTAATGCTCAGATTTCAGGATTTGGACGAGCGCCTGGGCCATCCTTTTTTCATCTTCCACCAGTAAAAGCCTCATCCTGCCATCTCCTGCCGCTCCATATATATCCTCCTTTGATTTTCCCTAAATCACTTTCACCTTTGTATCCGGCGCCAGGTATTTAAAAATTTCCCCTGCGTTGATTTTTGCAGAGTCCCCTGCAAAGCTGCCATCACAAAACACTGCCCTCTTCGGCTTTTTTCCCGCCATATATTTCATCACGGAATCTGGGATATCCTCATCAAAACACGCCATCAGGTCTCCGCCATTATAATCATGGACCGTACACCCTGAAACCTGTTCAGAAGTACAGGGCAGTGTAAGGGGCAGGCCCCACTCCAACAGGCAGCCAAACAGCAAATCCAGTCCCGTCCTGTCCTCTTTTATGTTGGATTCCAGCATTTGCAGCATATCCTGGGAATAGGCTTCTGCCGGATAATATACTTTTTTCCGATTGCTTTCATCCAGCTTTAATACCCGGCAGCCCCCATCTATTTCTTTTCCCGGGATTTCCCGAAGCGCTTCTCCCACAAGACGTATCCTGCTGCGGCCCACATCACAGAGATCCCTGTATCCGGCCTGATAAGCGCCACTTTTTTCATCCACTGTTTCCGGGATTTGAATCATGATAAACTTCCTCTGCCCCCCGTCTTCCGCATTTTGTTCCAGTACCGCCTGGGCTGTTACCCCACTCCCTGCGAAAAAATCCAGGATAACCGAATCCCTATCCGTGGCGTACTGAACCAGTTTTTTAATAAACGCCACCGGTTTCGGATAGCTGAAAACATCGCCGCCAAACAGTTTTTTTGTCTCCACTGTCGCCGCCTGGTTCATATATGCGTTGTCGGCGGCAAACAGGCTGTGGACGGGGTCAAAGGGATTCGCGGACTCTTTTTTATAGCGTTTAAAAATAAATCCCCGTTCTCCCTCTTTGTAATCCTTTTTGAATTTTACTTTTCCTTCGCTGACATATTTTTCAAGGGTCTTTTTTGAAAATGCCCAGTACCGTCCCACAGGAGGCAAGTCCTTCCTGTGGGTATATGGGTTTTCTATTTCAAAATATGTGGACGGCCCCCCGCTCTTTGCGCTGGGATCCCCTGAGCACCAGTCCCCGTTGGGGTCGCCGTCTGGATTGGAATAACCCCCGTATGCTTTAGGTTCCCCTTTAAGCGCCGCCTTTCCGATCTCTTTTGCAAACACCAAAAGGCTCTCGTGCTGCAAATTGAAACCACAGCCATTGTCGCCTGTCATGGATTTTGTTTTCCTGATGATTTCTCCCACACAATTTATTTCACCGAATACTTCATCACAGATTTTTTTCAGGTTGACTTGCTCATTTTCATCAATGGAAATAAAAATCATCCCGTCGTCCGACAGGAGATTCCGCGCCAGCAGCAGCCTTGGATAAATCATAGAACACCAGTCCGAATGAAACCGTCCGTTGGCCTGTGTATTTTTATATAACTGAAAGCCTTCCTCATCATAACGGCCAATGGATGCGTCGTAGCCGGCGCGGTCAGACTTATAGTCATCCTTATAGAGTAAGTCGCTTCCTGTATTATAGGGCGGGTCAATATAAATCATCCTGATCTTTCCAAGATAGCTCTCCTGCAAAAGTTTAAGTACCTGCAGATTATCCCCCTCTATAAACAAATTGCCTGTCGTATCCCAGCTTATGCTCTTTTCCTTGTTCGGGCGGAGTGTCATATCCGTCGGCCTGTACGCTTCCGCTGCCGCTTTTTGCTTTCCCGGCCATGTAAATTCATAGCTTTCAGAACCGCTCTCATACTCATTGGAAAGCATCTGCCTTAACCGCTCAAAATTAACAGTCCTGACCGTCTTTCCCTCGGCGTTTTTCCCTTCATCCAGACAGCATGGAAACAATTTGCCTATGATTTCTATATTTTTTACAATCCCTGGCTGAGTCTCCAGTTTCATTTTTTCCAGCATATCTTTCATCTTCCCTGCAAAAATTTTCTTTTATCCAGCCTTACACGCTTTTTCAGTCAACCTTAAAAATTTCGGACGAATAGATTCCCTGGGCCAAGGCTGCTGCGATCATCCGCTTAAAAGAATCCATCTGCTCAAAACTGTAAATACAAAATTTCTTTGTGTACCTTAAGGTTCCATCCTCTTTTTGCCGGGAATCCGTAAGCAAAGACCTCCGTACTTGTTTTTCCCGCAGCCAGTCTTTATGCCATCCCACTGCAATCCCCGTCTCCGTAGCATCACACTGCAGTGCAATCTGAATGGAAGGTTTTTCTAATTTTCTTTCGTACTGTCCCAGTGAGTCAAATTTAAACTGGCAATTTTCAAAATACCTGTCCCTGTATTCCCAGTCATATCCCATCTGGCGGCCTGTTTTTGTGTCAATGAAAATTCCGTCATTATCAAATGTTTCCACCTGGTTGGGGCGCATCTCAATATTCTGACACACAGGACAGCTGTGAAACAAATCTGCGAAACGGAGCATTGTCTCATCATGTTTTCCATACATAGACGGCCTGTACATAAAAATCCCTCCTCTTTTGCTTTTGATCTTTGTTTTATTTACTATATAATGCCATATGTGACAAAGTCAAGCCCACCGGAAATCTTATACCCCCTTTTGGTTGCCTGCAAGGAAAGAGTATGCTAAGATATTAGAGAAAACAACTAGGTTGCAAGGTAGAAAACCTCTTTAAACTTGAAAAAACGACTATTGAAGGAGTAGGTTATGAGGCTGGAAAAAGTGGCAATCATCGGCGCCGGCGCCATAGGCAGTTATTTTATTGCCGGATTATCTGAAAAACTGGGGGAAAATCTGTGGATTGTCGCAGAGGGTGAACGCAGTGCAAGGCTATCCCAATATGGAATCCTTGTAAACGGCATTGAAATCCCTCTCCATGTAAAAACACCGGAAAGTGCCGCAGGCGCCGACCTTCTGATCGTCGCAGTCAAATATGGCGCCTTGCCGGACTGCCTCCCCATGATTGAAAAAATCGTAGACGAACATACCATTGTGATGAGCCCTTTGAATGGTGTGGACAGCGAAAAGATCATTGGAAGCAGAATCGGTATGGAGCATATGGTATATTCCCTGATGAAAATAGCTTCCCAGCGGATTGGAAACCACATCGCCTATGATCCTGATGTGACCTTGGGCCTTTTCTTTGGAGAACCTGGCGGAGAAAAAAGCGAACGGGTTCTGGCTATACAGGAGCTTCTGGAAGACACCGATGTCCATTACAAAATCAGCCATGACATCCAGTTGGATATCTGGCTCAAATACGCCTTAAATATCAGCAAAAACCTCCCTCAGGCAATCATAAACTGCGGATATGGCGCCTATGTGGAAAGCGGGCATCTGTCATATATCAGCAAATGCCTGAGAGATGAAGTGGTGCAAGTGGCGGCGGCAAAGGGAATTGATATCAGTGATTCCAAAAACCCGGCGGCAGGCAATACGGCCATTTCCCCCGACAGCCGTTTTTCGACGCTTCAAGATTTGGACGCCAAACGGCCGACGGAAATCGAAATGTTCTCAGGGACATTGATCCGCATGGGGAAAGAACTGGGCGTAAAAACCCCCTTCAATGAATTCGCCTATCACGCAATCAAATGTCTTGAAGAAAAAAACTGCGGCAAAATCCGATAAGCTTAAGTTTGACTGGAGACGAACGGTAATGAAATTAAAAAATATTTTAATTGTTGTCAAAGACATTGAAAAATCAAAGCAGTTTTATCATGACCTGTTTGGCCTTGATGTGGCGCTTGACCATGACGGCAATATGATTCTGACAGAAGGCCTTGTGCTTCAGGACGAGAAAATTTGGAGAGATTTCCTGGAAAAGGATATTATCCCTGAAAGCAATTCCTGCGAGCTGTATTTTGAAGAACAAAATATAGAAGGTTTTTCCCAAAAACTGGAAAAGTTATATCCTTCCATTCAATATGTCAATCGGCTCATGACCCATAGCTGGGGACAAAAAGTAATTCGTTTTTATGATTTGGATGGTAATTTGATTGAAGTGGGAACGCCCATGTCCCTAAGGCCCGATGCCATTTCCTCCTTTCCGTAATTCACCACCAGTACTTCTTTTGTACCGCCTTCCCGCCATGCATCCCCTTCGGGTATCCCATCTGGCCATTCGGCCGTTACAAAGGCGGAGCGTTTTTACTTTATAGGATGCAATTTCCTATCAGGATTTCTTTTTGTCCTGTACGTTCATTGTTGCCCTTATCAGTCTGCTTTATCAGATTTTTAAGGACAGAAGAAAGTAGCCGCCAACTATTCCGTTAATGCAAACCGTTAGGAAAGTAATAGACTGCTGTCCTCTGTAGCTTTGCAGGCTTGAAATATTCATCCGGGTTTCTCCAACTTCTGCTAATTCCTGTTTGCATTACTCTATCCTTTGTAAAAGTTCTCCCCGGTTATCGCCATTACATCATCTCAAAAAAATACTTATGCTCATTAAACGCAGATGCAAGGCTCATTCTCAAACCGCTGTAGGCAGCATCTAACTTGTCCATTATGTGTGTGCTGCGCTTCAAAATTCGGCATTTTTTACCATATTTTCAGAAAACTTTAGATTAAAGAAAACCCTTGAAAATACTGGACTTCCAAGGGTTTTACTAATTTCATTATTCTGCTTGTAATTATCTTGGTGAACTTCAAACCGCATAAAATAAGGCTTTACAGGCTATTTGTGTGCTACAAGTGTGTTACGAAAAAACATTTTTATCTATTTTTGAACACTTACAGACACTCTAAATTTCTTAATCAATGGCAGATTGCTTTCATACAACAACTGCATATAATCCGTTACAGAATAACCGTTCCTAATTTCAGAAACAATTTGCTCATTCGTCATTGCAACGCACCTACCCCTTTGCTATAATTTGAGTAGATGCAGGATATAAAGAGAAGTCAGCCCACAAAAGCAACGACTTCTCTTTTATTTTATCACAAAACCGCC
>CAOKOS010000081.1 GCA_948470255.1 uncultured Lachnotalea sp.
CATACTGACAGACCACATGATGCTGCAGGCAACGGAATTAGGGCTTGGCTCCGTCTGGATATGCTATTTTAAGCCGGACGTGATACGCAGAGAATTTGGGCTGCCGGATCATCTGGAACCGGTTAATATCCTTGCAGTCGGGTATCCAAATGAAGAGGCTGCAGACCTGGAGCGCCACTCACAGACCAGAATACCGGTGGAAGAACTGAACATGGCTGTTGATTCCTTTCTATATATTTTCACACGAAACACGGTTTGATGAATATGAAAAGCACAAAACGAAGCTGAAGACATTACAGGAAGAGTATGAACAAATCAAAAATAAGCTGGAAGAACTCTTAAATCAGGGAGTCATCAGTGAATACACGAGATGCACGCTTATGGACATGTCAAATAAAGTATTGGAGCATATCGCTGCAAAATACGATTCTGTCAGGGAAGGAGTGAAAGCGGTCATGGGTGGAAAGGTTCTGGAATATGAAGCAAAGACAATAAAACGAGAAGGTATTGAAGAAGGTATCAAAGAAGGTATCGAAGAAGGCATCAAAGAAGGTATCAAGGGCACTGTTTCGATATTAAAAAATTTAGGTGTCCCAACACAGACAATCTTGGTAAAGCTTCAGGAGCAATACAATCTCAGCCCTGAAGCATCTCAAAAATATCTCTGAAAATTTTGCCAGTCCTTTTTATAGGGCTGGCATTTTTATCGGCAAAAATTTGATAGATGTTCTCCCTGTTCAAGAGAGTCAAAAAAACCTGACGGATTTTCCGTCCAGGTTAGTCAATGGGATATGTAAATCAAATCAGATAGATAATCAACCCATGATATGATACAATTACAGTGAACATAGAAATAGAATTGCGCTGTCATTGCAGGGAAAATCACTAGAAAACTTCCCAAACTATGATGCGCATCTGACGGAAAAAAATCTTCAATCCTGTTTAAGGGAGGACAAAAGAGTATGGACAAGACCACACAGCCCCCATGGGCGAAACGCATCTTAAAACTGCTGGAGCAGGCCAGAAAGAAAGATCAGAATCTGGAACGGTTTGGAGCTTACAGCCATCAGTACAAATTAAAAGCGCCTGCCAGCCAGGAGGCCATAGAGAGATTCCAACAGCAGCAGGGTATTGATCTGCCAAAAGAATACCAGGACTTTTTAAGATGGGTCGGAAACGGCGGCGCAGGTCCCTACTACGGGATTTACGGGGTGAAGGAACTGGAACAGAAGCTTAAAGAGTCCCATAGCTCCCGCCTCCAATCTATCCGGGAGGAGCCGGTGATCTGCCCGAAGATGAGCGGCGAAGAATGGGAAAGAGCAGTTAACCCGGAGGGCAGGGGAAAAGGAAAGACCGTGCATCCCTATGCGGGGGTTCTTCCCATCGGCACCCAGGGCTGTACGCTTATGACAGGGATCATGACTGCAGGGCCGTATGAGGGGCAGGTGGTTTACTATGACGAAGATTTCTGCGGGCCGCCCTTCTTTGTAAGGGAAAAAGGATTTCTGGCATGGTATGAGCGGTGGCTCCGGGAAGTCATTGCAGGGTACAATGACGAGGAAACGGGATTCGGAATGAACATAGACGGAAATCCCGGACAGCTGACAGAGCTGTACGATGAGACGGAAGATCCCGAAGAAAAGATGGAGATCATTGACAGCTTCTACAAATTCGAGACGCTGCCTGCAAAACAGAAAACGTACTTCAAACAGGCATGCGCCCGGGAAACTAATATGGAAGTGCGGACCAGGATGATCAAGATGATGGTCCGTTTCCGTGTGCCGGGGATGACAAAAGAGATTGAAAAGCTGTGGGAGTATGGAGCTTACGCGGAGGCGGTTTCTGTTATTACCTATGAAGGCGCCTGGGAGGTAAAAGAAGCATGGTATGAAAAGATATTCGATATTCTGCCCAGGCTCCAAAGAGAGGGCTTTCGGGACGCATGCCACACCATCCGAGCCATGAAAGAGTATCCCGGTGTCCATGCCGGAAGGCTGAAGGAAGCCCTTGTCCGGGATGACCTAGACAAAAATGACCGGATCACGCTTTTTTCCTGTATCCGGGATCTGAAAGGGAAAGAGGAGGCGGCGGAGTATTTTCTAACCTATCTTTCAAAGGAACAAGATCCCGCGATGCTGATCTACGCCGTCTGGTGTACAGAAGGTGTGGACAATGGGCAGCTGCGGGAGCTTTATGTGAGTCTGCTGGATAAGTACCGGACACACGAAAACGCGAAAGCTGACTATAAAGGCAGCCAGATGGTCTTAAAAGGCGGCTGCTGTATGGGCGCCAGCAGGCCGGAAGGGCAGCTGGTCAGCAATCTGATGCGGCAGTTTGACTATTTCGGCCTGGACTACCGGGGAGCCTGGAAACTTTTGATGGATGGCGGCAGGTGGATGCAGTGGAAGCGGGAGAATATGGGAGCCGGGCATCAGTCTTAAACTGCCATCTGAAATACACTCCAGTGCTGCTTTGGAGAAATTCCAGTGAATAAAGCCCCCACAGCCTATACCCTCTGCAAGCCTGCAAAGCTAGCCGCAGGCCCCACTACGCCGTCGCTTCGCAGACACACAAATGACACCGATATCAAGCAATTAAACGCAGGCAAAGGGGCGGTCCTCCCGCCCCTTCCTTACATCACTTTCTGATATCGTTCAATACATCCCCAGGTATTTCAAATTCCACTGCCCCCATATACATGGGAGCCACATCGCCCTCATTGAACCCCATCACAACATTGCCGTTTTCATTGATATAAAACGATGTCTCATCCGTGACAGACTTAAAATTCCACTCCTCAATCTCATCGTCCAGCCAATAATAGACATTTTCATCCGCATCCATCTGTGCCTTCATCTGTTCTTTGATCGCTTCGCTGATAGGCGTAATATAATCGGCCCCTTCCATAAACACATCTTTTAACTGCAGGCGCTTCCCGGTATTCAAATCAATGGTATAGTAATAATTCCACTGGTAACCGCTGCCCGCGCCCTGATAACACAGGAGCTTTAATGTAAAATAGTCGGCGGTTGCTGTCAGGATTTCGCTTTTTACCAGGATATCCTGATAGCCCTCCTCCTTCTCCAGATAGGTCTCAAACTCTTCTATGAGACTGTCCGTAATCTTTTTGATCTCCCGGTTTATTTCATCGGTTGTCCGCTCCAGATTTTCCAGAGTCTGATCCTCCGGCAGGCCAAGTTCCACCTTAATTTCCGGGACTTGGATATCCGCATGGTTTCTGTCTGATTCGTACTCATAATCACGGAACGTTACCACTTCTATTAGTTTCCCCAGCACCGGTATTTGTTCCATTGCGTGGGCAATAACCGGAGATGTGTTTGGCAGGATCAAAAATGATCCCACAAATGCGGCTGCTGTTAACGCAGCCCTGGTCTGTAGTCTTTTTATCTTGTCCTTTTTATCTGCCATCTTTGCCTCCTCCATTTTTGCGCGCAGCTCTTCAACCTGTGCCTGTGACATTTGCGGTTTCTCATATTCCCTTTTTAACAACAGAAGTTCTTTTTCAACGAGATCGTGCATCACTTCGTTCCACCTGCCTTTCCGGTACATTGGTCGTCATTGCCATGAGCTGGTCTGTCATCTAATACCGTCCGCAGCTTTTTCATGGCGCGGTACAGCCTGCTTTTAACGGTGCTGATATTTTCGTCCAGGATATGGGAAATCTCTTCCAGCTTTTTATCCTCAAAATATTTTAAAATAATCACCGCCTTGTCTTTCTCGGGAAGCATATGGATGGCGTTCTGTAAATCTACGTTGGCATAGGTATCCTCCGTGCTCCCCAAGTTTGCGTCTTCCTCATCCAGTATCCGCTCATATGAGATATGTTTGGGCCGGCGTATATACTGAAAACATTCATTGAGCATGATCCGATACAGCCATGTCTCTGCCAGTTGAAGGTCCTTTAAGGTATGATGACTTCTTAAAGCCTTATATGCCCCGTTCTGCACAATATCCTTTGCGTCCTCTTCATTGTGCGCATAACTGAAGGCAAGGCGGTAATAATGGTTATATTTTTCTAAAATTATATGTTCGATCAACTCCTTGCTGGTTTTCTCTTTTTTCCCGGGAAATATTACCAAGGTAACCACCTCCTTTTGCCTTTCTATCATGTTTGATGCTGCAGGCAGATAAAAAGTTTCACCGGATTTTTCATTGACTTAAAATTTACAGCCTTTTATAATGAGCTATAATAAGGAAAGAGGGCAGATATGAAAGCAAACAGGCCGCGCCGCGGGTTTTCTCTCTGCTGTATGGCCGCTGCCGCGCTGCTGATGATGGGCTGTGATTCGGAGTCAGGCGGGGTCACATATGAGATCATATATCCGTCCGGTAATACAAGAGATTATACCACATATCATAAAAATATTCCCATTGAGGGGGCATACGGTTATCTTCAATGGCACCCGATGCTATTTTTATGCCCCTGGAAAAGAGGAGCAGGAGAAGCTGTTTGGGCTGTGGAAGACACCTGCCCGAAACGCGGAGATCTATTACCGGGACATGTCAGACTGGGGGGAGGAATACACGGTTTACACCTTTGACTATGTGGCAAAGCCTGATATTGACACAAGTGGCGGAGTTGAAACCCGCATCAGATTTTACATATCCGAAACCCAACTCAAGGCGGCCTGGACGTCCTATGAATCGGTGGGAAGCGGAGACTGGGAATACCTGGAGAAAGAGGTTTATGAGATACCCATTGGGGAAAGCATGCCATGAAACAGTGATAATGTTCAAGTTACTGTCCGGCAGGTATTTGATGTTTCGAACATGTCAGTAATACAAATTAATTTTACCAAATAATAGAGGAGATAAGGAAATAAAAAAATTAGCAGAAAGCATCCATTACGAAGTTTATTGTGAATATGAAACGGTTTTACTGAAAATAAAATCATCTGATAAAGTGGTATGTATTGGAGATTTTTATGGAGATGTAGAAAAAGTTATAATAGCGCCTATGGAAGAATATTGTGTAATGGCTGGATGCGGGGTCATTGTTTATTTATTGGAAGAGCCATTTATCCCATATGAATATGAAAAGAGCAGCGGACAATGGAAGGAATGGCATAGAGATGGCAATATTTGGGTAGACGATATTGTATTACATAAGGATATATTGACTATCCGGATTGAATCGGGAAATGAAGAAAGAGTTTGTTTGAAGAGCATACGATGGCAAAGATCCCAGGGCCATGGCTGTGCTGATGAATGAAAGGGAGCTGGTCAACATTAGATTCTGAAAGATATTTCAATTTGGGGGAAATCGTGGTAAAATTGGTTCATATAGAATAAGGAGGGCCAAACCATGGGATTATTCGGCAAAAAGAGGGAAAATCAATCCCAACAAAAACCAGAAAAAGGCCAGTCGGGCAAAAAGCCGGAGGAAAAGCAGCAGGAGATGAAGGTGTATATCCAGGGAGCGGGAGGGACGATCGTTACAAAATCAATTCTGAACGGCACGTCGAATCTGAAGTGGCTCTTTCGGCAGGAGGGCGGACTGGGAAACGGCTGGGTGGCATTTGGGGATAAGGACAGCCAGGAATATGTGGATGACGCGAAAAACATGGAGATCGTGGACTTTAACACCTTGGCCAACATTGAACCAACCGTGGTTAATGTGTTTTATATGCCCATGGGCAGCGATCTGGAATTTCGTTCTGATAAAACAGGGAAATACTTTGTAGATACAAGAACCGGGAAGGAGATCCGGGAACCGGTGAAGCATCCGGGCCAGATTGCCTTTGAGAAAAACTTAAAATTCTTGAACCAGGAGACGTATCCGGACGATTTCTTTCGGATGCTCTTTACGGAAAGCCAGAAGATCCGGGTGATCACGGCAGGACAGGCGGACTTTCCTACGGGGGAAGTGGTGCTGGCGGACCCTCTTGCGTATCTGGGCAGCAAGTATGAGACGGTTTTGGACAGGCAGATTCCGGCGGGAAGTTATCCGGTGCGGCTGTCCGTCTGCCTCTCTCCCATCGTCGGCCTGCGGATAGCCGCGGCAGAAGTTTTGGTCAGCGAAAAACCGGCTGTCCGCTATGAGATCGCCATGCCAAAGGGGAAGAAGGGAGAGGATTTAGGGAAGCTGGGAATTTTCACCTTCTTTGGCGTGGACACAGGGCTTGCCTGTTTTGCGGACGGGAAGCTATCAGAGGAAAACCGGATATTTTTTGAAAAATGGGCCGGGGAGAATCCGGGGAAAAACAAATATATGGACTACTTCGCATCCCTGTTTCAGGAGAGCTATGAAACGCATCCGGAATTTCAGAATGAGGGCGGAAGCTTTCTGGAATGGAGCATGCCGGGCAGCGGGCATAGGATGGTTTTGTTCTCCAGCGGCATGGGGGACGGCATATACAGCGGATACTGGGGGCTGGATGCCCAGGGGGAGGCTGTGTGCCTGACGGTGGTATTTATGAATCCGGAGTATTTCTGACACAAGGATCTTAACCGCAAAAGGAAATAACCTTACATTTCGTTAGTCTGCTTTCCCGAGAGCACAAAGGAAAAATGCTCAACGTAGCGCCACTGCGCCTCCGCTTTTTCCTTTGCGCTCTCGAAAAAGCATCCTCACCGAAAATGAAAGATTACAAAAAGGATATGATTTCCGGGTACGTCCGCAGTTCCTGATCCAGCAGAGACAGAAAATACGGAATTAATTTATTTTTTTCATAGCCATGAACGATGTAATAGATAAAACGGTCAGGCGGACCACCAAGGAGGCGATAGATATGGAAGCCCTGCTTTTTTAGATTACAGCCGTGGAATAGGGGACAATCCCCCAGGCTTTCCCTTCCAAAACATATGGAATCAGAGAGTCCTGACTTA
>CAOKOS010000082.1 GCA_948470255.1 uncultured Lachnotalea sp.
ATCAAATGCCCGCAGCCCAGGCACTTTAATTTAAAATCCATCCCCACCCGAACCACTTCCCATTCACTGCTGCCGCAAGGATGTGGTTTTTTCAGCTTTACAATATCTCCAATTTTAAATTCCACTGGCGGCCTCCTCTATAAAAATATCCCTAAAGTTTCTCCGATACGTTCTGTAATCACCAAATCCGCCCTGCTGTCCATGGATGTGGCGCTCTTATTGATTAACACCAGCTTGTTTCCCCGATAATAGTCAATTAACCCTGCTGCCGGATACACGGTCAAAGATGTCCCGCCGATAATCAGCACATCGGCAGCCGCAATATAAGAAACTGCCTTTTGCATTGTGGCATAATCCAGCCCTTCTTCATAAAGCACCACATCCGGTTTAATAATCCCGCCGCAGCTGCAAAGGGGAACTCCTTTGGCGCCCAGGATATCATCTGCGTCAAAAAACTGTCCGCACCTGGTACAGTGGTTCCGGTGAACCGAACCGTGAAGCTCCAGCACCTCCCGGCTGCCTGCCATCTGATGCAGGCCGTCGATATTCTGGGTAATGACCGCCTTAAGCTTTCCCTGCTCCTCCAGCTTTGCCAGGGCAAGATGGGCTTTATTGGGTTTCGCTTCTTTGAAAATCATTTTCTTTTTATAAAAACGGTAAAACTCATCTGTATGGCGCTTATAAAAACTGTGGCTTAAAATCGTTTCAGGAGGATAGTCATATTCCTGATTATAAAGACCGTCTACGCTGCGGAAATCCGGGATATGGCTTTCCGTAGATACACCTGCCCCGCCAAAAAACACAATGTTTTCGCTGTCGTTTACCCATTTCTTCAAAGTTTCCATACGATCCATATACATCCTCCTCTCATCTGCGCATCCCGTAAACCCCTTTTAAACGCGCCGCCCCCTAAACGTTCCGGCCCCGGGCGCCTCACACAATTTCATTAATATAAACCCGCCAACAGCCCCGCACCATGCGAAGCGCGCCTTTCGGCTCTGCCGCCCCCATAAGGCAGGAAAAAAGCTCTGCCACTGTACATCGGACGCGCCTTTCCCGTCCCTTTCCATCCCGGCCGGCCGCCTGAAAAAGGCCCTTCCCATCCTGCCCGGCCGCTTCCGCTGCCTGTAAAAACTCTTCCTGCCGCCTGGCAACGCTTCCCTGTGGTGAAAGGCTCCAACGGTAACAGCCACTATTTTCCTCCAAAATCTCGTCTGAAATCTCTAAAACAAGTTCCACAGGACGTTCTGCTGAAAACATTTCCAGAAAACTTATGACGTCCACAATCCGCCCCATTATCGCAGGCTTCTTTTCTTCCAGTGGAATGGAAGCCCCCTCCACTAGAACCCCTTTCCCACCGCCCTCCTGTCTCTCTCCAAACCATCTGCCAAGAGCTGCAAATACCTGTTCCCTGTCACCGGGACGGCACAAAAGCTCCCTGATCTCTATCGGGGACTTTCCCCAATAAGGAACCACTGCCACAAGCCTCTCTCCCTCTGTCAAAACCAGCAGGGCGCCGTCTTCACTTTTTAATTCTTCCAGCAGCCTTTTATAATAAAAGCAATCCTTTCTGACATAACAGTCAAAAAATTCCATCTGGATTTTTTCTGCAAAATCCACCAGCTTAACAATATCAGAAGCTTCCGCCTGCCCCACGTCCAGCTTCCTTCCTGTTTCCAGCTCACTCTGCCCGTTTTTTATTTCCAAAGTTCCCGTATTCATCTCATAAAAGTAGCGAAACCCAAAGGGACGGTAAATTGCCTCAGCTGCCGGCATTAAAAATACAAAAGGGATTCTTTGATTCTGCATATCAGAAAGGCTCTTTTTCAAAAGCCTCCTCATCAGCCCCCGGTGGCGGTATTCCTCCCTGGTGGCCACTGCAACAATATAACGGCTCTCCACCCTTTGGGGCTGTCCTGATTTTAAAGGCTGAAGCTGCATTTCATAAGGGTTCATCTGTAGCATGGAAACCAGCCTGTCCCCATGGTATATCCCGTAACACTCATTCCCCTCATATTTCCATCTGTCATAATAATCCAGGAACTCCTGGGAATCTTCTGTAAAGACTTCCTCCCAAAGCCCTCTACATGCCAGCTTTTCTTTCTCTGTCAGGCGGCGCGCCCCATCCGCCTCCGTCCCGCCATCCAGGCCCTCCCCTCCAGCTCCACCGCTTTGTACCTGCGCCGACAACATCTCCTGAAACTCTGTCCTCAGCATAAGTTTCAACGCTCCCTGATCTGATATTTCTTTGCGAAGCCAATGGGATTATACGATTGTTTTGCCTTTCTCAGGCCGGGAATACCCACATCATCTTCTCTGTTCACCAAGCTGACATCGGGAAATTCATGGAGCAGAAACTGCTGATTGATAAATGGGTACATACCGCGGATTTCCGGATTGGCCTTTTCAATATGGATAATCGCCATATCTTCCACCGGATTATAGCTTCCCATGGTGAAGGCTTCCATCTGCCCGTCCACATAAACGCCGCCCATCCGTACTCCCAGTAGGCTGCACTGATTTAAAATACCGTGGATGCCCTCCACTTCCGGGTCGAGAGTCTCCTCCACCTGGGCGCCTTTCATGCTTCTCCAGCGATCCAGGAAACGCCACATGTCTCCCCGGTCGCCGCAGGAAAGCGTTTTGTACTCATACCTGCCTGCATACTCTTTCATGAAAGCATTGACATGGTTTTTCTTCTTATGGTATTTTTTTCCGGCCAGGGTTCTCAGGCTCTCCCCGTCATATAAGTAATCCGCTGCATCCGGCTGTTCTTCCACATCAAATTCCTCTGGATTCAAATTCAGGATTTCAACAGCCCCCTCGTCGGCTAGATAGATTTTTAGCTTTTTCCCCAACACTTCATTGAAATATTTTTTTGTATCAAAAAAATAATAAGGCAGATCTTCTGCCCTGCAAAGCGGAAGGGCCGCAAAAGGCTCTCCACCTATTTTCATTTTCCACTCCACTGCCCTTCCATCATCGCAGACACAATATTCTACGTGATAGTAGTCTTTCCATAAAAAGCTGTCCAGAAATACACTGTCACAGGTCTTACTGGACCGCATACTGAAATACTGCGGAAGGATTGCCGCATCTTCCGCCGTAATTTTCTTAAATTCCCATTTCATTACACTTTCTGCCTTTCTTTTCCGATATTTTTCCACTGCAAAGGCTCATTTCTGTTTAGCCGTCCGGCGGCCGAACCTATATGATTATAAAAGAGGCTGTTGCAAAATATAAGAATTCCTATACGTCCGGCGGACATAAACATCAGAATTGCTTATATTTTGCGACGGCCCCTTTTTTTCATTATATTACCCCAGGAAAAATCTGTCAAGGCAGGGCGCCTTCCCGGGTTTCCCCAGTTCTTAAAACTCTTTCCTCTTGTATATTTCTATGGAAATCGCACAGGAAACCAGCATAACCGCCGCTGCCCCCAGTCCGAAAAAGGGCAAAAACTCCATCATCCGTTCCATGGAAAAATCTATCTTTATCCCCATTTTTTCTATAATGATAGCAGCTGTAAAAGGAATCAGGAAAATCATCATCAGAATCACACGGCTTTTTTCCGCTCCCGCTTTAAAAAGCACCGGAAGCACCACGGCCAAAAACAGGCTGGCAACTATGACGGCCATACAGGCCACCCATACTTCATTAAATATCGGTTCCTGTTTTACCACATTCATGGCGCACTGGATTATCATCCCAAAAGCGCCTGCCGCCGTCGTGCAGATCAGTGAGAATACATATTTACTCATGACAATCTGGGCGCAGCTCACTGGCAGCACGTTTACATAGACATTCCATCCGCTCTTTTCTTCATAAGAAAAAGAAGAAATAACCAACATCCCGGCAAAAAACACGGCAAACACCTGGACGCCCGACATTCTGGCAGAAAAAAACACCCCCATCAGATAATAAACCACCAAAACTGCCGCATATAAAAGGATTACCTTCCGCATAGTCAAAAATTCGTTTTTTACTAATCCCGCCATTACTTCTCCTCCCTGCTGTAAAACAGCATAATATCTTCCAGCCCCGCCCGGTCAAGCAAAACCCCTGCCGGCATTTTATCCCGCTTTACAAGGGCTTCCACTCCAAACGCCCCCTCCCTGGTTCCCACTAAAGCTTCTTCCGGAAAACCGGCAAGCTCCGCTTTTGTCCCATGAAAAATCCCATGGGTTTCCAAAAGCATATCTTTTTCCTTTGAAAAAAGGATTTTCCCTTTGTGGATAAACGCGATATAATCGCTGATTTTTTCTAAATCGCTGATAATATGGGAAGAAATAAAAATGCTGTGGCTTTCATCCTGGATAAAATCCTGAAAACTTTCCAAAAGTTCTTCCCGCGCCACCGGGTCAAGACCGCTGGTGGCCTCATCTAAAACTAAAAGCTTTGTTCCATGGGCCAGCGCCACTGCCAGGGAGAGTTTCATCTTCATCCCCCGGGAATATTCTTTTACCTTCTTTTTCCCATCCACATGGTAACTCAAAAGTAGGCTTTCAAATTTCACCCGGCTCCAGCTTTTATAAATACCGGACATAACGCTTCCCACTTGAAAGCCGGTCAGTTCCTCTGAAAATCCACAGTCATCGAGAACCACGCCAATGTTTTCCCAGGCCTCCCTTCCCATGGTGCGACATTCCTCTCCAAATATTTCAATGGAACCTCCGTCCCGCTGTATCATATCCAAAATCAGCTTAATGGTCGTCGTCTTTCCAGCACCATTTTCCCCAATAAAGCCCATAATACACCCACAGGGCAGTGTAAGATCCACGTTTTTCAAGGCAAATCCCCGGTACTGTTTCGATACTCCTTTTAACCTCAATGCATCCCGCATAATATTTTCCTCCAAAAGCTCCATTTCTCTAAAAACTTTCCTCCAAAAGAAGGCGCAGCATCTCCAAAAGCTCTGTCGGCGAAAGCCCTCCGCTTCGGGCAGCGGCCACAGCCTTTTCCAGATATTCCTCTGTCTCTTTAAGCTTCTGCTCTTTTAAAAATTCTCTGTTTGGCGCAGCCACAAAGCTTCCCTTTCCGGTATAGGAAACGATAAATCCCTCCCTTTCCAGTTCCTCATAAGCCCGTTTCGTGGTGATTACACTAATCCGGAGCTCCTTTGCCAATAACCGCATGGAGGGCAACGCATCCCCCTCCTTCAACTCTCCGGCAATGATCTTCGCTTTAAACTGACTTACGATTTGCTGATAAATCGGCTCGCCATTTGCGTTGCTGATAAAAAGATTCATATATAATTCTCCCATGGGTACGCAATATTGTGTATATATAATATATACAATATTGACATGTGATTGTCAAGAGGCATCTGCCATAAAATTTTCCTATATAGGAACAAAGATTGCGCAAAGCGCAATCGCCGCGCGTGAGCGGTGACTGAAAGGCTAATTTCCTTTCCGCGAACTGCGCAGCTCCCGGAGGGTTTTATTTTATAGGACGTATTTTATAGTAAAATAAAAAACAGGGCTGCCCCACAGATATTTTACGGCTGCCCTGTCATAATCCATCTCTTTTTATGATGTAAACGCTATACCACCTGATCCCATGCAAAGCTTCTGGGCTTTCCCGCAAGCTGCATATGGGAAAATTGGTTTTGGCGCAGCGCCTCATAGAGTACCACTGCCACGGAATTTGCCAGGTTCAGGGAACGGATTTCCTCAAGCATGGGAATACGGACTGTTGTTTCCCTGTGCCTGGAAAGGATTTCCTCCGGTATCCCGGCGCTTTCTTTTCCAAACATAATATAGGCGCCCGGTTCATAGGAAACTTCTGTATATACATTCGGCGCCTTTGTGGACGCCATAAAAATTTTTTCTGCCGCTTCCGGGTTTCTTTCCAAAAAATCAGAATAGCAGTCATAGACCGTCACATCCAGCTTTTCCCAGTAATCAAGCCCTGCCCGTTTCACTGCCTTTTCATTGATTTGGAATCCCAGCGGTTCAATCAGGTGAAGACGGCTTCCCGTTGCCACACATGTCCGGCCTATATTTCCGGTATTGGCCGGCATCTCCGGCTCAAGAAGCACAATATTCATAGGGCAAAAAATCATCTCTCCGTATCCTCCAATTTTTTAATCTCGTCGGGTTCCGGCCGGTTCAGATAGCTACAAGTATCACCGTTCAAGATTATACGGTCATTACTGTCTGTCACCTTTCCAATGACAGCCCCGCCAATCCCGGCTTTTTCAAACTCCCGTAAAATATCATTCCCATTGTCCGCCGCCAGAAGCACACACCCTCCCGACTGCAGTCCATATGGATTTAGCCCCAGCGCCTCACAAACCTCAACTGTTTCCTGACGTATCGGAATCCTCCTCAAATAAACGGTAAGCCCTGCGTGGTACTCTTCTGCCATATTCCAAAGCGCAGTAAGAATCCCGCCTTCCCTTACTATTCTCATGGCTGTCCCCCCACACAGCTTTTTCGCCACAGTTTCCAAATCAACTTCCAGATACTTACAAAAACCAGCGGCCGTCTCCAATAAATCCTCAGGAAGGGTCCTCCTTAGCCACCCTTTCTTGTGCTCTGTTGCATATACGGTTCCTCCCAGCCCTATAAAGCCTCCTACGACAAGATCCTGACCTGCTTTCATATCTATCCTCCAAATTTGACTCAGTTTCTTTCAGGAAAAATATGCAGAACAAAGAATCCTGCTTGCAGGATTCTCCGCCTGCGGCGGATCGCTTCAGCGATATAATTCCTCTTCGCCGTAGTGCGATCCTACCGGAGCGGTTTTTTACTTTATAGGGCGTAATTTCCTATAAAGTTAAAAAGATTGCGCAAAG
>CAOKOS010000083.1 GCA_948470255.1 uncultured Lachnotalea sp.
CCGTTTAAATCCAGCCTGACCTTGTTTCCCGAATCAATAAAAATATGAAGATAATCGTATTTGTCATGCTTTCTGCCAGCCAGAGGGTCGTACCAGTCCGGCTCTGATTTATCCATACTTGTTCTGACTTCAATGTCTTTTGTCAACGTTATGGTATCGCCATCTGCCGCTTTTTCCAATCTGTCTCTTAAATCGCGGAAGTTGTCGACAGTACCGTCTCCGTTTGTAAACACCGCATAGGGAGAAAATGATTTCGCATCAAAGCTGGCGGCCCCCTCCCCGTCGATCTGGACTCCGGGCAATACTTCTATTTTATCTTCCGCAAAATGAACGATTGTAATAGGATCCCCTTCCGCATATCCTTCCTCATCCAGGAATTGGATCGTCACTTTAACCGTATCCTGCGGTTCCACTTCTACGCCATCCGCATAGAACCCGATCTCAAACAGGCACTTTAACCTTTTATCCCCTTCCAGGATTTTCTGGGCTTCATCCCCTCTTTTAGCATATTCCTCCGGTTCCTCTTCTTCTGTGATCTCTTCCACCTGAAGTACTGCGTTCTCAGGAAGATTTGCCGTCTTTGTATAGGATGCCGTAATGATATAATTTTCATTTTCCCAGCTCTGAGTGATGGTTTCTTCTGTCTCCGATCCTTCCAGGCAGCTTTCCCCATGGGTATGTTCTTCCAGTTTGCAAACCAGGTCTTCTGCCTCGTTATAACAATCTTCTTTGTGGGAATGTTCTTCTAAACCACAAATATATGAGGGACTCTCCGTAGTTTCCGCCGTCTCACCGGCTGTCTCCTGCTCTCCGCCTGTCACGGTTTCATCAACCGTCTCCTGTTCCGTTTCTGCCACTTCCACTGTCGTGAAACATCCTTCTCCATGAATGTGCTCTTCCACCTGCAAAAGTTGGCAGGCCAGAATCTCATTACCATTCCCATCTTTTCCATAGCAGGCTGTATCATGGGTATGGAGCTGTGTTTCCGTTTTTTCACAAACAATCCTTTTCTCCACTTGGTAACACGCTTCCACATGTTCATGGCCGCCCATGCCGGTTTCCATACCGCAAATCAGAGGTTTCTCCCCTTCTCCGTAGCAGTCTTCCGTATGGGTATGTTCCTCTCCCTCTTCCAGTCCGCAAATCAGAGGTTTTTCTCCTTCTCCATAACATGCATCCGTATGTTCATGGCCGCCTGCCCCGGCTTCCACGCCGCAGGTCAAAATCCACTCTTCTTCATAACAGTTCCCATCATGAACATGAAACTCCATCTCTGGAAGTTTGCATACCAGGCTTTCATCGCTCCCATAACAGCTTCCGTCATGGTTGTGGACTGCATAGTCTCCATAGCCGCAGATCAATTCCCTTCCATTTTCCCCCGTTATATAACAGCCCTCTGTATGTTCATGAATCGTATATGGACAGCTAAGAATTTTTTCCTCATGGGTCATTGCTTTCCCAGTTGGCTTCAGTACGACAATGATCCCAACCGCCGCCGCAAACGCCATACAGAAAAATACAGCCAGCCACCTTTTATTCTTTTTCCGTCTGCGCAAAATGTCTGCCGCCTGTTTAAAAACCGAAGATGCCATCTTCTTTTCCTCCTCCCTTATGATTCACTTACAAACCCTGCATCTGACAACGGCCAGACACAGAACATAATTTTCCCGATTACCATTTTATTTTCAACACAACCAATGGCGCTGTTACGGCTGTCTACCGATACTGACCTATGATCTCCCAACACAAAAACCCTTCCTTCCGGTACCTCATAGGGCATCTCAATATTACATTCCCCCAGTGTTTTCTCGCTGACATAAGGTTCTTCCAACAGCTGTCCGTCTACATAGACGTTCCCTTCCTCGTCAATATTTACCTGCTGCCCTCCTGTCGCAATGACCCTTTTCAGCAAAATCTCATTTCCGTAATAAAAAGCCACCACATCACCGGCTTTTATATTTCCTTTATTAAAGGCTACAACGATGTCTCCGTCGTGTAGTGTATTCTCCATAGAGTCTCCGGAAATCTGCAAAACCGGACATAAAAACACTGTGAGTAATGTAACTGCCGAAATTACCACCAAAAGGATTGCCACAGCCCCTTTTACAATCCGCCTATAGGAATGTTTATGTTTTTCTTTCTGCAATTCCTTTTCAACCAGCTCACTCAGCGTCTTATTCTCTACTCCCATCCATGCTCCTTTCGGAAGACTGTTTTTCTCCGCTTTTTCGTACAGCAAAAGAAGCTTTCTGTCCACCGTACATCCGCTCGACATTTTCCAGATATAAATCTGCCGCTTTTTGAGCCGCTTCATAGATTCCGCTGAGCCTAAGAGACGCTTCCGCAATGGAACCTGCCTCTCTTAATTTAATCTTTCTATCCGTCCGAAGCGATTCCAAATCACTTTTCAAATTTTTAATCTGTTGATCTTTTTTATTCAGCCGGCCAGCCAGCTTATGGATCTGCGCATCTTTGCTGTTCAGACGAGCTTTCAGGCGTTCACATACTTCTTCCACTTCCTTAAGCCTTGCTTCCGTCTCTTCAAACTGTATGCGAAGTTCCTTTTCTCCCTGGATCTGCGTCAACAGTAATTGAAGCAGCTCCTGGCGCTTTAATTTACGAAATTCTTTCTCTGTCATGGCAAATTCCCTATAATTTAGTACATCCACTGTCTGTAATACTGTATTCAAAAACTCTTTGTATACTTTTTAACAATTATTTTTCCATCTGGTTTGACATTAGTATAACAATTCCATCGTCATAAAAAGCGTCAAAGAACTCTTAAGAAAGGGGATTTTCTTGAAATTTTGTGCGGTCATGCCATAACTGATTGGCATTTCACGGTTTCCGCATTATAATAAGGAAAGAATAGTCTAAATATAAAGGAGGGCTTCAGAATGGTAAACAGAAGTTACTACGGACATGACACTCAATTCTACGGCGTGGAAGAGCACCGGCTCGTGGGCGGAAAAGGCGACGGCCTCCGGCTGTTCCAGGTGCGAAATGGAAGCGGGCTGGAATTTACAGTTTCTGCCGACAGGGCCGCCGACCTTTCCCGTGTCTCTTATAAGGGTGTCAACCTCAATTATATGAGTCCCGCAGGGTACGTGGCCCCTGCTTATTACGATGAATCTGGTTTTGGCTTCCTGAAATCTTTTACCGCCGGTTTTTTCACCACCTGCGGCCTGCAAAATATCGGTATTCCCGGGATGGACGGTGATGAGCCTTACCCTTTGCATGGAACCCTTTCCCACCATCCTGCCGACAGGATCTATTATACGGAAGAGGATGGAAAAATTCAGATACATGCAAAAATCAACGATGCTGTGATTTTCAAACAGAAACTGGTATTGAACAGAACTATATCCTGTGAATACGGCAGCAATATCCTCAGAATTTCCGACATCATAAAAAATGAAGGCTCTGCCGATGAGCCTCTTACGCTTCTCTATCATATGAATATGGGTTATCCTCTGCTAAATGAAAATACAAGACTTGCCGTTTCTTCTACAACAGTCCTCCCCCGCGATGAGGAGGCCGCAAAAGACCTGGATACGTGGGACAAGATGCTGCCGCCCATTCCCAATTTCCAGGAGCAGTGCTATTACCATGAATTTACAGAAAAATCCCCTTGTGCAAAAGTCTGGGGACCCGATGCGAATGTCGGCCTTGCCATCCGCTGGGATCAGTCGCAGATCCCTTATATGACAGAATGGAAGATGATGGGGGAACGGGACTACGTCCTCGGCCTGGAGCCTTGCACCAACAAGCTGACAGGTCGCGCCGCCCTTAGAGAAAGCGGCGACCTTCACTTCCTGAAACCAGGAGAAAGCCGCCATTTTGAGTTGGAAATCGAATTTTTCGACAGCGAAAAGGATTGGGAAGCGGCAGAATAAGTATCTATTTGGACTTTCTGCCGGCCAGTCTCTCCGGCTGTCCCTGCCCCCGTCCGGTAGGCAGATTTTGCAGGTTTTGTGAGCATAGCGGCGGCTGTCTCGCTGACCAGTTTTTATGGAAGCGAGACAGCCGGCAAAAGGCGGCGCAGCAAAACTAAAAAATCAACGTGGACGGGGGCAGGGACAGGCCAGGGAGACTGGCCGGCAGAAATTTTAAATTATTTTTCCTCCCTGGCCGTCACAATCCCTTTTACCAGAAGATAGAGGGCTGCAAAGAGGACGCCGGCCACAGGCCAGATCAGCCCTGCCCCTTTCCCGTCTTCTGTCCGGAAAAACACTGTCAGAAAGACGGCAGTGACCGCACACCAATAAACCCCGGAAAAAACAGTAAGGATCTTTGAAGCTTTTTTATTTTTTTCGCTGTAATCCCCTTCCTGAAGGAGTTTCTGATAGCTGCCTTTTATCATCCCCACACGGATGAACAAATAAACACTACAGGCCACCAAAAAAAGCAAGATTCCTATGGAAGAGATTGCTAAAACTGGTGTTTCAAAAATACCTGCCACAAAAACCGGTATGACGCCTCCGATGCAAAGAAAAATTCCAATCATGACACCTGTCCGAAAGGAAGATTCAAATATTTCTTCTTTCTCTTTTACCTGTTCTGCGATTCCGGCTTCCAAAAACAACGTTTCTTTTTCTATATATTCATACTTTGAAAGGCGAAGCCCCTGAAAAACCATAACTGCCACCGCCGGGGCCACAAAAACAAGCAGGATCACCATACCAACGCTGGCTGCCATATCCTCTGTCAAAGGAATCATCCCATATTCCGACAAACCTGAAAGGGCAATCATGCAAATCGGAGAGATAATGCACATAAAAACAGACAGCGCTATCCACCTAGATACTTTTTTCGTGACTTCCATAAAATTTTCAGCTTCCTCCAGAGAAACATGCCTTCCTGTGGGCTGGTTCTCCTTATTATGATGGTCGTCAACCGGAATATGTTTGTTTTCTCCTCCTGCCTCCCACTCTCTGTTTAGGTCTTCCTCTTTTAAAAGATAATCCGTGGTCACTCCAAAAATCTCACTCATCCTTATAATCTTATCAAGCTCCGGCACTGACAGTCCCCCTTCCCATTTGGAAACAGACTGCCTGGATATGTCCAGCTGTTCTGCCAGTTCTTCCTGGGACCAGCCTCTGCCTTTCCTGAGCTTTACAATTTTTTCCGCCAATATCATGTGATACGTCTCCTTTCCTGAATTTTCCGGGAATAGTGTAGCAAAAAATCCAGTTGACAGCCAGCAAGTGCGCCTTGAATTTTGTCAACCGGCAGTTGCTCTTCACTTTTTGTATCCATAAACCCTCATCTGCTCCCCATCGCTCCTCACCGTCACTGCTCCCAGCAGGTCTGTCCTGAAAATTTCACATCCTATATTTTCAAGCCTCTTTAAAGTTTCCTTTGCCGGATGTCCATACCGGTTGTTCTTCCCACAAGAAACCACTCCATATTTTGGTGCCGCCACCTCCAGAAATCCATCCAAGCCAGCGCCTCCAGAACCATGGTGGGGAACTTTTAAAATATCTGCCGAAATCCCCGATGCTTTGCCAATAGCGTTTAAGTATGCTGTCACTTCCTGTTCCCCCCTTCCTTCCATATCCCCGGTAAAAAGCACATCAAGCTCCCTCCAGGAAAGCCATAGAACCATGGATGCTTCGTTTTCATCCAGGTTTTCCTTTTCTTCCCCACAAGAATCCTTTGGCCAAAGGCAGGTAAAAACAGCTTCCCCCGCCACCAGGCGTTCTCCCTGGTTCAAAAACAAAACCGGAACTCCCGCCTCTTTAGCCTGCGCTTCCAAACCTGTAAGCCCCTCGTCTTCTTTCCGCCCTCCGGGCAAAACCAATTTCCCAATCCGGCCCCTTTCCATCAGTTCCTCAATCCCATTCAAATGATCCGAATCCCCGTGGCTGACCATAGCAAAATCCACCTGCCTGACAGCCTTAAAGTCTAAAAACGGTTCCAGCCTGTACTCTCCCACCTGTTTTTCATCACTGCTGCCTCCATCAATTAAAAAAGTAATTCCATCTGGCGTCCGTATAAAACATGCATCTCCCTGCCCCACATCCAGAAAATCAAGTTCCATCCCGTCGTAATGGACAGGGGACAGACATAAAAACATCC
>CAOKOS010000084.1 GCA_948470255.1 uncultured Lachnotalea sp.
CTATGACCCTCTGCTTGTAAGGCAGATGCTCTCCCAGCTGAGCTAAGACCCCGTAAATTGCTTTTTTAATTTTGTCCAGTTTTTTGACTGCCTAGGTAGTATACCGTGTATTATTTAAATTGTCAAGACTTTCCTTCGTTTTTTGTTTATAAAATTTTTCTTTGTACCTGTGTGCTGATCTGTGGTACAATGATACCGCCGGTTGATAAGAGCATACACGGCCGGTATTTATCCTGGCAGGAGGCAATGATATGTATTATTTTATTGTGAATCCCCATTCCCGTTCGGGAAAAGGGCTTGGAATCTGGAACAAACTGAAGAAGAAGCTGGACCAGGATAGTGTTCCCTATGAGGCTCATATGACGGAGCACCCGGGACATGCTACGGAAATCGCCAGTTTTCTGACTTCCCCCCGCCATCCGGATCAAACGCCAAAGACTATTATAGCCCTGGGCGGGGACGGTACCTTAAATGAAGTGCTGAACGGGACTTCCATGTCTGCGGCTGTGACCTTCGGCTATATTCCTTCCGGCTCAGGGAACGATTTTTCCAGGGGTATGAAGCTTCCGCGCAGTTCAGAAAAAGCATTGTTTAAACTTCTACATACAAAACGAATCCGTCTGATTGATTATGGAATTCTTTCCTATACAAATGGGCGTCCGGCCCACAGGCGTTTTATTGTCAGCAGTGGCATTGGATATGATGCAGAAGTGTGTCAGAATCTCTTTTTTACCCGCCTGAAAAAATTTTTTAACTGGCTCCATATGGGAAAGCTTGTGTATCTGATCATTGGTGTGAAGCAGATCATTTTCTGCAAAAGCGCCGATGGCTGCCTGGTATTGGATGGGGTAAAAAAAGTCAATTTGAAAAAGATAAGGTTTATTTCTTTTCATATTCAGAAATATGAAGGCGGCGGTTTCCGGTTTGCGCCAAAGGCAGACCCGGCTGACGGATATTTGGATGTATGTGTGATATCCGGCGTATCCAGGCTGCGCCTGACCTGGGCTTTGGCGGCTTCCCTGATTGGAAAACATGTCCATTGTAAAGGGGTGCGGACCTATTCCTGCAGAGAAGCGTCCATTCATACAGATAAGCCGCTTTCTGTCCATGCCGACGGGGAATCCTGCGGCAGGCAGACAGATATTTCCATCCGGTGTGTGGAGCGGAAAGTCTCGTTTTTGGCGTAAAAGTGAGAAAATCCAGAAGGAAAACGCTTTTGACATTAAAAGGTAAATGAATTATAATTGAAGAAAAATGCAGCCCTGTAAGGAGGATGAAAAAATGGGAATTATTCAAAGATTTAAGGACATTATGTCATCGAACATCAATGCACTTTTAGACAAGGCCGAAGATCCGGAAAAAATGATTGACCAGTATATGCGGAATCTGGAAAGCGATCTGGGGAAAGTAAAGGCAGAGACGGCCTCCGTCATGGCTGAGGAGACACGCTGCAAAAGGGAATTGGATGAATGTAGCGCTGAAATTGATAAAATGCAGCAGTATGCAGAAAAAGCAATTATGGCTGGAAATGACGGGGATGCAAAGCAGTTTCTGGAGCAGAAATCAGTTTTGGCAGGAAAGAAAGAAGCGCTGCAGCAGTCTTATACACTAGCAGCGGAGAACGCTTCCAAGATGAGGCAGATGCATGATAAGCTCTGTTCTGATATTGCCCAGTTAAGCGCAAGGCGAGACGCCATTAAGGCCAAAGTAAAAGTTGCAAAAACCCAGGAAAAATTAAATAAAATCGGCGCCAGTGTGGACGGCGCCAGGAGCAATTTAAGCGCTTTCGACCGTATGGAAGCAAAAGCAAATAAGATGTTGGATGAGGCCAATGCCATGGCGGAGCTAAACAGGCAGTCAGAAAGCGCAGATATGGATGCCCTTAAGAGCAAGTATGATTCCGCGCCTTCTTCCGCAGTAGAGGATGAACTGGCGGCCCTCAAGGCAAAGCTGGGAAAATAGACAGGATGAGGGATTGCCGGAACTGGCGAATGTGTGAAAAGGAGTAGGATATGGGACTTTTTGGCGGCCAGATGGCCAACGTGGTGGAGTGGCAGGAATACCGGGATGATATTATTTTCTGGAAATGGAGAAATGATGAAATCAAAAAGGGAAGCCGTTTGGTGATTCGTCCCGGACAGGATGCCATTTTTATGTACAATGGAAAAGTGGAAGGGATATTCCGGGATGAGGGGAGTTTTGATATCGAGTCGGATATCATTCCGTTTCTTTCCACTCTGAAGGGATTTAAGTTTGGTTTCAACAGCGGAATCCGTGCAGAAGTGCTGTTTATCAATACAAAAGAGTTTACGGTAAAATGGGGAACGAAAAACGCCGTGAACCTGCCGGCGCCGGGGCTTCCGGGCGGACTGCCTATTCGTGCCTTCGGAACGTTTAGCTGTAAAGTTTCCGACCATATGGCCCTCATTGATAAGGTGGCAGGGATCAAGGAACAGTATACGGTGGAAGATGTGAAGGAACGGGTGGTGGCAGGACTTGACCCGCTGCTTATGAAGTGGATTTCCAGAGAAGGAAAAGACATGTTCAACCTTCAAGCAAATGCCGCCGATATCGGACGCGGTATCTGTACGGATCTGGACATGGAAATGCGTAAACTGGGAATTGCCATTACCGGATTTTCCATTCAAAGTGTATCTTACCCGGAAGAAATCCAGAGGATGATCACAAAAGCCGCTTCTCAGAGTATGGTGGGCGATATGGGCCGTTATCAGCAGATGGCCATGACGGATGCCATGTCCAGAGGAGGGGCAGGCGGACGTATGGCTGTAGACATGGCAGGTATGCAGATGGGGATGATGATGGGACAGCAGATGGTGAACCAGATGACCGGCCAGGGAGGCCAGGCGTCTGGAGGCCAGAAGCCAAATTTCTGTCCCAACTGCGGTACGAAAACGGATGGGGCAAATTTTTGTCCCAACTGCGGCCGGAAGCTTTGAAAATTTTCCTTTCCCGGCCGCCTTCTCAAGGCGGCTGGAAGGGATTTCAGGTGTATGGCGAATAGAGGATACATAAATGAGTAATTACGATACATTAAATCCCATGCAGAGGGAGGCGGTGGAAACGACAGAGGGGCCTCTCCTTGTGCTGGCAGGGGCCGGTTCGGGAAAGACCAGGGCGCTGACACACAGGATTGCTTATCTGATTGAAGAATGTCATGTGAATCCCTGGAATATTATGGCCCTTACTTTTACCAACAAGGCGGCCGGAGAGATGCGGGAGCGGGTAAACGCCATGGTGGAATATGGGGCCGACAGTATCTGGGTTTCCACCTTCCATTCCACTTGCGTCAGAATCTTAAGGCGTCATATCGAATGTCTGGGCTATACCACCAATTTTACGATTTATGACAGTGATGACCAGAAGACGCTGATGCGGCAGGTGTTAAAAAAACTGGATTTTGACACAAGACAGTATAAAGAGAGGGCTTTGTTATCGGCCATCTCTTCCTGTAAAAATGAGTTGATTTCCCCGGAGGACTTTTCAGCGCGGTCTGAATGGGATTTCCACCAGAGGAAGGTGGCAGAGGCATACAGAGAATATCAGGCCCAGTTAAAGAAAAACAACGCGTTGGATTTTGACGATTTGATTATGAAAACGGTAGAGCTTTTTCAGGTAAATCCAGAGGTGCTGGATTATTACCAGGAAAGGTTTCGCTATATTATGGTGGATGAATACCAGGATACCAATATGGCCCAGTTTAAGCTGACGGCGCTTTTGTCTTCCAAATATCAGAATCTTTGTGTGGTGGGAGACGACGACCAGTCCATATACAAATTCCGGGGGGCTAATATTGAAAATATCTTGAATTTTGAGAGCGCGTTTCCCGGCACGAAAGTGATCCGGCTGGAGCAGAATTACCGGTCTACAGGGAATATCCTGAAAGCGGCGAACGGCGTTATCAGACACAATGTGGGCCGGAAAGATAAAACTTTGTGGACGGAATGTGAAGAAGGGGAACTTGTTTCTTTCCGACAGTATGATACGGCCCAGGAAGAGGCGGATGCCATTGCGGCAGATATCCAGAAGCATATTCTGGATGGCGCAGATTACTGTGACTTTGCGGCGCTTTACCGTACCAACGCCCAGTCCCGGCTTTTGGAGGAACGGTGTGTCAACAGAGGGATTCCTTATCGTTTGGTGGGAGGCGTTAATTTTTACCAGAGGAAAGAGATCAAAGATATTCTCTGTTATTTGAAAACCATTGAAAACGGCCTTGACGATTTGGCGGTGCAGCGGATCATTAATGTGCCGAAGCGGGGAATCGGGGCCGCCAGTATTGGAAAGCTAATGGTTTATGCAGAAGGTAATGGAATCAGTTTTTATGAGGCATGCCGTCTGGCTGAGCGGGTTCCTTCTATAGGAAGGGCAGCCGGGAAAATCCAGGCCTTTGTAAATCAGATTCAGATGCTGAAAAGCAAGCTGGCTTATTATTCCATTGGAGATTTGATTGACGATATTGTGTCAGAAACAGGATACCGGGAAGAGCTGGAACATGACGATGCGGTGGAGGCACAGACACGTCTTGAAAATATAGAGGAACTGAAAAGTAAGGCAGTATCTTATGAAGAAAACCTGGAAGACAGCGAGGAAGCGCCGACATTAAGTGGTTTCCTGGAAGAGGTGGCGCTGGTTGCCGATATAGACAGTATGGAAGATTCGGAAAACAGGGTGACTCTTATGACGCTCCACAGCGCAAAAGGGCTTGAATTTTCCCAGGTCTATCTGACTGGAATGGAAGACGGCCTTTTTCCGGGGATGATGTCCATCAATTCCGGTGAACCGGAAGAACTGGAAGAAGAGCGGCGGCTTTGCTACGTAGGGATTACCAGGGCGAAAAAGCGGCTGGTGCTTACCTGTGCCAGACAACGGATGGTAAATGGAGAAACGCGGTTTTGTATGCCGTCCCGGTTTGTGAAGGAGGTTCCTCCTTTGTGTATCCGGGAGGATGGCCCTTCCTCTATTTTCTCTTTTGGAGGGCTGCAGCGTAATGGGACAGGTGATTTTTCAGAGGATGGCCGGGAAAGCGACCGTATCATGCGGTTTGGAAAAAGGGAAGGCGGAGAGAGCAAAGGCGCCGGCGCCGTTCTTTCTGATGACGTCTTTGAATTTCCAAAACAGGAAAAGGGGCAGTACCGGCCCTGGACGGCGCCGGCTGCCAGATATAAAAAGGCAGGGGCGGGCGCCGGTATAAAAGAGAGCTATATGGGAAAGCAGTTTACAGTAACAAAGACAGAAGCTCTTCCCTACAAAGTGGGTGACAGGGTCTGCCATGTGAAGTTTGGCGAAGGTGTGGTTGCAGACATTACGGAGCAAAAAAAGGATTTTGAAGTAACGGTGGATTTTGATAAAGCAGGGCGGAAACGAATGTATGCTGGTTTTGCGAAACTAAAAAAAGTATAAAAATATTATAATTCTGAAAATTTCGATAGTAAAAGCAGAAGATTAGTGATATAATAACTGCAAAATGTAAATTCTTTGTAGAAAGGACGTGGGGTTATGAATAAAAAGCTGGAAGAAATCTTAAGCACGAGTAAATTAAATGAACTGATTCGCAAAAGCGAGAAAGAGGAAGAAAAGAAGGGAAAGGTGCTTTGGGTTCTGGCGATCATTGGCGCAGTCGCTGCTGTGGCCGGTATTGCATATGCAGTATACCGTTTCTTTACGCCGGATTATCTGGAAGATTTTGAAGACGATTTTGAAGATGACTTCGATGATGATTTCTTTGATGACGACGAAGCAGAAGAATCTGAAAGTATTTCCAAAGCTTCAGAAGATGCATTTGAGGATACATCTGAACAGTAAGAGAGGCTTTGTATTAGAGCAGGAAGGGTTTATTAGGGCTGCCGCAGGGCAGCCTTTTTATTTTATAGGAAACCACGTCCTATAAAATAAAAACGCTCCGCGCGGATCGCAC
>CAOKOS010000085.1 GCA_948470255.1 uncultured Lachnotalea sp.
CATAGGGCGGCCTCCATATGGTTCCTGTATAGTGCATCATTCATTCCTCCTCGTATAATTTTAATCAGCGGATATCCTCTTTCGCACTAACTTACCTCTAAAATCCTATGGAATCAAGTACTGTCTTTTTTAGTCGGTAGTACACTTTTTCATACTATCTATCAAAAATAACTGTATCTTGATTTTTTCTCACAGGCAATATATACTCATGGAAAACAGTGGATAAAAAAGAGGTGGAATGAAATGGCTGAGAACAAATTCAACAACGAGGAAACCATTGCCCGCTGCGTTCCAATGGGCAGGCTCCAGTCTGTGATTGGCGGCAAATGGAAAATCCTGATCTTATGGTATGTGTCCTTTTATAAAGTCCAGCGGTTCGGCGAATTGTCCCGCCGCCTGGAGGGAATCACACAATCCACCCTGACCAAGCAGCTTCGGGAACTGGAAAACGATGGGTTTCTTCATCGGGAGATTTACAAGGAAATCCCGCCGAAGGTGGAATATTCACTAACTGAATTTGGCAGAAGTTTCATCCCCGTCCTGCAGACTATGATGGCATGGAGTGAGACATACCTTTGCCCTGATTGGCAGAATCCCTATGAAAATAAGTAGTTCACCTTCCATCCTTGGAAACTGCTCGTATTTCAGCATATAGGTAATAAAAGCATTGGGCAGGTTCACAAAGTAGGATATAATCAGACAGCCTGTACACAGCCGCAAATCCCATCCCTACTGCAAACAGCAAAAGAATATCCTCCCAGGTACGAACCCCCAGATAAACCAAGTGATAAAGGGAAAACTTCGCCCTGGAGTCAAAAATCGCCGTTATCCATCCAAACTGCCGGTCAATCCTGCTCTGCACAAAAACCCTGTGTAAGTGAAAATCTGTCTGCATATTTCTCCCCGAAAAAAATGGCTATGCGTTTCCACATAGCCATTTGTGTAGTAACTCCATGCTTCTGTGGCATCGAAAAAATTGCTGTGAAATGCTTACCTGCTGCTGTGGAATGTACAGCATTGCTTCATTGGATTTTTCATCACAGCTCATGAAATGACCAACACCCTTCCTGGCACCACTGGGAATTGTCAATCATCCACTTGCCATCCATGAGACGCATCAAATAACGATAGTAGAAAATATCCTGTTCCGCATAAAGCCAAAATTTGCTTTTTGTAACCCGTTCACCGACAATCAGGTGACGATCCGTATAAGTTCCGCCGGCTTTAAAGGAAAGATCAACAGGACGCCAGCCAGGACGGGGAGACCAACTCACCCGCTTGGCAAACAGCTCATCAATCGCAGCCTGATCGCCGCAGCCTTTTTGTTCCGCCATCCGCTCCCAGCGGTTCATATCCTCAAAAAATTCCTGCAGCGCCTGAACGGGAGCCTGCAGCTCAGGATCGTCCGATAAAATCCGATTTTTCATGATCTTATAAGCGCGGGCGTCTTCATATGCTTTTCGCTCCTTCTCTGTAAACAGACCTGCCATCCCTTCCTCATCATGATTGTCTTTATCGCTGATACGCAGCTTATCCCTCCAGGAAACTGCCATTAGCCCGTCAAAGGAAACATGATGGCAGGCAGCTATGCAAATCGTTTTCAGTTTTTTAATTTGGGCCGCCTGGGCCAGTCCCTCGTCGTCCAAAGCCGTCCGCTGCAAAAACAGATCCTTCAAGGGAAGGTCTTTCAAAAGTTCCAGTCCATGTCCGGTAATCTGCCTGCACCGCATCAGGATCAGCAGATTCAGCTTCGGAATCCGTGCCAAAATGGGAAAACACTGGTCACCAAACGGAGCATCATTCAATATAACCGTCTGAAGCTTCTGGCATTGCCTGACAGCTTCCTCAAGAGTCTCTAAATTCAGCGGCGCTTTTACCTGTATTTTTTCGTTGCAGATGTAGGTGCCATCCTGATATTCCAACATATAAGTATTTGGGGCAAATTCCAACATAATCGTTTCTCCTCCATGCTCTTTTCCTGAATCTTCCAGAAAATTTTCCGTGTATCATCTATATTTTCAATGGCTGGTTCCAATCTTCCCACCTGCTGGCATCTATCAGATTTCCCTTTCCGTCTTTTTGGCCAGGCCGTGGTAATATCGCATGAACCGGCATACTTCCTCGTACGTCTTCCCAATTGCAATCTTTCTTTTCTCTGCGTCTTCGATCTCCTTTGTCCTGAGAAAAAGCCGGGCGTTATGGTACATCACCGCCATGGCTTCTCTTGGATCATTGTGGGCTTGCGGGAACTCCTTCAGACATTTCTTCACGTAAACGGAATTGTGTCTCACACATTCTTCAAGACGCCTATACTCTTCCTTTCCGGTCAGCAGATCCCAAATGCCAAACAGATAATCGTCAGCCCGCCAGGGATCTGCTTTTTCTCCTCCCCCAAGATCCCACACGGGCCTTCCACCATGTTTCCCATTCCTCTGGTTCCACGTTCCCTGCCGCAACGTGGAGAAACTTCTGTTTCATCTGGTCCTGAAAGCCCATCGTTATTCTCCCTCTTCCCCTGTTCTTTCCGCCGCCCTATGCTGAAAGCCTGCGATCATGTCCTATATCCAGTTAGAATAACTGTTCCGATGAACCTGCCAGTCGCTTTCCCCTTCTGACCGGTTCCCATCTTCCTTTACATCCCTTCTTCAAAGCCTTCCATGACTTAAAACATCCCCATTTTTTCAGGAATACTCCCTTTCGCAAAGGGAAAAGTTGCTGACCAAAGCCCGGTAAATCTGAAAGAGTGTTCACAGGATCCTGCAGCAGCCCCGGAGGGCACAGGATATGAAACGATAGCAAATAAGGCGGCGGGACAGTTTTTATCATCGCCGCCCTGTTTTGAGTTTTCATCACACCAATAAACCGGAATTATTACTTGGTTTTTAAAACGGAAATCACTGTAAAGAATAGTCCGAAGACTCCTATTCCAAAAGCCGCAAATTCCATTCCTGCACTACATAGCTGCAGCAAAATTGCGAAAAGAATGATCGCTATTCCGACTAGAGCGTGTTTCATGTACATCCCCCCAATTCCGGTTTATCCATTGGATTGCTGACCTAAGTATAGCACATCTTCCTGCTGAAAACAATCTCTGTTCTATTTGCGTTCCAGCTACGTTATACCCAGAAATTATCCCGACTCGTTGAAAAGACTCCAGGCCACCACGCTGAAGTGGCTTTGTCCCCTTTCGCACGGCGATTTTGTTCAATGAAATTTTATCTTGTTTGGTATTTACAATATCTTCCCGTCGTAACGATATCTCCTCTATTACATTCATAAGGTTCTTTTATGAATTGAAACCCCAATTTTTGAAGAACACGACAAGAAGCAAGATTTTCTGTAGCATATGATGTACTTATTTCATTTATCTTCATTATGCTCAGCCTCACTTTTAGCAATTTTAAAATATCTTTTAATACTCATTAGCTATCCTCGCAGCCTATCATTTGACTGCATTGAACTCAACAGTTCATTTACTTTATCCTTAACCAACATCTCATATTCTTTCGTTGACGTTGCTCTATCAATTTGTGGCAATACTCCTTCTTCTCTTAAATAGTCAATTGCCGGCCACACAGAGTCAGGAGCCAAGTTCTTTATCCAATTTCCTAAAATTGCCGGATGGTGACACGTCAAAACATAACATTTATTAAACTTAAATAATCCATATTTTCCATTGGAATTTTTTCTTAGGCAAACTGGTTTTTCTTCGTACCTTTTTGACATTTTTTCAATATAATTATCCTTTCCTCTTATTGACCATTCTCCCTGACATATAATTAAATTAGGCTCTAAAATATCAATTTCCTCAAACAAAAATTTAATGCAATTATCTCGCATTATTTTTGTGTCACTTACAGATGATAAATTCTCTATTTTTGCTAAATCTTGAAATGCGCACCTTAGCGAATTACTTAATGCATAGCTTGAATATATGTATTCTGTATTAACTTGAAAAAGGTACTGTAAAATCATTAATGTGCCTTTAATATGGTTATTTTTATGTTTCCAATTAATACAATTTAATACATTATTACAGTTCTCATAAAAATTTGGTGATGTTCCATATTTTTCATTTTTCATATACCCTGTTTCTTTTCCCACAATTAAAGTTCTCATAGGTATACCATTATAGGAAATATCGTAAAAAGGTGATATCGCTGCTGTCCCTCCCGCATATTGTTTTCCCACACACTTCCCTTTCTGGGAAGACAAACATTCCGAATAAAATTTACAATCAAACCTTTCAGCATTCAAGCCTTCTTTGTTATATAATTCATTTAATTTTGCTTTTCTATCCTGCGTTGCCGCTATGTCTATTTCCCACATAAATGTACTTCCCTATTCTGGTTCAATTTATCCAAATGTTTTCTTGCTGTTGTCATGAAATCTCCCTGTTTCAAATATCAAACAATGCTTCCAACCGTTCCTGTGCCGATTCATTTTTTGTAACGAACCAAAAGGTGCATTCTTCGCTGTCATACAGCCCAACAGCCTGTCCGTCCATGGCCTGATAGAGTGTCCGGGTATTGTCTGTTGCAATCTGGTCCGTAATGCCTGCGATGGGGGACAGGTACGGATGCAGTTTCCCGCCTTCATTTAACATTGCCGGCTCAAAATCCGGAAACTCCCAAAGAAACAGATTCAATGTTTCATCACAGGCCAGCGCCCACAGAAATTCCGCCGCAAGAAAACCGTCCAAAATACCATATGGGCTCCATCCGGCAACGCCGTCATTGGCGCGGCGATATAGAAAGGGACTGTTAAATTCTGCCGCCCAGTGATACACTGCCTGGTTTTCTTCCAGGAAATTCAGCTTGCCGTCCTTTGTTCTTCTCAGGCTGGAAAGAGGACGAACCACATTGTAACTGCGGTAAAACCTGCTTGGCAGGCAGCGGTAAAATTCTGCCATTGGCTGCGGAAGTGGATTTCCCAGACGAACTTGCGCCCGATGGATACTTTCCTCTTTCGCTCCCTTGCCCTCAATCCCGGCAAATTCACAGAGGAACTGTAATACCGGGGTAATGGATTTTAGTTCCCGCTCCTGGGGCGGCCTGGGCGGAGCCGAATTAAAAATGGGATGTCCGTCCTGACTTTTTATCCAGACATATTTAAACCCCATCTGTTTCATAAACAGCTCCAGTTCCTTATCGGTCCTGCTGCCAAAATAGGCTGTTCCTGAATAGTGAATATTTCCACATAAAAGCCGGAATGGTTCTTCCACATAATTTACATCGAAATTTGTTCTTACACTGGAAAACTGTTCCAATGAAAGATGATAAAAATCTTTCAGGGGAAGTTCCCTCATTCTTTTCCAATAGTTTTCCGTCTTATCCCGGTTAACGGCTGCAACACTGGGTTGAGCCAAAATCTGCTGGTATCCCATCCACTCCATGATCCACCTGGAAAGATTTGATGGATTACACGGCACTCCATGACCTTCCAGATGTTTTTCTTCCCTGCGTGTTTCCGGTGATATATAGAGGCCCCACATTTGAGGGTCTTCCGGAGCATTGTTGCTTATGGCGCCTTTACTTTTGTGCTGCCGGCTTACTTCAAATCCATAACCGTACCGCTCATGCCTACAAAAGGGCAGAATCGTAATGACGGTATCTGTCCAACAGATACGTTTATAAGTTTTCAGTTCCTCAAAAGGGATCAGATTTCCCTTTCCCGAAAAGGCGGGGTCATCCGGGTGAAAGGTCAGATATAATTCCTTTAAAGCCTGAGGCAGCGTAAACCTCAGTTCTGTCTCCTTGTCTGCAATATCCTCCGGTTTCACAGAACTTTCCATGTTGCTGCCAAAGGATTTGATCTTTTTCAGTTCTTCTAATATCATGGCAATACCTTTCTGGCAGCTTATATCCAAGCCCCTTTTCAATATCTGATAAATCTTTCTCTGTAAA
>CAOKOS010000086.1 GCA_948470255.1 uncultured Lachnotalea sp.
TCCATGTCCCAATAATACAACGTTACGAATTCTTTCCGATTCAAAAACGTTCATAGATACTTCCTCCCTTAATTCGTATTAGCCCCACGCCGCCCAAGGAAAAGCGGCAAGATGTCTGCATCTCGTGACTTAGCTATATTGTACTAAAAAATCTTGAAAATAGCAACAAAAACATGAAAACTGAATAAACCCCTGTCGGTGTTTCACTTTAACGTGTAAAAGTGTTGACAAAGTAATCCTTCTGCAATAAAATAACCATGGTACAGGCCATTTTGCCTGCCTCATATACAGAAAGGATACAATCATTATGAAGAATTTGACCATCGGTTTCATCGGCCTTGGTTTAATCGGCGGCTCCATCGCCAAGGGCCTCAAACGGGCCAATAAAGGACATCGTATCATGGCTTACGCCCGCCACAGGGAAACTCTGGAGGCTGCCCTGAAAGACGGCGCCATTGATGAAGCCATGGACGGCATCAATGACTCCCTCCTTTGCTGCGACTATGTTTTTCTCTGTACTCCTGTCACTTATAATGAAGAGTATTTAGCAAAAGTCCATCCTTTCCTCCGTAAAGATGCCATTCTCACAGATGTGGGAAGCGTCAAAAGCAATATTCACGAGGCAGTAAAACGGCTGGATATGGAAGCGAATTTCATCGGCGGCCACCCCATGGCCGGATCAGAAAAAAGCGGATATCCCTACTCCACAGACCACCTGGTGGAAAATGCCTATTACGTCATTACCCCCACTGCCCTCTCCCCCTGTGAAAAGGTGGAAGAGCTTAAAAATCTTGTTCTCTCCTTATCAGCCCTGCCTTTGGTTTTAGACTATCAGGAGCATGACTATATCGTAGCGGGAATCAGCCATCTGCCCCATTTGATTGCTGCAAGTCTTGTAAGACTTGTAAAGGACAAAGATACAGAAGAACAGACCATGAAACTGGTCGCCGCTGGAGGATTCAAGGATATCACCAGAATCGCCTCCTCCTCCCCGGTCATGTGGCAGCAGATATGCGCCGCCAACCGGAGCAATGTCCAGTCTATTCTGGAAGATTATATTGAAGCATTGAATCAGGTGCGGTCTGATGTGGCCGGAGGCAATGACAAAGCCATATATGATTTATTTGATGTTTCCAGGGAATACCGGAATTCCATTGCCGACCGTTCTGCCGGCCCCATTAAAAGAGAATATTCCCTGTACTGTGATATCGTGGATGAATCCGGCGCCATTGCTACCATTGCCACCATTCTGGCCACCCACCAGATTAATATTAAAAATATTGGTATTATCCACAACCGCGAGTTTGAAGAAGGCGTCCTGAAAATTGAATTTTACAATGAAGAGGCCTTCCATCATGCTGCTGAGCTTTTAACCCAGTGCAGATATACGGTATATCGTCGGTGACGATATAATCACCAAATAAATATACATGAGGTAATGTTATGACTATTTCCCCTCTTCGCGGCGAACTGACCGTTCCCGGCGATAAGTCCATCTCCCACCGAAGCGTCATGTTCGGTGCACTGGCAAAAGGCACCACCAGAGTCGAAAATTTTCTCCAGGGCGCTGACTGTCTGTCCACCATCAACTGTTTTCAGGCCATGGGAATCTCGATCGAAAATAACAACAGTCAAATCTTGGTTCATGGCAAAGGCCTCCATGGACTGACAGCCCCAAAATCAGTTCTGGACTGTGGAAACAGCGGTACCACCACCAGGCTGATCTCTGGGATCCTTGCCGCCCAACCCTTTTCTTCCAGTCTGACCGGGGATGAGTCCATAAAAAAGCGTCCCATGGGGCGAATCATAATCCCGCTCACTGAAATGGGGGCAAATATCGCCAGTGAAGCCGGCAATGGCTGCGCTCCCCTCCATATCCGCGGCCAAAACCTGAAAGGTATCTCTTACTGTTCTCCAGTAGCTTCCGCCCAGGTAAAATCTGCCGTGCTTTTAGCGGGACTTTACGCCGAAGGCGTAACAACGGTCATAGAACCTTATCTGTCCAGAAACCATACGGAACTTATGCTTGGCGCTTTTGGGGCAAAAGTGGAATGTGACGGTTCCACTTCCGCACTCACTCCGCCGGAAGAACTGTTCGCTCAGGAAATCTTCGTACCAGGCGATATTTCTTCCGCTGCCTATTTCCTTACTGCTGCTGCTCTGAGCCCTGGCTCTGAACTTCTGATTAAAAACGTGGGAATCAATCCTACTCGTGACGGAATCCTTCGGATCTATCAGGATATGGGGGCAGATATTACCCTGTTGAATAAACGAAATGCTTCTGGAGAACCGGTGGCTGACCTTCTTGTACGGGGTGGAACCCTCCACGGAACCACCGTCAGAGGCTCTATTATCCCAGCTCTCATTGATGAACTTCCTATTATTGCTGTGGCTGCCTGTTTTGCTGACGGGGAAACTGTGATTTCCGATGCAGCAGAACTTAAAGTAAAAGAGTCCAACCGTATTGCTGTCATGACTGAGGGGCTTCTGGCTATGGGCGCCGATGTGACTGAGACGGAAGACGGCATGATCATAAAAGGCGGACGCCCTTTAAAATCCGCTGTCATTGACAGCCGCCTGGATCACCGTATTGCTATGAGTTTTTCTATTGCGGGGCTTCTTTGCGGCGAAATGCCTCACATTAAAGGCCAGGACTGTGTAAAAATCTCCTATCCTGACTTTTACAAAGATCTAAAAACACTGATGAGCTGAATAACTTACACTGCCTTCATTGAGCCGGCAGACAGACATCAGGCAATTCCCGGAAGGCTTTTGCCATCGCAGGTAATCGTTCCCAATCCGGTAAGGATAAGGATGTTGTCCCCCGGCAGAATAAAACTTAAGACTACATCAAAATTTTTAAACAAAAAAACCCTTAGACCAATGCCTGCAACTTTTTGCTGTGTCCTGACACTACTTTTTTTATAAGGGCCATATCATCCTGCATCCCATCAATCTGTGCCGCAGTTTCTTCATATTTTTTTGCTGCCGGCACATAAGCTTCAGCCAGTAATTGAATCTGGGGACAAACTATTGTTTCCATATCCATTTGCAGGTTTATCATATTATTCTGGATGTTTTTCATATCTTGCTGAAGATTTCCCACATCCTGGCGCACATCCTTCATATCTGTCTGGAG
>CAOKOS010000087.1 GCA_948470255.1 uncultured Lachnotalea sp.
TTCGCTTCCGGAAGCGCCGCCGGCAAAGGATATGGAAGCCGTAGGGGAAAGGGCGGTTTCTCCCATTTTTACCGCCGTTACCAGGGACTCTGAATCCTCATTGACCGCCTCGACCAAAGCGTCCACATCATTTTTCCCGGCGGTGTACTTGCTTACCATTGCGCTGTCCTCATAAATACAAAGGTTCACACAATCCTCATTCTGAATGTTTTCGGTGATGGCGGCCCGAAAATGATTTCCCCGTTCCCCCTTATATTTTGCAATCAGCTTGAAGCTTCCTTCCACCGTTGCAACTGCCTGTTCTGCCTCTGCTGTCGCCATCCTGTAAATAACCAGTTTGTGGGGCTTACGGTCTTTTCCCCCTTTTGCCGCCCTTCGTGCCAGGTAAACCGTCCCTCCGTCACCAAATGTAGCGAGAATTTCCGTATCATCTCCGCAAGTCGTCAACTGATTGCATGGCCCCCAATCCGCTTTAATGGGAATCCCCACAACGCCTTTTTTCGCCGCGTTGATCCGGGACGTAGCCAAAGACACAAACCAGTTGTAAAGCCCGGTACGGTCTTTCGTTTCGCCTGTTCTCCATGTTCCACTGGACATATTACACAACCTCCTTTTTCACAAATTTATCAATGGCTCTCTGGATCTCGGCCAGCGTATACTTTTCCTTTGTTTCTACCGGAAGAAGCGCCCCGTAGATCACTTCCGGATAAACCCCAAAAAGTTCCTTTGAATGCTGGCATATTTCATCCAGACTAAACTCTCTTTTATCGTTCATCGCTTATTGTATCCCTCCCATCTACTGAAATGCTGTTCACTATTTTTCTGATTTTGGGTACCTCAGGACGTCTTAAATCTCTTTTTCTCACCCTGGATACCTCAACCATAAATGCCACCATAGAATTCACATCATCTGTATCCGCTGCCACCTGCTCCACCGTATAATAACGTTCTGTACCTGGAATGGGTATTTTTTTCACTCCCATAAGGTAATCAACAAAAGAATCCTTGTAGCTTGTAAGGCTTTCAACATCATCTTCCGTGGCAAAAAAATATATCTCATAATTTTGCATGACTTTATATGATGAAGCCGTCATTTCCTTTGTTCTTGTTGTCTTATCCGGATTGATGAAAAGAAAACAAGGGCGTCTGAAATTCTGCGGAACATCCGTTTCATATTGCTGAATATCCCCAAATACTTCCTTTACGATTTCAGAAAAAACCGAATTCTGCGGGGACGGGTTATTTGTTGAATTCTGCTGCAAATCGTTCAAGTTCATATCTGACAACTTCCGGAGCCTCCTTTTTCATTTCCTCAAATCCAATATCAAAAAACTTTACTCCTTTATAAACCCGTGGCTTTACCCATATCCCGGTCTTTGCGCCTGGCTGGTAAATGAATTTACCGGTTCCATCGATTGTCCCCGGAACCCAATGGGGCGTTCGCATGGTATATCCATCATTGATAAATCTTGCATAGGATACGCTTGAACCCACGCAAAGAGAAAATCTCCCGGCAGAGCCATTGTAAACCCAGACATTGCCATTGATACCTCTGGACAATGAATTCCACAAGGCTCCTGTATCAATGGCATTGGTGGAAACCGTCCCTTTGAACTGAAGGTAATTTTTCTGCTTGCCTTTATTGGCACCTCTGGTAATGGTCCTGGTTTTCTTAACATATCTTGCGTGTGGCCGTGTGTCGCTTTTTAAAGAGTCTTTTGCCGAATTCAGGATAATTTCTCCGAGGGTTTCTAAAATATTCTGTATGATCTGCGGGAATTCCTTTGAAGCTGCCTTCAATAGTTTCTGCTCCAATTTATCCAGATTCTCTATATAAAATCCATCTTCCATCAGACTTCCCCCTCCTTTTCCAGAGTGACTACATGAAAGCGGTTGGACGGCGCATATGGTTCCTGAACCGTATATTTTGCTTCCGGATCCAGGGACCATATAATTACATCTCCATTTTTCACTTCCACCCGTTTAGGCAAATACAAAATATAATAGGCTGACACCTTAGTTCTTCCGTTGGCCTCTGTATTGGTTGCGGTTTTCCTCACAAATCGGCAGCGGGTTCCTGCCGGATATACGGAAACAGGCAGCATTTTCGTGAAATTTCCACGCTTTCCTTCCTCATGCCGTAATATCTCGCACTTATGGATCAGCATCTTTCCAAAACTCATTCAGATCACCTTTGCCCTTATACTTTTCTTCCGGCCAGAGATTGTTTCATCCCCCACTTTCAAAAAATTCAGCCGGGAAAGAATATTAGAAAAAACATTGAGGTTATTGTCATAAGAATAATCCTCAATGCTCTCTGCTGTTTTACTGGGATCGGATAAAATGGCAGATACCAACTGCACATTTACCAGTTTTACAATATAGGGAACCCCTTTATTTTCACCAAAACCTTGCTGACAGTAGGCATCAATCATTTCCTTTCCCGCTGACAGCAGATTATCCAGTGCCGCTTCTGACAGCTCTGCCAAATCGTCTGCAGGAATCAGCCCCGCAAACTCCCCGTTTTCATCCAGCAAATCTTTCCCGGATACATATGCACCCATAATCAGACGCGCACAAACAGCCCGGTTCTCAAAAGCTGTTCATACGCCCTCTGATCGGTAACTTTGGCCGGTTTATTTTTGAAATATCTTACGCCGGAATCCAGATAGGTTGCGGCGCCTGTGAGAACAACCGTTCTCTCAAATGCCTTTTTCTGCTGCCCTTCTTCCTCTCCGGTCAGCTCCGCTGTGTCTTCTGCGGTTTCAACGGAATCCCCTGGTAATTCCAAAAGGGCTTCTTCCTGATCCGCTGCGCCAATCACGCCGCCTTCCTGCTGCCCTTCTCCCTTCCCGGTATCTGCCTCCTGGTTTTCTTCCTCTCTTTCCCCCAGGACAAAATCTTCCGCCGCATTCTGCTGCTTAATCAGTTCTTCCGCTGATTCCTGGCTGTTCTGCTCCACTACCTTATGATTTTCTGTCACTTTTCTTCCCATTTTCCTTCTCCCTTCTTATGACCGGTCCTTGCCGACTACCAGCACATCCGGATTGT